>JALOAD010000073.1 GCA_023228995.1 Candidatus Muiribacterium halophilum
ATACTTCGCAGTCGACAGGACCCGTAACAGATAATTTTGATATGCGAAAAAAAGTCTAAAACCTGCAAACTGAAAATTAAGTATTTATAAAAAAAAACTTGACAAGTCAACACGGCATATGACAAGCTTTCAAAGATTTTCTAATTCCACATTGCTCTTCCTACTTCGCCAAAAAATGTTCAGTGAACATTTTGATTTGTTCTTTTGCCATTTCGCCACCCTTATACCGCTTTCATACGCATTGCATACTGTTCTTATACAGCTTTAATACGCATTGCATACTGTTCTTATACTGATTTTTATATTGCTTATATTTCTTTTTTTATATAGTATATTATCAGTTTTTGTTTTTTTTGTTGAAATTGCTAAAAAAAATTTGTTAGAATACGATATATATAATATAGTAGGTAAATATGAAAAAAACTAATTATTTTGAAGATGACAATATTCGTTTTTCTATGAAACAAAAGCTTATGATACTATTCCTTATTGTTGGAATAGTTCCTCTTATGACTCTAGGTTATTTTGCTTATACTTCTCAAAAACAAGTTATTAGAGATCAGATAATTGATTCTAGTAAGAGAATTTCTGTGGTTTTGGCTCAGGAACTTAATGAAAAAATTATTACTGCTCATAAAATGCTTAAATCTACTTCAAAACTTCCTAGTCTTCAAACTGGTAATTTTGGTGAAGAAGAAAAAACAATTCTTAGAACTACTCTTAATAATTTTACTATTTTTAAAAACCTTTATTTTGTTGATTCGAGAGGAAGTAAGGGTATCGCTGCTGTAAATAAAGGTGGAAGCAAAGTTGTAAAACAGCTTTCTGAAATTGATGATATTGATCCTAATGTCCTTAAATATTGGTATTTTGGTTCGGTTAGGGGTAGTAATGTTAATAATGGTTTTTATTCAGATGTTTATTTTGATAAAGAAACTGGTTTTCCTATGCAGGTTATGGGAGTATATGTTAGAAATAATCTTCTTAAACCTGTGGGTATTTTAATTGCAGAAATTTCTCTTACTGAAGTTTGGGAAGCTGTTAAAAGGGTGAATTTTGGTAAAACTGGATTTGCATTTGTAATTGATGAAAAAACAGGTTTTCTTATTGCTCATTCAAATGAAGAAAAATTTGATTCAAAAACTAAATATATTGATAATGATAAAATAAATGAGTTAAAAAAACTTGGAGATGGTGGCAGAGTTTTTATTAATTCTATTACTCCTAAATTTGCTTCTTATGTTAGTACAGAACTTTTTAAAGATGATCTTGTTCGTACAGGTGGATTTTTTTCTCCTACTTGGGGTGTTGTTATTGAACAGACTGAAAGAGAAGCTTTTCAGCCTGCTAGAGAATTAATGAAAAAATTTATGTATGTGGTTACTGTTTTTATGTTGTTTTCTATTGCTCTTGGTGTTGTTTTTTCTCATGGTATAACTAGGCAGCTTAAAATGCTTCATAAAGTAGCTTTAAGTATTGCAGGGGGTGATCTTTCTCAGGAACTTCATATTGATTCTGGTGATGAAATTGGAGAGCTTGCTAAATCTTTTGATAAAATGAGAAAAAATCTTAAAAAGAAAATGAGTGATCTTAAAATTCTTTATGAAATTTCTCAGACAATAAGTGCTGTTCTTGATTATAAAGAACTTTTGAGTGAAATTATGGATATTTCTATAAATGTGCTTGAAGCGGAAAAAGGTTCAATAATGCTTTTTGATGATGAAACTGAAATGCTTAAGATTGAAGCTTCTTATGGCTTGCCTGAGGATATAATTAGAGATACACTTATAAATCCTAATCGTGGTATTGTTGGTTGGGTTATTCGCACTGGAAAACCTCTTCTTATTTACGATACTATGAAAGAAGCTGGTTTTGAAAAAATGAAAGGTAGAAAAGCTGAGAGCGGAACTCTTATGTCTGCTCCTTTAAAAGTTAAAGATAAATTAATTGGAGTTATAAATATTAGTAAATCTATACCTAATACATATAATGATAGTGATAGAGACCTTTTTGAAGCTATTGCTTTACAGGCTGCTATTGCTATAGATAAAGCTATTCTTTATAGACTTGCTATTACAGATGGACTTACAAAACTTTATATTCATAGATATTTCCAACAGAGGCTTGATGAAGAACTTCAGAGAGCTAAAAGGTATTCAAAACCTTTATCATTTTTAATGATGGATATTGATCATTTTAAAATATTCAATGATACTTATGGTCATCAGGTTGGCGATAGAGTGTTAAAAATTGTTGCTAGACTTGTTGAAAAAAGTGTTAGAGATGTTGATATTCCAGCTAGATATGGTGGAGAAGAATTTTCAGTTATACTTCCTGAACTTACGACTGAAGAAGCGAGAGTCCCTGCTGAAAGAATTAGAAAGAACATAGAAACTTATGATTTTTATGTTGAGGATAAAATTGTTCCTATAACTGTTAGTCTTGGTGTGTCAACATATCCATATCATGCGGAAGAAAAGGTAGATCTTATAGAAGCTGCTGATAATGCTATGTATTATTCTAAAGAAACAGGCAGAAATAAATATTCTGTTTTTTCTCCTGAGCTTTTGAAAAAATTAAAAGAGCTTAAAAGTAAATAAGTAGTGTATTAAAAAATATAAGTTTAATGATGCATCTCTTTGTTGTGTCATTTATTCAGAGGATTCAAATAAATGAAATTTTTGTTTTTTATAATAGCTAGTCTATTAAATACTGGTATATGGTTATTTGTTTCTGAGGGTCTTAAATCAGGAAGAGGATTTTTCAGTATATCTGTTTTATTGCTATTTAGTATGCTTTCGGGTTTGTATTTTTTTAGAAAAAAATTATTATTTCAGGAAAACATTTTTTTAATAATAATATATTTTAATGTTATTCTTTTTTTCCTTTTTGTATTAATTAATCTTGAAAGTGTTTATCATAGAATTCTTGTTACTATGATGTTTTTTTTACTTTCTGTTTATTCTGTTTATTCAAAAAAACAAGATACAAAAGATTATGTTGTTATGAAAAGTCTTCTTGATAGAAAAATTCAAGAACTTGGTGAGCTTCATAATATTAGTAATGCTATAAATAGTGTGCTTGATCTTGAATTGCTTCTTGATATGGTACTTTCTGTTACAGTTGATGTTTTAAAAGTTGGAAGAGTAAGTCTTTTTCTTTTTGATGAAAAAAAGGAAAATCTTGTGCTTAAAATAAGTAAAGGTCTTGATAGAGAATTAGTTAATAATCTTACTATTCCGATTGGTCAGGGTATTATTGGTAAAGTCGCTGTAGAAGGAAACCCTCTTTTAATTAAAGATATAGAAAGAGAACTTGATGGTGAAAAAAAGTCTCAAAAAAACGATAAATATTCAAACAAATCGTTTTTATGCGTTCCTTTAAAGATTAAAAATGAGATAATTGGTGTTTTAAGTGTTAATAACAAAGAAAATAATGAAATATTCAATGAAAACGATTTAGAACTTCTCATTATATTGTCTAGTCAGATTGCTGTAGCAATTGAAAATGCTAATCTTTATGATAATATGAAAGATTCTTATAAGACTACAATACTTGCTTTGTCAAATGCTCTTGATGCAAAAGATAGTTATACTGGTGGACATTCTTCTCAGGTTACAAAATATGCAATTCCTATTGCTGAATATTTGGGGTACAATAAAAAACAGTTAGAAAGGCTTGAGTATGCAAGTCTTCTTCATGATATTGGAAAAATTGGTATTATTGAAAATATATTGAATAAAAACGGTAGACTCACTGATGATGAGTTTTCAATAATTAAAAAACATCCTGTTATTGGTGCAGATATTTTACAAAGTGTAAATTTTCTTGAAGATATTGTTCCTATTGTTAAATATCATCATGAAAGATGGGATGGTCATGGATATCCAGAAGGTCTTAAAGGTGAGGAAATACCACTTGGTGCAAGGATAATAGCAGTTGCTGATACTTTTGACGCTATGACTTCTGATAGACCTTATAGAGAAGGTCTTCCTGCGAAGATTGCAAAGGCTGAAATTGAAAAATGTTCAGGTACTCAGTTTGATCCTGTTGTTGCTAAAGCTTTTTTAAAACTCTTTGATGAAGGAAAGATTATTGTTGAAAAATATGATTTCAAAAACAGGTGGCTTTAATGTTTATTGATAGTCATGCTCATCTTCAAAATGAACAGTTTGACAATGATATTGAAATTGTTTACAAAAAATCACTAGATAATTCTGTTGGAAGAATAATAAATATTGGTTATGATTTAAATTCCTGTAAAAAAACAATTGAGATTATAAATCGTTTTGAACATATATGGGGTACAGTTGGAATGCATCCTCATGATGCTATAAATTATAATAAAAATTTTGAAGAGAACTTATTTTTGTTTTTTGCCGATAAAAAGATTATAGGTCTTGGAGAAATTGGTCTTGATTATTTTAAAGAGTATTCTCCGATTGATATTCAGAAGAAAGTTTTTATAAAACAGCTTGAAATTGCTAAAGAAAAAGAGCTTCCAGTTGTTATACATTGTCGTGATGCGTATGATGATTGTTATGAAATTTTAAAATCTCATAATGTCTCAAAAGGTGTTATGCATTGTTTTTCTGGCGATGAAAAAGAAGTTGAAAGATTTCTTTCGCTAGGATTTTATATTTCTTTTACTGGAACTGTGACTTTTAGAAAAAACGATCTCAAAGCTGTTAAAGCTACACCGGTAGATAGATTGCTTCTTGAAACAGATTGTCCTTATATGACACCAGTTCCTTTTAGAGGAAAGAGAAATGATCCTTCATATATACCGATTATTGCACAAAAAATTGCTTCTGTGCATAAGGTTGATGTTTTAGAAATAGAGGAGAAGACTACAGAAAATGTTTATAGATTATTTAAGAGGTTAAGTTAATGGCTGATGGCGAACATCTTGAAAAACTTGAATCTGGTTTAAATATTCTTGTAGAAGTCAAGTCTGGACTTTTTCGTGGCAATTATCTTTCAAGAATATCTAAATTGGACAAAAAAGAAATATTTATAGAATCTCCAGAAGATAAAAGTGGTCAGGAAATTAAATTCTGGGCTAAAACTCTTATATTTTTGAGTTTTTTCAGAGAAAATGAACCTGGTGCTATATATGAGTTTTCTGCTCATATTGCAAGAGTAGAGGAAGGGGTAAAAAAGACAATTGTTGTTGACATACCTGAATCTATAGAAAGAATACAGAGAAGAAATTATGTTAGAGTTGATTTGAGATTACCGTTTTATTTTCAGGGCTTATCGCTTGAAGATAACAACACTCCTTTAAGTCCTTTAAGAAAAGGTTATATTATGGATGTTTCTGGTGGTGGTGTATTTTTAAGAACTTCTGAAAAACTCGAAAAAGATCAGATTGTAAGAACAAAATTTGATTTAGGTGATGAAAATTTTGAAATTGATGCAAAAATAGTTAGAGTTATAGAAAATAAACGGGGAACTTCTTTTATGTATAAATATGGTGTGCTTTTTGATGATATTGTTGATATGATAAGAAGAAGAATTATAGGATATGTTTTTGAAATTGAAAGAAATAATATAAGAAAACAAAAAGAGGTTTTTTAATGAAAATAAATGTGAAATTACTTACAAACGATAAAGAATTTATGCCGCAGATTATGTCAAAAAAAGCTGTGGGAGCTGATCTTAAAGCATGTATAAATGAAGATATAATAATAAAGTCTATGAATACTGCTGTTGTAGGTACTGGTATTTCTATTGAACTTCCTGAAAAATATGAAGCTCAAATAAGACCAAGAAGTGGTCTTGCTTTTAAAAATAGCATAACAGTTCTAAATACTCCAGGTACAATAGATCCTGATTATCGTGGAGAAATAAAAGTAATTCTTATAAATCTTGGTAAACAGGATTTTGTTGTTAAAAGAGGTATGAGAATAGCTCAAATGATTATTAATAAAGTTGAAATTCCATGTTTTGAAATAGTTGATGATCTATCTGTAACTGATAGGGGGCATGGAGGATTTGGTCATACTGGGATATAAAAATACATATTTTTTTGTTTTTATTAGTTTTCAGCTATGAATATGTGATATAATCTTATTTATGATAATTTCTAAAGATGAACTCTTAAAAGAGAATATTCAATTAAAGCAGTCATTAGAGACTCTTTTTATAAATTTTAATAAGTTAAGTCAAAAACTTATACATTCAAGTGATTTAGATGAGACTCTTGATGCATTATTTGATCTTTGTGCTGATATTTTTCCGCATGAAGAAATTGGTGTATTTCTTCTTAAACAGGAATTTGAACTTGAAAGATATAGAAATCTTCCAGATGAAAGTTATATGGAAATAACTGATATTCAAGAAGAAGAAATATTTGATTGGGTAATACTTCAAAATAAAAAAATCGTTCTTAAAAGAAAATATAAAAAAGGTTCATATATATTACTTCCTCTTACTATTAGAAATAATTCAATAGGTATAATGCTTTTAGGTACTTCTTTGACTCAGGATGAACTTACTCTTGAATCTCAGGATATTCTTTCTATGATATCTGCTCAAGTTGCTGTAGCTATTGATAATTCAAGATTGTATTCTTCTCTTGAAGATAAAAACAGAAAACTTGATAATATAAAGAATTATATGGGAAATATTATACAGAGTTTTAATGAGGGAATTATTGTAATAGATAGTGATTATACTGTTACTACTATGAATGAAGCTGCTGAAAACTATTTAAGTATAACTAAAAAACAAATGATGCTTAAAAATATAAAATCCTGTATGAATAACTGGATGACGCCTATATTTTTTGAAAAAATAGATAATGCACTTAAGAGTGTTTCTGTTACGAATCATACAGTTGATTTAGATAATAAATATCTTAAGTTTTTTTTTATTCCGCTTATGGGAATTCATAAAAATATAATTGGTATAATAATACATATTGAGGATATGACTACAAGTATTGAACTTGAAAGACTTAAAGAAATTGATGATTTTAAAAATCAGATAATATCTAATGTTTCTCATGAGTTAAAAACTCCTTTAACTTCTATAAAAGCTTATACTGAAACTATTATAGATATGGTAAAAGAAGAAAAATCTGTTAAAGATAAAAAAAATTATATTGAATTTTTAAGTGTAATTTCATCCGAATCTGAAAGACTTCTTAATATAATTGTTGATATACTTGATACTTCAAAACTTGAATCTGGTAAAGTAAATCTTAATTTAACTCAAATTTCTATAAAAGATATTATTGATAGAATTGTAACTGGTCTTGAAGGATTTATAAAAGAAAAAAATATTATTATTGAAAAATTATATTCAGATGAACAAGATTATATTATAAATATTGATCAAACTAAAATAGAACAGGTATTTTATAATATAATTAGCAATGCTATAAAGTATAATGTTAAAGAAGGAAAGATTATATTTGATATTAAAAAAACATCAAAAAACATTGTTATAACAGTTAAAGATACTGGTGTTGGAATAGATAAGAAAAATCTAAAAAATGTTTTTGATAAGTTTTTTCGTGAAGATACGGAAGCTACAAAAGAAGCTGGTGGATTTGGTCTTGGTTTGAATATTGTTAAAAATATAATAATGTTGCATAAGGGAAAGATTAATATTGATTCAATAAAAGATAAAGGAACTGAGATAATTATAAAATTACCATTATGAGAAGAGATATATTTGAAAGATTTAGTGTTGACGATTGGATAAAGCTTGTTAATATTAATAAAGCTATTGTATCTGAACTTCAGCTTGATAAAGTGCTTATATTAATATTAAAAAATGCTCTTTCTTCAATTCATGCCGAGAATGGTTCTCTTATGCTTGTTGATTCGGATTTATCATCTAATACTATGAGTATAGTAGCTTCGGTTGGAATTCCTGATAAAGTTATACATAATATAAAAATCAAGTTTGGAGAAGGTATAAGTGGTAAAGTTGCTAAAACTGGTAAATCAATTCTTATAAAAGATATTGAAAAACATTCTGAATTTAAAAAAAAGAATAATTCTGATAGATACTCCACAAAATCGTGTATTTCTGTACCTCTTATATATAAAAACAAAGTATTTGGTGTATTTAATATAAATAATAAAAAATATAATACTGATTTTACAGAAAAAGATCTTGAATTTTCTACAATACTTGCTCATCAAGCAGCTATTGCTATTCAAAATGCAAAACTTTATAGTCAAGTAAAAAAAGATAAAATAAAACTTGAAGAATTGAATTTTGAACTTGAAGAAAGTCTTTTGGCTTTATCAGATTATACTGAAGAATTATTTACTTTTCATGAGTTTACAAGAGATATTTTTAATAGTGTATTATCCTATATGGATATTTCAATGTTATCTGATGAATTATGCAGTCTTTTTACAAGAATCGAAAGGATAAATGCTGATAAAGTTATAATTGATCTCAAATCTTCTGGGATTTTATCTTCTTATGATAAAAATAAAAAAATAATTCTTGATAATGATAGTAAAGAGCTTTTTTTAAGAATTTCTGAGTATTGTCAAGATAATGAGGAATCAATTAGAATTCCTTTTGAAGAAAAACGCTTTGAACTTTTTGAAAAAGATGTACTTGATAAATTTTCTACTCTTTTATGTGTTCCACTTGCAGGGAAGGATGGAAATCTTGGTTCTATAATAATTGCAAGAGATAAAGAAAGTAAAACATTATTTGATGAAAAAACAAGAAATCTTATGTCAATATTTTCACTTCAGGTATCAACAGCTTTTTCTCTGGTTATTGCTTTAAATGAAATAATGAAAAAAAGAATGGTTGAAAATGAACTTAAAGTTGCTGCAAAAATTCAGAAAATGTTTATGCCTAAACAAAGTCCTCTTGTTCCTGGACTTGATATTGCTTATATTAATATTCCAACTTATGATGTAGGTGGAGATTATATTGATTTTTTATGGCATAATGAAAATAGATTTGGTATAGCTGTTGGAGATGTTTCGGGCAAAGGTGTTCCGGCTGCTCTTATAATGGCACTTACAAAAAGCATTGTTAAATCTAATGTTCCTTTGATTTACAATCCTAAAGAACTACTTGATAAAATTAATTATGAACTTTTAACTGAAATTGAAGGTAGTAGATTTGTAACTATGGTATTTGGTTATTATGATTGGGATGATCGACTTCTTACTATTGGAAAAGCTGGACATAATCCCCCTTTGATAATAAATAAAGATAAAAATGTTACTTCTGTTAATCCTCAAGGTCTTTTTTTAGGTATGTTTAGAGATTGTATTCTTCGTGAAGAAAAATTTACACTTAATAAAGATGATGTTGTTGTTTTTTACACAGATGGTATTACTGATGCTGAAAATTTGGAAGGTGATCAGTATGGTATAAACAGATTTATCGAGTTTTTAAAAAAACATCGTGATTTAAAAAGTTCTGAAATAGTAAAGCTTCTTATTGAAGATGTTGAAATATTTTCTGAGAATACGGAACAAAAAGATGATATAACATTGGTTGTATCTAAAGCTGTAGATTTTTTTGATAGAGAATTTTTAATTCCTTCAAGAAAATCTGAGATAAATTCACTTCATAATTATATAATGAAAGTGATTTCTCTTAAAGGTTTTGATAGTGATGAAGTTAAATTTAAAATAAGATTAATAATCGATGAAATTATAAGTAATGCTGTAGAACATGGGAATAAGCTTGATAATGAGAAAAAAATTGTTATTAGCCATAAGGTTATTGATAATAAATTATTTCTTAATGTTGAAGATAATGGAAAAGGTTTTAATTGGCAAGAAAGTATAAAAAAAGAACCTGAAAATAATATAAGATCAGATAGAGGAAGAGGAATAATTATATTAAGAGAACTTTGTGAAAGTTTTAAATATAACAATATAGGCAATATAGCAAAACTTGTAATAAGCTTATCAGAAGATAATAAGTTGGCATAATCATGTTTTGTGATTTTTTATAAAGAGGTAAATAATGTATAAAATACTTGTAGCAGATGATGAGAAGAATATTCTTAGAATTATTCAATTTAATCTTGAAAAAAATGGTTTTTCTGTCATTACTGCTGAAGATGGAAAACAAGCATATGAAAAAATAATATCTGAAAGACCTGATGTTGCAGTTTTGGATATAATGATGCCTAAGCTTAATGGTTTTGAGATTACTGAAAAAATAAGAGAAGAATTAGGAAATAGTATAAAAATAATTCTTTTATCAGCTAAAGGTCAAAAAATTGATAAAGAAAGGGGAATTTCTTTAGGAGCTGATATTTATCTTACAAAACCTTTTAGTCCTAAGATATTGATTAGTACAATAAGTGAACTTATAGAAAAAAAGTAATAAAAAATGTTTTAAATATGTAATTAAAAATCTATTATAAGAGGATAAAAAAAATGAATACAAAAGAAAGATTAGATTTTATTAAAACAATATTGGAAGATAAAAAAGCTGAGGATATTGTTATTGCAGATGCTCCAGGAGATTTGCTTGTTGATAAGTTTGTTGTTTGTTCAGGTGCTTCTTCTACTCATATAAAGACTTTATATGATGTTCTTAGAAAAGAACTTAGAGATAATGATATTGAACTTGTAAGTACTACTGGATATGATTCAAAAGCTTCAGGATGGATGATACTTGATATTGGAGATGTTGTTGTTCATATTTTTATTAAAGAAAAAAGAGAATTTTATAATCTTGAAAGATTATGGGAAGAATATATTATGGAAAAAAATAATGGCTGATTTAAATGAACTCTTATTTAAAATAGAGAGTACAGATGCAACAATATGGCGTGAAGCTATTGATAAGCTTAGAGAAGATGGTACTGATCAGGCTAGAAGAATACTTATGCAGATTATTACTACTTCTTCTGATCTTGGGAAAAAATATTATGCAAAAAAAATACTTGGTGAAATCCCTCAGGCTGATAATGCAAAATCTAATTTAAAATCTGAAACTAAATCTCAGCAAAAAAAAGAAACTGAGGATGAAAGAATAGCAAGGTATTTAAAAAGTGATAATCATGAAGTGCAGATAAAAACTATTATGCATATTGCTAAATATAAACTCTCTCAACATCTTAAAGCTTTGCAAGAGCTTGCTGCAAGGGAACTTCATCCATTTGTTAGAGCTACAATTGTTAAAGGGCTTGCTTATCTTGGAAAAGAAAAGTGTGTAAATAATATTATACCTTTTCTTAAAGATGAAGATAACAGAGTTAGAGCAAATGCTATAGAAGCTCTTGAATTAACTGGTGCTTCAGGTATTACAGAACATATTCTTCCATTATTGAGTGATACTGATAATAGGGTAAAGATAAATGCTCTTAAAGTAATTGAAAAGATAGATAGAGAAAAAGTAATAAATGTGGTTAGGAGTATGCTAGCAAGAGAGGAAGAATATTATGTTACTTCAGCACTTTTTCTGATTGAATCTTTAAATATAGTTGAAGTAAAAGAACAGCTTATTAATATTAAAAATCACAGTAATAAAGAAATTAGTGAAAAAGTAAAAAAACTTTTAAATTTAAAAACAGAAGAAAATTCTAAAGTTAATATTGAAGAAAAGATTGATGATATAATTGAATTATCAGGTAAAATATCAAAGGTGATAATTGATCGTGGTTTTATTTTTAAAAGTGATTCTCAAAATGTTTTTGGAGTTTTGTTAAATGATGTTGATAAGCTTTCTCCAGAACAGTATATTAATATAACCGGGAAGGTAATTAAACAGGATGGATACAATCTTATCGTTCCTGATAAAATCAGCAGGAAATAATTTATTTGAGATTACTACAAGTATATGGGGATTTGTTGTAATAATATCGTTGTTATTAGAAAGAGTAATACTTACTTGTATGAGAAATGGTATTTTTAATCATTATATTTGGATTAAAATTGGAAAAAAACTAATTATTTTTTCGCTTTTATCCTCTTATATTATAAGTTTATGCTGGGTTTTTCAGCTGTTTAAAGCAAATATTACTGGAGTAAGTATAATAATAATATATATTCTAGGGTATTTTTTTTACAAAAAATACATATTTAAGTTGCTTTACTCCTTAACAGCTGTTATTTTTATTTTATCAATAATTATCAGGAGCATGATATGAAAAAATTTTATTTAATAATAATTTCTTTTATAATAATTTCTATTAATTCTTATGGATTTGAAGTTTCAAAAATAGTTGTAAATGGCAATTCTATTATTCTTTCAGAGGTAATAAGTCTTTCTTCAGGAGTTTCAAAAGGTGATGTTATAGAAGCTGAAGAAATTGAAAAGAAAGAAGAAATAATAAAAGAAGAAGTTCTTTCTTTGGGGTATTTTGGTAATGCTAATATAAGACTTATACCGGTTACTAGAGAAAAACTTGAGCTTAGAATACAGGTTCTTGAATTTCCAGTAATAAAAAAGATAAATGTAAATAGTGATAGTGGTCTTACAAAAAAAGAAATTACATCAAAAATGAAAACAAAAGAAAATGAAATACTTAATATAAATAATTTTAAAAAAGATCTTGAGGTATTAAGAGAATATCTTGTTAAAAAAGGTATAATAATTGGCGGAAGATCAAGTTTTAGATTAAATGAAACATTTGATGAGATTATAATTGATATATATAGAGCAAAAATATCAGAAATAACAGTTTTGGGTAATAAAAAGACAAGGCTTAATGTTATTACAAGAGAATTTGAGTTTGAAAAAGGTGATTATTATGATTTTGTAACTCTTAGAAGATCGTATCAGAATCTTTCTAATACAGGTTATTTTAATAAAGTTGATTTTGTTCCTGAAAACGAT
>JALOAD010000074.1 GCA_023228995.1 Candidatus Muiribacterium halophilum
ATATATATAGTTATGTTCTATTATCTCTTTTAAATTAGCAATTCCAATAGGTAATTTTTTCATGAGTTAATTATAACAGATAATAAAACAAGGTTAAAGGGTTAGAATGTTTAAGGGGTTGTGGGTTTAAGGGGTTGTGGGTTGAAACTAATTTTGAATTTTCAATGTCGATTTTCGGGTTAAAAGAAAGAACAGTGAAGCTGTGACAGATAAAGCGTGACATGTCACTTTGTGACATTAGTGACAAAAACAAAGTCATGCCGGAATGACAGATTTAACGAGAATTCGTTAGAAAATTTTCAATTAAAACAAAGTATGAAGGATTTTCTATAAACAAAAGCAAAAAAAAATCTACTCGGTAACTTGAGTGAACGTTGCGAAGCATATAATATACGGATGTATTATAAGTGAACGAAGGTAAAGAGATATTTTATATGGATGTAAAATATCGAATGATACCGAATGATTATTTTTTTGCGTTATTGTAATGAAAAAAATCAAAAACAGATCCCGGCTCAGAAACATACCGGGATGACAGATTTTTAATTTCCAATGTTGAATGTGGAATGTGGAATTAAAAGAAAAAACTGTGAAGCTGTGACAGATAAAGCGTGACATGTCACTTTGTGACATTAGTGACAAAAATAAAATAAAAATTATTTTATACGGATTTACCAGTTAGCACTCGCTTCGCTCGTTAGTAAAGACCTTCGGTCTAGTTTTAACATCTTACTAAGACTCTTTAGAGTTTGCTTACTAGGATTATTTATAATCCGCTCATAGTAACTTCCAGCCTTATCCGTGATAAAAAAGTTTTCCCGTTTTATCATCTTTTCATAAATATTTGTAAAACTCTGCTTTTTGAATGCTCTTCATCTGAAAAGAAATCTAAGAATTTATATAAAGTAGAAAATTGCACTCTTGCTTTTGGTAATGAATTATATGTTATACCTGATAAATAATATTCATGTTCAGATGCATCACCTAATGTTACAACAAGAGTTTCTTCAAGATTATTTTTCATAATTAATTCACTTGATTCAAATTCTATGTATTCTTTGTTTTTTTTAAGCAATTCTTCAATATATTTTTTTGGAACAATTTTAATATCAAGTTTTTCTGATTTTTTGTTAATTCCTTTAACTAGATTTAATGTTGTATGCATTTTGTCTATAAATTTCATAGCATTATAATGCGTATGCTCTTCATAATTTTTAGTAATATCAAAACCTTTATAGGAAACCAGTTTTTCAGTCTTTTTTTCAAGTTCTGTTAATTTCTTTTTTAATTCTTTATGTGCTTTACCAGCTTGTGTAAAAGAAACCATAGCAGTTTCAACAACATCAATTGCTTCCTGAACTTTATTAGTTTCTTCTCTTAATTTATTTTCAAATCTTTCTAAGGATTTTATTAGATTCATTGCTTCTTTTTTCATATTTCCCCCATTCCATCAATATCTACTTAATTATTTTATCATAAAATATAATGTCTACAGGTAAAAATAATCAAAAGATTAGTTGCTTATATCAATTCTCCAAATATCTGCAAATTTATTCTTCATATCCTCGCCACCTGCAATATAAACTGCTCCATTATGAAATAATGCCTGAAACCATGCTCTTGGCTCAAAAATTGAATTTGTAGCGACCATATCCCAATTTATGCAATCCATAGATTTATATATACGATTTTTAAATACAGAAAGCATTCCATTTTCTTCAACTCCGCCCAACATATAATAATAAATTGAAGTTTTAACTATTGCTCCACCTGCAAATGCTTGCGAAGATGATCTTTCACTTGATTTGGTCCAAATTCTACCATCTTTAGAAAACCATGTATCAGAATATGTTTTGTTCTCACCTTTTCCATTTATTATAAAAATCCCTTTATCTGAATTTATCATATTAAAATCTCTTCTTGCTTCAAAAGAAGCACTTTGTGTTAATAATTCCCATTTTTCGCCATTATCTGAAACCCATACATCATTAAAATACTTTCTTCCATTACTTCCACCAGCTAAATAAAGTTTGCCATTATGCTCAATCATATTATGTGCATATCTATTATCAAATTCAGCATTTTTTCTAATGTTTTTCCAGTAAATTCCATCTGTAGAAAACCATACATCATTTAATGGATTTCCTCTTGAATCAGTTCCACCTGTAAGATATACAATATTATTCATTACACAAATTTTAAAATCTTTTCTTGCTCCAAATTCCCCTTGTGCTCTCTCAAGATTCCATTCAAAACCATCTTTTGAGCTCCAAATATCTCCTCTAACTCGTCTTGAAGATTCACCACCAATAAGAAACATTTTGCCATTTAATGAAAACATCTGACTATGAGTTCTATCTCTAAATTTTGCTGTTTTTTGAATATTTTCAAGTTTAATTAAACTACCACCTTCTCCATTACCTGAATACTCAAATTTATCAAGTTTTGCATTGCTTTCCATATAACTAAGTCCGCTTGTTTTTTTATAAACCCATTTTAAAACATTTGAACCTGAAGCAAGCGATACAGATTTTGTTTCCCAAACAGTATTTCCAGTAATTGCCCATTTTAATTTTTCATTAAGATAAAACAAAATCACATCATTTGCTTCTTCACCATTTATCTTCCATGCAAATTTGAATTCTTCAGGACCATTAAGTCTTATTTGTAAAATACTTTCACCTTTTGCAAAATCACCTGTTGCAAGACTATCCATACCATCAGAACTATCCCAAGTTATACCTTGCCATTTGAGATTTGAAGGCATTTCTAATTTTATATCCGTATCAAGAGCATCTTCAGCTGTAACACCCTTTTCCCAATGCATATTAATTTTAAATTCATCTTTTCTTTTTATTCCATCTTCTTCATATTCACATTCTAATACATGAGTTCCTGTTTTTTTATTTATAAAAAAAACATTATTTTCAATTCGACCGTCAGCATTTTTTATTTTCCATTTAATATTTTGTTTTTCTTCTCGTCTGCCATCAGAATAACAAGCATATACCTTAACATTTTCAAGAGAATACTTGTCATTTTCATAATACCATTTAACTTCTTTAGGATAAATTTCTAATTTTTGCAGAAATATTTTTGACGGTATTATAATTTTTAAAAAATCTGAGAATAATGAATTTTTTGATAAATCATCTGCTTTATTTTCTAAATAAATAGCTTTTTGAGCACCTCTGCTGTTTTTGTTAAAAATAGAAAACAATGCTTTTCCTCTTGATTTTTGAGAAATAACCACATAATCTGAGGATGTTTGTGAAAAAATATCTTCTGATTTATTTAATTTAGATTTTAAAACTGATATTTCTGAAATATTCGAAAACATAGAAAACAGTTCATTTGCAAATTCATTATTTGAAGAATCTGCAAAAACAACAAGAATACTCTTTTTTTTGATTAAAATTTCATTAGCACTTTTTTCAAGAATATCAGAAAAATCATTTTTTTCATTTATTAAAACTATTTGATTCCACACAGGTTGAGCTTTTAAAATAGCTTTTGAGTCGATATATTCAGAAATATCTGCTCTAATATTAGAAAAACCATTATTATCAGTCATACCAAATTTTTCAACAAAACCTCGACCATAAGTTAATGAATATTCATAAAACATATTATTGAGTATTATATTTTTATTATCTTTTACAAAAAAAATCTTTAATTTAAGCATATTATCCTTAAAATCAATCAATTCCACTTTAATTGAAAGCACAATATTAGTTAATTCAGATAATATTTTAGAACTTTCTTTATCCATAAGAAGAGAATCAGCCTTTTTCCATAAATTATATAAATCAGAAATATTTTTTCTTATTTCAAATGAATTTTCAATACTTGAACTTTTTGCAAAAAAATTATCAATATCTTTTTTTAAAACATCTCTTTCTTTTGAGAATCTTTCTCTTATTTTTGTAATTTCATTTGGAGAAAAATAAACAAGCACAGATACTCTAAAATAATCTTTACCAAAAACTCTATATTTTTCATAATAAGTGCTTTTAACATGTTGTTTTTGAAATTCAGCTGTTCCTTTAATATTAAGTTCATCAATAATATCTCTAACAAAATCCTCGCCAACTACTTTTGTATTTACCTCAAAATTTGAAGAAACACTAACACCAAGCTTCATAAGTACATAAAGAAAAGAATTATTAACAGCTTGTTTTATACCTAAATCAAGCTCAGTATTTTTATCACTAACTCCTATATAATGGTCTTCAGGAGTATTACTAATCCAATATGGAATATTTTTATCAGAACGAAGAATTATTTTTTCTGATGAATCTGCAAAAATCTCCACACTCATAAAAAGCATGGAGATAATTACAAAAACTATAAAAAATTTATTAAGTTTAAACATAAAACACCTTAAAAAACTTGCGAATAGCGAAATAGTGAATCAAAATGTTCATGAAACTTTTTTTTGCGAAATAGGTTTAAAAGCTTTTCCTACCTCACTCTTTCACTCTCTCACTATTGTTTTTCCTAATCTTCTAACAATCTTTTTTTGAGTTCTTCTGCAACTTTTGCAAGCTCAGCACTATTTTTCATCTTAGCTTTCATATCAAGAGCATTAACAGCATTTTCTCTAGCTGTATAATAATCATCTTTTTTTATTGAAAGTAAAGCCCACACATCAAAATGATATTCAACAGAATTTTTTAACTGAGTTTCTCTTTTTTCATAATAAGTTTCTTTATAAAAAAGTCCAGATACTCTAACGTTTTCTGAAACCATTGCAATTGAATCATCAATATATCTTGCAACTTCACCATCTTTAACATGTTCTTTAACAACAGCAGAAAATTCAGATCTAGCTTTAGTTTCAATCGCTTCAACAAGATTTTTAACAGCTTCAGATTTCGCAAGTCTCATTGAAAGAGCATAATCTTTGCCAGTTGCCTGACCAGAAATATACATATTAGTTTTATCTTCATAAAAAAGCTGTGAAGTCCATTTAGGTCTATTTCTCATACTTTTTTCAATAACAGCAGATTTACCAGAAACAGGAGAAGCTTTTTTCCCACAACCTGTCGCAATAATCATTGAAGATAATAAAACACCACATAAAATAACAGAAGTTACTTTTCTCATAAAAATCTCCTTTAACTTATTTTTTCATAATCATAATTAATACTTTGAACATCATAAGTTGCAACTTCTTCACATTTAAAAAAACTTTCTCCAAATGCTACAAAATTTTTACCTTTTTTATTCATTGTACTTTTGTATTCAATTCCATTATATCCCAAACTTTTTATAAAATCACATATATATTGAATTGGTAAATAATCAATTGAGCTGTCATTTCTTCTTAAAGGTGTTGCTATCTCAGAACTGATTTTTTTTAAATGTTCTATATTAACTGCATATTGCGTTAGTTCAATTGTTTGAAAAATAAAAGGACTAATTTTTTCAATATCAACCAAACTAATAATTTTAGCTTCCTTTAATAAAACAAATTTCCCAACTGAAACATAATCATATAATCCTGTTCTAACTTCTTTAATAGCTGTATCTCCATCTGAAGCCAAATACAAACAACTAATACCTTCTGCATTTGCTCTACCCGCTCTAGCAAGGTTTTGTGGCGGAGCTCCCATTTCTTTAGCTTTATAACCTCTTTCATTTGGACTAATTCTTGCCCTATAAAAAAATTTATCTTTTTCATAAGTTTGTTCAAAGAAAAACAAAAAAGCTTTTAAAGTATCTTTGTTTACATAATTTGTATGAAATCTGTTATTACATTTTATCTCTTTAGAAAAGTTTTTCCATTTATGTTCTTTCAAAATTGAGTTTTCATTTAAATATTCATCATCAAATATTTCTTTAATACCAACAGATTCATTAAATAATTCTGGATTTTTTTCGTATTTTTCTTTACAAATTTCAATTAAGATTTTATATATAGCATCTGTTTTTAAATTAAAAATGTTCCAATCATTATAAAAAAAATTTTTAATCAAATTTTTCTTTTCGTTAGGAAATGTTTCTGGTAAAAACGAAGAATGACTATAAACATCTATAACTTCACCTAACATATCAGAAATAATTTTAGAATCTTTTATTTCACAAATTTCAATATCTTTTTTATCACAAAAATCACAATCACCCTTTTTTTTGAGTCCTTTAATTATTTCAATAATTTCATTATCTTTAAAACAATTAATACAAAAGTTCATTTCTTTCTGCTCTCTATTAAAAAATTGTTTACTAACTGTATATGATGCATAATACATAATTTTTTTAATGTTCCAAGTCCAGGATAAGATTCATTAGTAAAATGTTCTAACAAAACACTTAGAGCATAAGTTTTTTCAATTTTTTCAGTTTTTATCCATTCATTTAATTTTGTTAATGCTTCGTAAAATTTCAATGCTGTATTTTGAATATCTTCATTTGAATCAGATACAAAATGTCTTATTCTCAATTTATTTTTGTCATCAAAATAAACTATATGTATGGCTACAGCTCTAGGAGCAAAACCTTTTTCTTGAAAATCTTTGCCTACAATAGAATAATCTGAAAAACCTTTAAATTCATCTTGCAAATAATAAAGATGATCTTCCGAAAAAAATTCATCAACCTTATTATCATAATCAAAATTTCTTGTTTGCTTAGCAAATCTATCATCAAATAAAACAATATTTTCACATTTTCTGAGAAAGATTCTTTCATCTGGAACTAGATTGTATTTTGGTTGTTTATCCTTAAATACATTTTCATAATGGGTTTGAAAAAAATCCTTATCATTGTTTATTAAAAGCATATTATCAACATCTAATTCTTCCAGATTAATACTTATAATGTCCAAAAATTCTTGATTAAAAATATATCCTTTCTTTATATATTTACTTTTGAAAAATTCAAACATTTTATCACTATATTTTTTATTCTCATTATACTCTTGAAAAAAAGAACCAAATTCTGGATTTAATATAATATACACAGATTTTTTTTTATCAATAAACTCTTGCATAGTTTTTATAAAAGTAGGAGAAAGTTTTACCGGTTCTATGACAGGCAGTATTTCATCTGAAACAAATTCATTTTGAACAAGTTCCCTTAATGCAAGTAATTCATATTGTCTTCCTCTAAGATACGGAAAATACATTTTCCTCTCCTAAAAATTCATTAAATTTACGATATTCTTTTAAAGAATATTTTGAAAAATATGCAATAGATTTTAATTCAGAAGGTATTTTTTTAAATTCTTCAATGTTTACAGTAACTCTTTTTTTTAATTCTAATATTGCCAATTCATATGCCTTAGAAATAGGAATTCTTTTAAACATTTTTAAACATTCACTATAATAAAAAACTTGAGTTACTTTAGGAAGTTCTTTGAAATGTTTTAATAATATTCTATCAACTTCATTCTTCCTCAATATTTTAAAAATAGATTCGTAATTTAAACAGCTATAATCATCAATAGAAGCTTTTTTTCGACTTAATGTGTTTCTATCTGTTAATACCATAATTCCTGTAGGAGTATTTTCTAATTTTAACAACAATTTATCAAAGTTTTTTACATTTGTTACAACACAAACATTAACAAAACCTTTATAATAATCATCTAATTGATCTTGTAATCTGTTAAAATTATCTAACTCAGTCTTTATTTCATAAACAATTGCTTTACCATTAATTAAAATAAAATCTGCTATAGATTTTTCAATCGGCACTTGTTTTAAAGCAATTGTTGTATTTAAACTATGTTTACCTAATAAAAGTTTTAAAAACAATGTATTTTGATAAAAATACTCATTTCTATATGATTTTGACATAATCTTATATATTTCTTTTAAAATCACCAAATTATTTGCTCGTTTAGAAATATCTACAAATTTTTTTGCTATTTGATAAAATTCGTTTTGAGATTTATCAATTAAAATATTTTTGAAAAAGTTTTTAGTAAATAGTTTGTTTAATAATAATAAATCTTTTTTTTTCATATAACCACTCCATATATAACTAATCACTAAAAAAATAAGAATAAATATATAATTAATCAACTCATTTTAATTATATCATATTATTTTTTTCATACAAATTTTTAATTCTTCTAGTCAAAAAAAATTACACAAAGATAAAAAAAATATAGTATAATTTACTATAGTAATAAAGTTTTAAACTTGGAGGCTACATGAAAAAAACCATGTTTTTGCTAACAATCTGCTTTGCTCTATTATTTTCATTTGCTGCTGACAATGATTTTCTTAACAACCTTTTAAAAGCTTCCAATGATTATTCAGCTGGAAATTCCAAAGAAATTGAAAAACTAATAACTTCTTTATCAAGTGATATTTTTAAAGATATTTCAAATGCTAAAGATATGGAAGGTTATCAAAATCTTGGTGATAATATAACAAAAAATATTTTTTCAAAACTTGAATCAATGGGAATAAGTGCTGACGGAAAGGTAAAATTACCTTTAGATTTTACAAAAGCTCTGGTTTATAATGTTCTTACTAAAGTAAAAACTAATGGTAAATCTCCATCAAGTATTATTCCTCCTGTAAATCTTCAATTCAAAGGAGCTGCCAACGATATTTTCACAAAAGTAATGGATAAAATTGGGAATTATGATTTAAAAATCAATCAATTTGCTTCAACTTTAACCGACTCAATATTTAAAGCTATGGAAAATTCTACAACTGAAAATATGGGTGATAATATTTCTAATGCTGTTAATAAAGATGTTAATAAATTTTTAGGGGATTTAGGAATTGATATAGAGGATTAAAATTAATTATAAAACAAAAAAAGCTCGGTTATTACCGAGCTTTTTTTATACTAAAACTTTTTATTATCTGTTAAAATACGCTTCTTCAAGTTCTTTATACTGCATTATTATTTCAACTGCTTCCTCTGAAAACACTTCTCTATCAGCTTTGTTTATTTCATCTGAAAGCATTCCAATATATGCAGAAATAACTTTATCTTTGTAAACAGAATTCACAACATTTTCAAGTTTTTGAATTCTTTTAAGTTTTTCTTCTATTTCTAGATTAAAGAAATCAACTATATTTTGCATTAGAGAATTTCTAATATCTTCATTTCCGATTCCTTCAAATCCAAATCCTAGATAAATTACTTTGTAATCGCTATCATAGGAAATTCCTGCACAACCTTCATTGTCTGAATAATCAAATATTGATATAGAACCATTTATTGGTTTAATTACATCAGGATATTTCTGATTATCTTCTAAGATGAAATCAAGTCCAGAACCTGATACAGATTTTGTCTTTGATGCATCTTTTACATATTCAGCTTTTATGTATTTTTTATAAAGTTCTGTATTTTTTATATTATAACCAATATCCTGACCAGTTATAAAAAGATTTCCGCCTGATTCAAGATATTTTATAAGTATAGGCTGATGTTCTGATTTAACTGTATTTGAAGTTAAACTTCCAGTAAACCAAAAAACTGTTGTATAAGGTAAAATTGTATCTTCTTCAAGTGTATCTTTTGAAATATCAATATAATTATATTTTACACCTGAATTTTCAAGTGAAGATATAAAATATTTTTCATAATCTTTTCCAGAATCATTATCAACTAATAAAACCGCAGGAAGTCTGTCAAGTTTAACATTTTGAGTTGTACTGTAATTATAGTCTTTTTCTTCAATTTCCACTGTATTATAACCATAAGAATAAAATACAAGAGAATATCTACCGCCTGTAATATCTAGCGAATATCTGCCGTTACTATCAGTATCGACGCTTATATCATAACCTTTTACACTAACTTTGCCTTTTAAACCTGAATAATTTTTACTATCTTCAATTTTACCTGAAATAGTTATTGATGGAGCTTTTTCAAGAGAAATATCAAGTTTTGAAGTTTCACCTTTTTTAACTCTAACTTTAACTTTTTTAGAAGTATATGAAAAAGCAGAAACAGTCAATTCATATTCACCTTCAGCAAACATAGCTTTGAATTCACCATTTTCATCAGTAAATATCTTTCTACCATCAAATTCTATTTGAGCTTTTATAGGAGTTGAAAAATCTTTTACCTGACCTTGTATAAAACCACCAGATAATGCAAGTGAAACAGCTTTATAAGCATCAAGATTGCCATGTCCATAACTATAATCATAACCAATATCTCCAGCATCATCACTTGACTGTTTTAAAATTTCTCTAACATCTTCAACAGTAAGCTTTGGATTAGCCGAAAGCACAAGAGCAACTACTCCAGTTGTATGAGGAGAAGCCATTGAAGTTCCACTCATTGTTGTATAACCGCCAGAAGCTCTAACAGAATATACATCAACACCTGGACTTGCCCAATCAGGTTTTTTTACATCTTTACCATTATATTTTGCAGGACCTCTTGAAGAAAAACTTGCAATCTTTTTATTTTCATCAATAGCAGCACTTGCAAAAACTCCAGGGAATTCTTTAGGTTTAGTTATTGTAGAAGCTGAAGGGCCAGAATTACCAGCTGAAAAACAAGGAACAATACCTGTTTGAAGCCAAACTTCAAGCATTCTATAATAAGGATTCTGATCACCATAACCTGAATGCCAAGAACAATTCACAGCTCTCGGATAATCATTTGTATTAGGATTTCCATCAGGATCTATCATATATTCCATAGCATCAAGAAGATATGAAGCTCTTGTACCTTTGCTTGCAATACCTTTTGCAATAATCAGCTTACTTTCAGGAGCAATACCAATATTTTTGCCAGAAAGTTTACCACCTGCAATAGTACCTGCAACATGACTACCATGACCATTATTATCTGTCATATCAGATAATGAAACATTACCATTAGTTGTCCAACATTTAATAACTTTATTAGTATCTGCCCATTCAGGATGATTTGCAGCAAGACCTGTATCGATAATACCAATTATAATATTTTGTCCTTTAATGTTAAAATCTTCCCATATTTGTGGAATATTCATGTTTTTCAATCCATAAGTATATTCATCACTAAAACTTTCAATAGGTGTATTATCTTTTTCAACAATTTTTTCAGGATATTCTATAATATCTGGAACAATAAGGTCGATTTCAGGAAAATAACTTCTATTTTGAAGTTCAGATATATCTCCTTCAACAACAACAGCACCAGAATGAACAAGAAAATTATTTATTTTAATATTTCTTGTCTTAGCTTTAGTAATAAATGAATAAAATTTCGACTCATTATTACTTTTGAGTTCATTAAGTATTGTAGCACGATTTGAAAGATCTCCTTTTAGAGTTTGAGATATTTCTGCTTTTTTCAAAAAAACAATATACTGTTCTGAAAACGAGCAAACACCCACAAGTAAAATAAAAAACACAGCTAAAAACTTTTTGTAATTCATAAACCAATCCCCCAAGTATTTTATAATCAGTTATATTTCGAATAAATACATTAACTTACTGAAAAAAATTGAATTATATTATTATATATTAAATATAAACAAAAATCAATTGAATGCTATGAGTAAATTTAAAACACTGTAAGACACCTCCTTTATTTATATGATTAATTGATTTATACTTAAAAAAGCAGCTTATTTGGAGGATCAAATGACCTTTATACGAAAATACAGAACTTTAATAATAATAATAATGATCATTGTGTTTATTGCTTTTTATACAAAAATATTTGATTTTGAATATAATAAAGCAATTAAATTAACTTATGCAGAACAAAAAAATAATTTCAATCATATAAAAATAGAAAAACAAGTTTTTTCTTATAATAATTCTACAACTGAGTTTCTGATTGCATATTCTAATAAAATCACTCCTGATAAATTCTTTTTTTTACTTGGTGGATTTAAGGAAGGTAAAGAAAGTATTTATTTACTTGATTTAGAAAAATTGTGTAATAAAGGTTTTTTTGTAATATCAGCGGATTATTTCACTTCAGGAATGGATTTTAGTAATAAAACCGATTTTTTGTTTTTAAAAAGTACTGCTGTAAAGAATCAGAAATTAATAGAGGAGTATTTAACTCATTTTATTGAAACTAATAATATCACTAGTAGAGAAAATGTTTTTACAGGAGCAAGTCTTGGAAGTTTCATCGGAATAAAGCCTGTGAGTAATATGAAAACTTATTTTTCTCATATAGCTTTTATTTATTCAGGAGCAGATATAAATTCCGTACTAAATTCAAAGAATTTTCTCAGGATTAACAATAATTTTTTAAAAAAATCAAGTTCTTATATTCTTTCATTGTTTTTAAGCGAATTTGACCCGGGAAATTTTTACAAATACTGGGAAAATAAAAAAGCCTTGTTTATAAATGGAAAAAAAGATGCTTCAATACCAATTTACAATTCCCAAAAATTACATGATTTATACAATAATACAACAAAAACTGTTGTATGGGATGAAGGAGTTCATATTGGTGCAAATAGAAAAGATATTCTCAAAAAAACTCTTTCGCATCTATACAAATGGTTAGATTTGTAATTGAGTCTTTGATTAAATAAACAAAAATTAATATAATGTCATGCCAAAGGGAATTTCATATAAAAAAATGTCATCCCAGTACTATTCTGAATTTTTAGTTGACATTTATATTTTGTCATCCCAGAATGATTCTGAGAAACTGTCATCCCAGTACTATTCTGAATTTTTAGTTGACATTTATATTTTGTCATCCCAGAATGATTCTGAGAAACTGTCATCCC
>JALOAD010000075.1 GCA_023228995.1 Candidatus Muiribacterium halophilum
TTACTAACGAGCGAAGCGAGTGCTAACTGTATTTACCACTTTACTGTTTGCAGGGTTTTGTTTTTAACCCTCAACTTCTTAAACTCACTAACTTTATTTATTGTTGTCTATTCTGAGCCGGGATCTGTTTTTTTCATTTAATTTCTGTTTTCAATTTACATTTTTTGAAAAATCCATCGCTGTTTTCTTTAATCTTAACAAAAATCTTATCAGCCATTCCTCTTCCAATTGCAAATTTATCACCACATCTACATAAGATTATTTGATCATTATTGCTTCCATAACAAACTCTAAGCTCTGTTCCGATAAATACTCCCATGTCGGCAAGTTTTTTTCTGTGAGTTCGCCCTGAATGAAATTCTGATATTTCAAAATCAGTTCCTGGTGGTACAACACTTAATGGTACAATGCTCATTCTACAACCTCTGTTATAATAAATTCACCTAATTCTAAAGGAATATCTGTGATATAATCATTAAGTTTGACAGAAATGGAGTTTGTGCTTTTTTTCACTATCTTAAATTCGAGTTTTGGTAAAACTCCTTTTTCTATTATTTTTCTTCTCTTAGATGGAATTCCTTCAATTTTTATTATAATCCCATGCTGAAATATTTCAAGTTCGTTTAATTTTTTAATTTTTGAAGATTTTTTAGCTTTAGTTTCTATTTTTTTGATTGAATTATAATGATTGTGAAATTCTTTTAATGAAAACTCACTTTCTGTAATAGATTTTTTGAGAAAATTAGTGAATTTTACAAATCTATCAATAGTTTCATCTGATAAATGATGTTCTATATTACATGCTTCAATTTCTGAGTTTGTTTTATCAAGTCCAAGAATTTCATTTAAAAAAGTATAGATAATTCTGTGTTTTATATAAATACTCCTTGCAATATCTTCGCCTTTTTGTGTGAGTTTTATGCAACCATATTTTTCGTGAATTACAAAATTATCTTTTTCGAGAGTTCTAACAGCTCCAAGGGCTGAAGGAGCTTTTACATTCATTTTTTTGGCTAACTTTTTAAGTCTTACAGTATCATCTTCAAGCATTATGACATAAATACTTTCAAGATAATCTTCAAGGCTTTTTGATAAATTCATTTAATTTCTATCCTGTAATTTGCTGAATAATCTTAAAATTTCAAGATAAAGCCATATTACTGCAACCATTAGTCCAAATGCAAGATACCATTCCATATTTTTGGAAAGTCCATGTTTTTCTGACTGAAATATAAAATGTACATTTGTAAGTATATTTGCTGAAGCTATAATTACTATAACTACACTAATAAGAATACCTAATGGAGAAGATGAAAATAAAAATGCAAAAGGCATTCCAAAAAATGAAAATAAAAAATTAAGAAGATAAACAAGACATAATGCTCCAGTTGCAACTTGTACTCCTTTTATAAAAGAAGGACTTACTTTAAATATTCCCAATGAATAACCAGTAATTATAATTCCGACTACTGCAAATGTCATAAGTGATGCTTGAGTTATTATTCCTGGATAAAATGAATTAAAATATAATGAAATATAAGAAATAAAAAAACCTTCTATTACTGCATAAACTGGTGCTAGAAAAGGTGCTGTATTTGGTTTGAAAATTATTATAAGTGATACTATAAAACCAGCAATTGCAGAAATTGTTATATAGGATGAGTTAAAAATTCCATTGTTAAAAAAATAATACCATGAATAAAATGCTGTAGAAATAAGAAGTGCAAAAAGTATTAAAGCTTTATTAAAAGTACCTCTGACGCTTAAAGTATTTTCATAATTAGTATGTCCTTTTAATAAAGATTGACTAAATACAGGATTGCTACTACCAAACATAATTGCCTCCGATTCTTTAAATGAAATTTTTCATTCTATAATTAATTTTTTACATTATATACCATTTTTTTAAAAAAATCACCTTTAAACCTTAACCCATTAAACTGTTTCTTTATAATGACAGTTTTATTATATTTATGATATAATAAAATATATTTATTTTTTTATTTAGGAGTTTTTATGAAGAAAATTTTTATTAGTTTTTTTGTTTTTATATCTATTCTAACCTGGTCTGATTCGATTATTGAATTTACTGGAAAAGTTGAGATTAGAAGAAGAGGAGATAATTTCTGGAAAAGTGTTGATAAAGTTGTCGATTTTAATAGAGGTGATTCAGTGAGAACTCTTGTTCTTTCAAGAGCTTCTATCAAACTTTATGATGGTTCTATAATTCGTATTGAACCTGAAACTGTTTTTGAAAGAATTAGTAGAAATTCTTATAAAATTAATGGTATGGGTAGTGTTAAAGCTGTTGATGTTACAAAAAGTGTTAGAATTGTATACGATAAAAATAGTTATATTGAATTTGAAGAAGGTGAATTTGTTTTAACATCAAATTCAAATCTTATATGGGCAATTTCAAATAGAGGTGAATTTTGGGCTAAAGGTCCTTCGGGTAAAGTTAGAGTTCTTAGTAATTATCAGACAATTATTACTTTTGATAAAGGTCCGATTGAACCGTCTCCTAATTCTGATGATAAAAAGAAATTATTTCAAAAAGCTGATCTTTATCAAGAAGTAAAAGAAGAAGTTAAGGCTGATGAATTATATAAAAATATGTCTTTTTTTATGAAAATAAAAGAACTTAAAATATGTAATAGATTGGTTGAAGAAAATTCTAAATTATTTATTAATAAAGATGATCTAATTAGAGAACAAATCGAGGTGAAAGGTGAGCTTCATCATACTCATGCAAGAGATATTAAAAACATTATGATTTCAATTGATGGTGGAGAAAATTACATTGAATGCGAAGGTGTAAATCCTTTTAGATATTATTTTAGACCCGAAAGAAATAAAACTTATGTGCTTAGAATTGTTGCAAAAGATTCTAGTGAAGCAATTTCTGGCAATACTTTTTTTAATACTGAGGTTAAATATATTTCTGAGGATGACAAAGAACAGGTTGGTAGATATATTCAAGATCTTGTTGCTTATATAAAAAACGAAGAATATAGTGGTGTGATGGCTTATTTTGATGAAAGCGATTTTCATGGTGATATTTCAAAGATGAGTGATAAGATTATTGAGTTTTTTTATAAATATGATTATTTTTATTTTGATTATTCAGTTAGAAATTTTATTAGATTCGGCGATTCTGTTGAGATGGGTGTTGATTGGGAATATGATATAACTGATACAGATACTGGGGCTAGAGAACAAAAAAAAGGTTTTACGCTCTTTAAATGGCAAAAAAACTTTGAAAATCGTTGGAGAATAGTTGATTTTATAGATGGAACACTGTTTGGGATTGGAAGAAGATAGAGCGTTAGATGGCGAAGGGGTGAAACCGGGATACGGGAAAGCAGGAATAATGTTGAATGTCGAATTAAAAGCAAAAACGATGAAACTGTGACAGATAGAGCGTTAGATGGCAAGGGGTGAAACCGGGATACGGGAAAGCAGGAATAATGTTGAATGTCGAATTAAAAGCAAAAACGATGAAACTGTGACAGATAGAGCGTTAGATGGCAAGGGGTGAAACCGGGATTCGGGATTCGGGGTTAGGGAAAAAACAGGGTCAGGATTTTATCCCTCAACTCCTTAAACTCTCTAACTATCTTTATTTCTGTCATCCCGGTGTGATTTTGAGCCGGGATCTGTTTTAATAATTGTTTTGCAGATTTTTAGTAACAAAAACATTAAAAATACAGTATAATTAATAATAGAGCAGTTTATTAGTTTGTGAGAAGAAGAAGCGTTGAGAGGTTGTAGGGTTTAGGGAAATAAAACCTATAACAGCACTTAATAACTAGGTTGGCTTGCCAATCCACTAATAAGACTACAAAGTAGTCGCTAACCAACAAACTCATCATTTTATGATGTATTTGTGCTAAATGTTTTTCTAGGAGGCTTTTATGAAAAAGGGTTTTACTGTTGCAGAAATCCTTATTACTATAGCTCTTATTACTATTGTATCTGGTCCTCTTATTACTTCTTTTATGGTTGGTCTTAAATCTACAGAACTTATGGAAAAAGATTTTAATATGGATACTCTTGCTCAAGAACTTATGCAAGAAGTTCTTGAAAAAGATTTTGAAGATAAGAATTTTTATGGCAATATTGGAAAAGAAGAAGGTGAGTTAACAAGAAAAGATTTTAATGATATTGATGATTACGATGGTTATATTGAAGATTATGGCAATATTTCAGATGTTACTGGTATTGTTAATAATGAATATGCAAATTATAAAAGATATGTTGAAATATATAATGGTGAACAAAAAAGAATAACTCCTGAAGATGGTCTTAAATTTGAATATTTTCCTAATGATAAATTAGGTTTTAATGTATCAGATATAGTTCTTTCACGAGATGGTAATAGGATTTTTGGTATTAATAGAAATAATTCTAGATTATTTGCAGCTAACCCGTTTTCTGGTGATATTGAAGATGAAATTGAAATTGATGAATTGCCAATTAATATCGAGATTTCAACTGACTCAAAAAAACTTTATCTAAATTATGGTTATAGAATTGATATATATTCATACACTCCAGGTACACTTTCATTAACCAGTATTGTTAAGGGTATGGATTTTGGCAAGATAAATGATGTTGGTATTTTTAATGGTAAGCTTGTTATTGCATCGGATCGTGGTATTTTTAGTGATGGAGATAAATTAAATCTTCTTGAAGATATTAAATTTGTTTATTTTAAATTTGATAAAAGTGTTATTCAAAGTGGTAATAAAATTCTTGTATATGATAAATCTCAATTAAAAATTCCAATTGGAGAAAAGATTATAAATGATGGTAAAAAAGTTTCATCTGCTTTTTATGATGAATATAATGAAAGGTTTATTTTTTCTACAAAAGAAGATTATATTTACCTTTATAATATAAAAACTAATGTGTGGAGCAGTGTTGTAAATAATAAAACAGAAAATCTTAATTCTGTTTTTTATTCATGGACGGAAGGTGAACTTTATGCAGCGGGAGATTTATCTAATTCAAAAGGTCTGTTTAAAAGTGTTTTTGGTAATTTTGCAAAAATAGATCTTATAGATGCAAATGATCATAAAATTTATGATATGGATTATTCGGAAGAAGATGGAAATATATATTTTCTTACAAATAATCTTTACAAATATTCTATAAAAAATGAAATAATCGACAAAATTTGGGAATCGAATATTGCAGCTAATCCATTAAGAATAATCGATAGAAATGAATATATATATATGCTTTATGATACTATGTTTGTAAGATATGATAAATCAAATTACTCTGTTTTATATTATGAAGGTGAGAATTTTATTGATTTTTGTATTGATAATAGCCATGTTTATTTGACAGATTCAAACAGAGTTATAAAGCTAAATCTTGATTTTTCTGAACCTGAAACTTTAAAATTCTTTACTGATATTGAAAAACTTATAATGTCAAAAGATGGTAAAACTTTATTTATGTCGTCTCCAAGTACAGATACTGTGTATTTTCTTGATACTTTCACAAACAAGATTAATTCAGTATCTACAAAATGCAATAGTTTGATTCAATCAGCAAGTGGTAATACTCTTATAAGTACTTCAGGAAATGAAATAAATCTTATAAAAAACACAGTAATCGAAACTAAAAATCTATCATCAAGTTATAAAAGTCTTATAAATATTGATAAAACTGATCAGTTTCTTGCATATAATCAATCAGATAGAAAACTTGATGTTTATGAATATGTTGATAAGTTTGCAGATGATTTTGATTTTTTCTCAGGTTATAATTTTTATGCATATTTTAATTCAGGTTCAAAAGGTTTTAATATTAGAGAGGGTAATAGTCAAGTTACAATTGATACAGCTTCCGCATGGGATTCTGACAATGGTATAAATACTGGTAAAGTTTTAATATATAGGACATTTGTATTTCCTATACCAAAATATCTAAAAAACATTAATTTAGATATGAAATATTCATTTTCAGGTGAAAAACTTGAGTTTTTTGCTTATGCTGGATTTCTTAATAAAGATAAGATTGAAAGTACAGCAGGAACGCTTTTTGATGCTGATGTTTTAAGAGAAATACCACAGGGGAGTGAGTTTTCTGGTGAATTTACTATTCCGCCAACTAATATAATAACAGTTGGATTTATTATAACTGATATTTCTCAGAGCACATTTGCTGAATTTATGCTTGATAAACTTACATTATCTTATAACAAAGATAATGATTTTACACTTTTATCTTCTTATGATATACCTTGGAATAAAATAGATTGTTATGCTTTAAGTTGGGATAATAAATTTCTATATGTTGGCGAAGGTAATACTTTACATACTTTTGATCTTGAACTTGCAAAAAATATTGAAAGAAAATCAGTAACTATATCTGAATGTAGTAATATCGAGTCTATTTCAGTTTCAGTTGATAATAACACAATTTTTGCAGCAACAGATAATGGTTTGTATTCGATAAAAGAACCAATAAGAGAAAAAATTATTAAAGTTATGGTTGAGAGTAATACGAGAAATGTTCCGCCTTTTGTAATATATTCTACAGCTTCTAATTGGAAAACTACTCATAGCACAAGAGTTATTCCGCATATTCTTAATAGAGAATTTATTTTTGCAGCATCTGAATATGGTGGTTTTATAAATAAAAATACTGTGTGGTTTCCTGATAAACAATATGTTGTAGATAGTAATATTTTAATTAAAAACGGAGCTAGTTTATTACTTTTACCAGGTGTTAATGTAAAATTTAAAAAAGATGCAAAAATTATAGTAGAAGAAGATGGTAAATTTGTTGCAAGAAAATCTGTATTTACCTCGATAAATGATCATTTTAGAGGTGCGGTATATCCAGAAGGCAGTGGAATTCCTCAATCTTCTGATTATGCTGGTATTGATTTTCAAGATGATTCAGAAGGTATATTTGATGGTTGTGAATTTTATTATTCTTCTAATGCTATAACAAAGAGTATAGATGCAAAATTAAAATTTGAAAACAGTATTATTTCTAATTGTGATTATGGTATTAAAGCTTCTGGTAAATATGAGCTTGTAGCTGGTGATTATATTTACAATACAACAATAAAATCTAATAAATTTTTTGATAATAATTATGATATTTATGTTAAAAATTTTGAAGGAGAAATTAAATCCAATTATTTTGTAAGAAATGCTATTCATTCTATATATTTTGGAGAAAGTCCATTTTTGAGGATAATAAACAATTCTTTTATATTAAAAACTGATAATAATCAATGTATTAGCGGAATTGATGGTGAAATAACGCTTAGTAACAATGAATTTATATTAACTAAAAGTGGAATTAAATTATCTAATACAAAGATAAAAGCATCTGATAATATAATTGTCAGTTCATCTGATTTTATTACTTTTGGTGATAATAAAGATGGCAAAGATATTATTTTACTTAAAAATAAATTTATTGATTCAAAAGATTTGTTTAATTTTACAAATTTATTTAATAATAATACTTTAAAAGCTTATTTGAATTATTTTATAGGTTGTTCAAGTGAGATAAATAATGATTCAGGACTATTTTTGAATTTTAAATATAATTATTGGGATGGAAATCCTCCAGCAATATTTACAAATGTTCAAAATAATCCATATCTTCTTTATGGATTAATATCAGATAGCAGAAAATTTGAAGATGCTGATATAGTAATACATAATTTTGTAAGGATTTTATCACAGGGTAAGCTTGAACTTATTAATGTAAGACCTTACTTTTTTTCAGAACAGATTCTTCCATTTATAGATATTATGAAAAATTATGGTAGTTATGGTAGTTTATCAATTAAAAACTCTGATTTTTCTCAAAAAATAACTCCAGCTATAAAAGATATATCAGATGTAGGAATTACACTTAATCCTAATTGGAAGGGATTAAGAATACTTGGTAAAATTGACGCATATAATACTTATTTTGATAATGTAAACACATTGTTTAACTTATATAATACAGATGAAACAAATCATTTTGGAGCTGATTTGTCTGAAATTGTATATTGTGAGACTGGAAATAATACTGAAAGGATAATGAATTTTAAAAGAGTTACAAATAATGCAAATTCTTTCAATTTAAAAGCAGGTACTGTAAGTTTTAATATATTCAGGACTACTGACTCTCTTGTTTCATCAGCTATTGAAGTTGATTCAGCAATGGCAGTTCCTGCTGCCGAGAATAAATTGAAGCTTCCTTATAATTTCTGGAATGACAATTATTTTTCTGAAGATATGCTTAGTGATTTTTCAGCTTATGTTGATATTCTGCCAAATGCTGTAAGCGGAAAAGTTGACGGTGATCTTTCAATAGATAATGTCAGAAATCCAGTAGTTGCAATTGGAGATATTGAACTTTATGGAAGTATTATATTTTCAGCAGATACACCTGAAATACTTTTTGCTACAGATTCAGGACTGGTTCAGAAATCCGGGAAGATATATAAGACAGATGACTCTCAGATTACTATATCAGATATAAGAGAACTTGATGCAGATTATTCAAAGTACAGGTATTTTGATTATTGGGGTGATGCTGATGAGATATCTTCAAAAATATTGATTGATAAACTCGATTTTAGTGATTCTACAGATGAAATAAAACTTGGTGAGATTGAAGACATATATTCTGCAAGTTTTTCTCAGACAACCGGTAAACTTAAAATAAAAAATTCTAATATAATAGCTTCAAATTTTATGCCGAATTCAGGGTTTTATGGAAAAGTTGATATTGAATCATGTAATTTTATTATACATAGCGATACAAATATTAAAAACACAGGTTTTTTTGGTATAAAAAAATCCAGAATAGGATTTTATGACGATACAATATTACAGTTTTCTGCAATTACAGATATTGATATATCTGAAAACAGTATAAACGGAGATGGTCTTAGAGAATTAGATAATCTTGTATTAAACGAACCTTATTCAGGTGCTTATGGAAGATTTCAGATAACAGGTACTAGTGATTTTATTTTTAAATCAAATAAAGTCAGAGCATTACAAAATATGGTTTTTAATTGCAATAATTCTGTAAATTATACAACCTTAGTTTATTCGGATAACACAATAGTAAGCAGCGGAAGTGATAATTTATTTACGGTAATCTCTTCAATAAATGAAGTGAATATATTAGATAATAAGATAGGAACACTCGATATTGATTTTACAAACCCTGATATTTATATAAAAGCTAAGGAAATTTTTACTGTATCTGCAAAAAAATTAACTGTTTCTCAAAATTTATTTCAACATGGAGGAACAGATTTTGATTATTTAATATCAAGCTCCGGTCATGATATCACTTATATTAAAGGTAATATTTTTAAATATAAAAACAATGGAGCAATATTTACATTTCGTGCTACATATTATGAAGCTAAAAGTGAAATTTTTCAAAATGTCTTTATTAACGATTCGATGAATCCTGTATATCTAATTCATGCGGTTGCTGGTGGAACTATTGATTTTTCCTTTAATCATAATATTGGTAAACATTATTTTTATTCAAATCATTCAGCTTTTATATCAATATGGAATAATAATTTTGAAAAATTATACAGTAATGATTTTATTGAGACGCCAGTTGATTTTGGCGGTAATTACTTTTCCGATAACAGTGCAAATCCGGGATTCAGGCTTAATTATCCGGTTGATATATCTAAAACACCTGATTTTCTTATAAATATGGATGTGAATTCACTTCTTGGTTCAACAGTTTTTCAGCAGGGATATCTTACATCTGATAAAAATGTGAAGGTATTTCTGAAATACAGAAATATTGAGTCAAAATATGACTTTGGTAATTATACTTCGCTTTTCTATAATCCTGGACAACCTAATTCCATTGGAATGAAGATTGTAAGAAAAGTCAATCCTGCTCAGGGAAAATATTATATAAACTATTTACCTTATTATGTTAATACACAAAAAGATTCCGCTGTTCTTGATCTTAATAACTCTTTAGATAACACAGAATATATAGGTGATTTTTTTGTCAATCATTCAAGTACAGATCCGGTTGACAACTTTATAAAAGGTGACTGGAGTGATGATCTTCTTATGACAATCCCAAGTTCAGGGCTTATTGGTGGTGGTAGTCAGTATGTGTTGCCATTACCTGCAGAACCTAATTCTCTTCCTGTAGAACCTGATCCTCCCATTGATTTTAAAGTAGTAAGTGTCAAAGCTCCATATTATCCTTCTTCAATGGACAAAACTTATGATTTTGACGGAAATGTTGAGATATTATGGGAAAACAACAGGACAACTGTAAGACCTATATATTTTTACAGGATATTTTTATATAATCAGGCTAAGATACCAGTTAATTCAGAACCTTTTATGGAAGAGATAGTAACATCAAATACACTTCCTTATATTAATCATGTCTATTCTGGTATTGATCCTGGTTTTTATACAACAGGTATTAGAGCTTTTAATGCAAATGCAAATTTCACAGAGAATTCACCGACAAATCCTATTCCAATTGGAGATGAAGGACCACCTCATTTTGATATAGTTGTACATGCTCCACCTGTTATCGAAGGACCTCTTGCAGTTGATATGGATCCTGACAGCGGTAATCTATCTGGAAGCAATATTGTAATAAGCCCAAGAGAAGGTGCCAACAGATATTATTATCAGATATCAAAAAATCCCGATTTTTCAAATCTTGTCAGAGAACAGGTTGTGACATCAAATGTAATTCCTCTTTCAAGTCTGAGTTTTGATAATGGAGGAGTTTATTATATTCGAGCTAAAGCTGGATATTCTGATGGAACTGTTACAGAGTATACAGAATTTGGAGAATGGAATCCTCTGTTTGTAAAAAGAGGGAAATTACTTGCAACAGTAATTAATCTTGATACAATAACTGGTTCTGATTATGAAAGTTGTATAAAAGATATGATTTTGCCAGTTCATGCTATAAAGTCTGGTAATGCTACAAATAAGGTAAGTCATGTTTTATTATTAGATACTAATTCAAATTCTATTTCATTTGAAGGACAGGATAAAATTAAAGTTGAAGCAATAAAAAATTATCTTTTAAATGAAAATCTTTCAGATGTTACTTATATTTCAACAAAGTATGATGGAATGTATAATAAAGAAATACTTGATGGTATTGCTTTAAGTTCAACTTATAAAATAAGCAATGCTTTTGTAAGTCTTATTCAAAGTTATGATGGAGGTTTATTTTATTCTGATATGCCAGGAAGAGAATCAAGTTCTATTAGTAGTTCTCTTAATAATAAATTTGGAGTTTCAACAAATGGTCCAACATCATTATCAGGAAATCAAACAATTTATTATAAATCAAATACATTAAGTAATAATAATGATTTTAATAAAAGTGTCGTTTCTACAGGTATTGTGGAATTATCAGATTGGGAAACTAATTTTCTTTATTCAAATATATGGAAATTTCCAACCGGTTCAAGTGTTGTACATTGTGCAGATTCAAATATACCTCTTATAATTCAGTTTGAAAATCCAAGGAAAATATTTCTTAATTTCAAAATTCATAGCGATTCTTATAATGCTCCATATTATAGTCAACCTAATGGCAAGTTTGAAATATCAATGATTGAAATTGCAGATAGATCTATAAGATTTGTACTTGGTATACAATCTGATCCACCTTTACCTATAAAGTTTGAATATCGGGACCTTGCAGGTAAAGGAAATGAAACAATTTATAAAAAAATCTCTGTTGATGGTGTTGAAGTTTTAAATGTATATGATATAGATGGAAACTTATTTAAAGAAATGTTAAATGGTAGGATTTTCCCTAATTTATCATGGAATCTTGATAAAAATGTAACTCAATATTCTATAAAAATAAATACAGAATTTCCATTTAATTTAGAATATACAGATTATTTTGATTTTACTGGAATGCGACCAGTTTTTAACAGTAATTTACCTACTTCTATAACATATCAGCTTATTGCAGAAAATGATTGGGGAGCTACTGAAACAAAAACTTTAAAAATTAATTTCTCAGGAAATCCAGAATTTACAATCCCAAATTCAGTAGCTGGAGGAAGTCAGACCTTGAAATTTACAATAGCAGATAATAATGAAAGAGCTGATAGATTTATTTTTCACATAAATAAAGTAGGAGATGCAGCAACAAAATATCAATTTCCAAGAACAGGTTTACAAACAATATTACCAAATTACACAGAATTTACAGATATATCAAATAAAATAGGACATTATCAATATAGAGGAAAAGCAGTTAATAACACTATATATAGTGATACAAATAACAATCAGGAAGTTTCAAATGAGATAAACGGGATTTTTTCGATAAAACCACCAGGTATGAATTTTGTGCTTCCACCATATAATGTATGGTCACCACATGAATTGTATGAGGATTTTGA
>JALOAD010000083.1 GCA_023228995.1 Candidatus Muiribacterium halophilum
AATTTAAGTGTCAAAAGTTCATAAAGAACAACTCCAAGAAAAAAAATATCAGGATCTTCTCCATTATTTTCTTTAATAGGAAGAGGTACAGGTGATAATATCGATCTTGGAACATTAAAAGAAAGTATTTTAACCTGCATAGAATTGCTTATAAAAATATTACTATGTTTTATAGTTCTATATTTTATTCCTTTTTCAAATGCAAATCTAAGAACATCTGCTAATTGCGATATAATCTGAATTACTTGCCAAAAATCAAATCTATAACTTGATCTTATATAATCAGATAACGGTTTTCCTTCAATCCATTCACATACAACATACAAAATACCATTTTTAAAATCTACATCAAAAACTTTGACAACATTTTCATGTTTAATCCGAGCAAGTGATTTAACTTCTTCTGTAAAAAATTTTATTCTATCTCTATTTCTATCTAAAAGAATTTCCTGTCTAACGACTTTTATAAAAACAGGTTCTTCAGTTTCAACATTCATACCTTTAAATGAAAAAAACCTACTATTTTCGTGAATTTTTTCAAGAATCTGAAACTTTTTTTTTAAAACTAGACCTGTAATTTTCAAAATTCAGCCTCATCAATTTTGAGGTTATCTATATATATAAGCGCTTTCATCTTTCCACGACCTGTAATTTTAAATGAAACATCATACCCAGGTTCATATTTTTTTCTATGAACTTCTCTTATTCCCATATCATCAATAAGAATAACCTTTAATTCTTTTTCAATTATCCCTTCAGGTATTTGATAAACAAAATCTATATTTTTCTTATTATTAGTATAACTTTTTCTATTTCCTGCAAATTTATTAACTTTAAGATTAACTTCGCTACCTTTTTCAAGTCTTTTACCTGAAACAGGATCTTGCATTAATATCTCACCAGCTTCCTTACTCTCATCATAATCATATTTTACAGTCCCAACATTAAGACCTAGCATAAGAAGTATATCTTTGACTTTAACATAATTACCGCCGAGAAAATCTGGTAATATAACAAATTCTTTAGCTTGACCATTACTAATAAGAAAATGAACAAATTGACCTTCTCTTGAATCTATTCCAGGAGATGGATTTTGTGATATTATCCTATCTTTTTCAATTGGAGAAAAAATATATGATTTTTTTCCTAATGAAAAATTATTAGAAAGTATAAGATTTTCAGCTTCATTTAGCTTTAGATTAATAGTATTAGGTGTAATATTTTGTTTTTTACCTTTACTAAGAAATAAATCTATTATTCTACCTTTTTTTACTCTAGCATTAGCATAAGGATCTTGTCTTGTAACTCTATCCTTTTCAATAAAGTCATCAAACATTTCACCTTTAATAATAAGTTTAAGTTTTGATTTTTCAGCTGTTTTAAAAGCATCATTAACACTCATTCCTACAAAATCAGGAACTGGAACTTCACCTTTATTAAAATAATCCTCAATAACATATATTGTACCCAAAAACAGTCCTCTTATAAGAACTATAAATGTAAATACAATTAATATAAAATTAAAAACTTTGCCTTTTCTCACATTTTCCGCCTATTAAGAAACTGATTTACATTCTATATTCATAATAATATTTTGTCAATAAATCCAGTTGTCGCTAATTGTAACTTTAATAAAAAAATAGATTTAAAGCTTTTGTTTATTGAAAATCCTTCATACTTTATTTTAATAGTTAACGAGTAAATAGTGAAATAGATTTAAAGTTTTTGTTTTTCCACAAACAAAATGTTCTTTCTTTTCATTCGACATTCCAAATTCAACATTGAACATTTTTACTCCCAACTCTTCATGATAAATGAAAAAACTCAACATATTCTATTACTTTATCAACTTCAAAACTAGTACTAACACATGGGCCATTTTTGCCAATAATATTTAAAACTCCAAGAACAGGCATATTTCTAATCTCAATAATACCTTCCATTAGATCTCTATGACATGCAATAGCAACTATAGCATTCGGTCTGTTTTCTTTAATAATTTTTCTAGCTAAAGTTCCACCAGTTGCAATTTTTAAAGTAATGTCTTTTGATTTAGTATATTTTAACAATTCTCCAATATTGCATTTTCCACAATTAACACAGTTTTCAGGCTTAAATGTTATTCTTATAGGACATTGTGCATTTTGAACACAATGTGGAAGAAGTATAAGTATATTTTTATATTCGAAATTAAAATGTTTTTTTAATATTTTTTCATTATTCAGTCTAATAATAGTTTCAGAAATATTTTTACTATTATAACCAAGAATATTTTTAATACGATAAATCAAACTTAAAATAAATATACGCAATTTACCTCCAAATGACTTCCTCCCATTTGTCAGCCATTATAAGGATATTATTGTAGGTAAAAATTTCTTTTTCAACATCTGAATTACAGTTTAAAAAAAACAATTCTGAATCTGATTTTTCTGTTACATCCTTTAATTTAAGAAGAAATCTGATTCCTGCAGAATCGATTTTTGTAAGATTAGCAAAATCAAAAAAGTAATATCTCTGATTTTTAATCTGAACTGCAATATAATCACTAACCTCATCAACTGTAAACCCAATCAAATCTCCAAAAAAATCAATCTTTTTAATATCATTACCGAAATTTTTAAAATCTAATTTTAAAAGTTTATTTGATGTAATATAAGAACCTATTATTTTGCCATGTTGAATAACAGTTGAAAGATATGTCTGAATCTTAGGCAATGAATATGGTTTTTTAATAAAATAATTTGCTCCATTGTTAGTAGCTTCCCAAAAAAGTTTTTTATCTACTTTTGAGGATAAAATAAAATATATTATATCTTCATATTTATGTGAACATTGTTTGAATACTTCAAGATTATTTAAATCATCATCTAAATCAAATATTATTATATATGGTTTATGTTTTAATATTTTATTATCAAAATCATTGTAATCTGTTAGCATAACTATAGTCTCAAGATTTTCAAGATAACTTTTTAAAATAATATGTTTTTCTATCAATGTTGAAAATATCATTATTTTTTTATCCCAAAAATATTTAGGCGGCATTAATAAAAAATTAATTTCTTTTTCAAAAAAATCTGATTGATGTCCGTTTTTTTTAAATTTATTTTTTATCTCATAAAGTTTTCTAAGAGAAAGTTTGTTTTTTATAATTTTTTTAACTCTATTTTTAACAGCAGAATCATTCGAGTCAAGAAGACCAACAACAATATCAATATTATCTTTATCACATTTTTCTTCTATAATATCCATAAAAAGGGCATTTGACTTTGAATCATTCACAAGTTTTATATTTTTGATAATATAATTAAATATTTCATAATTAAAATTTTCTTTAAAATAATTAGTAATATCTTTTTTTAAATTAAAATCTTTTATAAATGGAAAAAGTTCCATAAATTCAGCAGTTGAAATCTGCTTTTGTATTAAATAATCAATTTTTTCTTTTGCTGTAGAAAATTCATTAAAATCTGATTTTATTTCCATTATATACTGTCTTATTTTTTGATTATCATCAGGTTCACCATCAACATAAATAAAAGGAACACTCTGTTCTTTAAGTTTTGCTAACATCTGCTTACTTAATTCTTTACCTGATTTGAATAAGATTGACCCGTTAAATTCAACATCTCTATTTAATACTTCATTTTCCAATACTTCATCAATTAATTTTAAAATCATTTATAAACCTTCATGCTTCATGTATTTTTTTTGATTTTAATTGATAATTGAATTTATTTCAAGTTTATGGTATATTTTCAAAAAAAAGGAGATATATTATGAACTATACAGAATTTATAAACGAAGAACTAGCTACTAATCTTGAAACAATATTCTCAAAGATGAAAGAAATGAACATTATCGATAATAATGAATTCAATACTAATATTGAAGTGTTGAAAAAAACTAAAAAAGAGTTAAAAAAAGAAAGAAGTAAAAAATGATCGAAAAATTTATAGAAGAAAAACTATTATATAGAAAAGGTAAAAGTATATTTGTCAATCAGACTAATATAAGCGATTTTTTACAAAATAGTAATATTTCTTCTGATATAAAAATTCAACTTTTAGAACACATTCGAATTATAGAAGATTATAATGCTGTCAATGTTTTTTTTAAAAATTTTGACAGCTTTTCTAATGAAATACAACAACATATAATTAATGTAATATCAATAATACCATTTTCAAAAATAGAACAGATAATAATAAGGCTTGTGAATCATCGTGATATTTTAGTAAGAATAACAGTAATAAAAACACTCAGACATTTTCGTAACTTTGAACTCTTGGAGATTATTTTTCCACAAATAACTGGTGGAAATGTTATTGTCCGAATAAATGCACTTAATACATATCATAGTATATTATCAGCATTTATATCAGATGAATATTCTTTAAATATATCAAATGAAGATGATGAAATACGAAAAGAAACTTATATTAACTTAAGTCAAATTTCAGAAACAAACTCTTATGTTGAAGAATTAAAAAATATTACATATTTTGATAAAGATCTAGCTGATTTAGAAGAAAATAAAACTAAACAACCAAATAATGAAAATGAAATTAGTATAAATGATTTCTCAAAACATCTAGAAAAACTCGAAAAATCATCAAATTATAATTTTGTTTCAATATTATCCTTAACTGTAATTTTGTTGATAACAATAATGTATAGTTTTTTTGCAGATAGAAATATTGAAATTTCTAAAGAAAATAATATTTTCACTCCAGGTAGAAAACTTTCATTTTCACCTGATACACTTCTTTCAAGAGAAGCTTTCAAAAAAGCTTTTGAAGAATTAAACAATGGTAATTTAGATAAAGCAGAAAGCTATTTTGAAAAAATAAACGATTCAAATACAAAAAATTATTATCTTTTTAAAATAAATATGAAAAAAAAGAATTTTCAAAAAGCTGCTTTTTATTTTTTGAATCTTTCAGAATACTCAGCTGATAATATCAAAGAATATACCGAATTAGTCCGAGAAATAAGAAAATCTAATGAAATAAATTTATCTATTGAAATCGCTGAAAAACTAATTTATTTCAACTCTCAAGAAATTAACAATGTATTGCTTGAACTTTATGCTGAACACGATATTGAAAAAGCTCTTCTATTTAACAGATTTTATAATATAAACAATTTTGAACTATTAAAAAAAGCTGCCGAATACTATTCTCAAAAAGAACCACAAAAAAGCATTGAATACTATGAAAAACTTATTTTATTAAGTAAAACACCTGAAGAAAAAATATCATATATAATTAAAGCAGATGAGATATTTCTTAAACATCAAAATTTAATTGAAAAACGAGAAAATTTTATATTATCTAATTTTGATAAATTTTCACATAATTTATATTTAATGAAAAAAACAGCAGATATACATATAAAAAAAGAAAACTATATAGAAGCCCAAAAAATACTCGAAGAAATTATAAATCGTGATGAAAACACTTTTAAAGAAAATATTTATCATTATTTAAAAACAACATACATAATAGATAGAGAAAAAGGATTAAAAAAGTATACAGATTTTAAAGATAAAATTAATATTGAAAATCAGAAAAAAATAGAAGAATTCCTTAAATAAAATCAACAGGACATGAATTTTTATAACATATCAAACCACTTATAATATCTTTAAGTGTAATTATTCCTTGAACTTTACCTTCTTCATCAACAACAGGAACACCATTTAGCTTGAATTTATTAAGCTGTGCAACCGCAAAAACAATGTTAGTTTCAGGTGTAATCAGCGGATATTCAGTACTTAAAATATCTTCTGCAATTATAAGATCATCAATAAAAGCAGATATTTCAAGTTCAAATTCTATGTTAAGAGCAAATTCTATATCACCAAATAAATCAAGGTATTCAGGGATAAAAACAGATAATAATTCTGATACAGTAACAATGCCAATACATTCGTTTTCATCATTTACAACCGGAATAACCGAATATTTACTTTTAAGAATTATATCAGAAATTTTTCTAAGAGAAGTATCTCTAGTAATCACAACCGGATCTTTAGTATAATAGTCTTTTACTTTTAATATACCCATAATGCAAATTATATATTATATTTTTTTTTATGTAAAGAAATAAAAAAAGACTGTCCTAAAATCAGACAGTCTTTTTAAAATATAATTTAATAAATATTAATTAATTAGAATTCAAAATAGCATTAGAAGGCACTCCAGGAACTGAAGGCATATTAACTATTACAGATGTTCCAGTAGCTTCTTCAACAACTACATAAGTTTCGCCACATGAACTCCAATTAAGTTCTATCCAAGGTAACCAGTCAAAATATCCTTTTTTAGCTCTATAAAGATTATAAAAGACTTTATTTTTCTCATAAGCTACAACACATTTTGTAGTCAAAGTTTCTTTAGTAGTAAATTCAACTTCAGCAACTTGTTTAAATTCACCATTAATTTTCATACCAAAAACGCCCTTTACATCAAAACCTTCAAGATTTCCACCAGCCTGTGCACTCTGTTCCATTGACTGAGAAACTTTTAACTCAACATAAAATTTATATCTATGATTTTTTTCAAAATATCTTTCTTCTGATTTCCAGAATTTCTGTAAAGTTTCTTTTCTTAATTCTTCACCTTTTCTATAATAAAAACCAGGTTCTGAATAACCATAACCAGGAAATAATTCACCATCAGCTCTTTTAATATTTAATTCAGATATAACAGGAGTGAATATATAACGGGTTTCTTCAGGTAATGTTTTATATATATCTGAAAATTCTTTTAAATTACCTTTTTGATTGATATTTTTTGCTAGATTATCAAGTTCAATATTTAACTGTACAAGTTTTTCATTGTATAAAGTTTCACTTTCTCTATTGTTTTCTTTAATATTATAGAGTAAATCCTGAGATTCCCAATAAGTATTGACAATAGAAAAAACATTGTCCTGTAAATCAGAGTTTAAATTTTCTGAATAGATTTGTGTAAAAAAACTTAAACAGATTAACAATAAAATTAATTTTTTCATACTTCACACTCCATACATTTATTTTATTTCATTGACTTAATTATATTTTGAAACCAATTATTTTGTCAAGGAGTTTAAAAAATTTTCAGAGTTTTATGCACTTTGTTTTTAATTTAACATTCGAAATTCAACATTAAACATTTTGATCCCTAACCTTTTTTTAACTCTCAACTCTTTAACCCATAAACCTTTCTCATTTACCATCTCACTCTTGAGTCTTTATTTTTTTTCTGATAATATGTATTAAAATAAGCAAATATGCGGGAGGAATTATGATTCGTATCAAACCTTTTAATGGAGTAAGACCAGCTAAAGAGTATGCTTCAAAAATCGCTTCACTTCCATATGATGTTATGAATTCTGAGGAAGCTAGAGAAATAGCAAAAAATGACCCACATACTTTTCTTCATGTAGTAAAACCTGAAATAGATCTTCCAGAAAACATCAATATTTATGATGAAAAAGTTTATAAAAAAGGAAGAGAAAACTATGAAGCATTAAAAAAAGACAAAAGACTTGTAAAAGATAAAGAACCTTCATTATATGTATATAGAGAAAAAATGGGTAAAGTTATTCAAACAGGTCTTGTGACTTGTTGTCATATAGATGATTATCTTGAAAAAAACATTAAAATACATGAACATACAAGAACTGTAAAAGAAATTGATAGAATGAAACATGTAGATGCAATAAACGCAAATGCAGGACCTGTTTTTTTAACTTATAGAAAAAAAGATACTATACAAAAAATCATTGGCGATTTCATTGATAACAATTCACCAGAATATAATTTCACAACAGATGATAAAGTAGAACATACTTTTTGGAAAATATCTGATTTATCTATAATAAACAACATAACAGAACAGTTTAATGAAATAGAATATTTATATGTCGCTGATGGACATCATCGTTCTGCAGCAGCTGCAAAAACCGGAGAAAAAAGACGTTCAAACAATGCTTTACATACAGGAAATGAAGAATATAACTGGTTTCTTGCAATATTATTTCCACACGATGATCTTTATATAATGGATTATAACCGTGCTGTCAAAGATTTAAATGGATTTACAGAAGAAGAATTTATTAATAAAGTAAGTGAAATATTTGAAGTAAAAAAAGTAAATAATGCTTATAAACCTGAAACTATGCACACTTTTGGAATGTATATAAATAAAAATTGGTATTCTCTTAAAGCAAGTGAAGAATTATTTGACAAAAATGATGTTATAGAAAGCTTAGATGTTTCAATTCTATATAACAATCTTTTATCCCCACTATTAGAAATAGGCGATCCTAAAACTGATAATAGAATTGATTTTATCGGCGGAATAAGAGGATTAAAAGAACTTGAAAGAATCGTAAATAATGGAACTTTTGAAGTTGCATTTTCAATGTTCCCAACAAAAATTGAACAATTAATGGACGTTGCAGATAAAAATAAAGTAATGCCTCCAAAATCAACATGGTTTGAACCAAAATTAAGAAGCGGACTTGTAATACACGAGTTAGAATAAAACAGTTCTGGTTTGTAGGGTTTGTAGGGTTTTAACTCTATAAACCCTAACCCGATATTGGCTTCGCCAAGATATATGCTTTGTCATATCATGACTTCAGCATAGATTACTGACAAGTCACAATGTGACAAGTCAGCGTTTTTGAGCTTTGCTCAAGTTTTAAACCTAGTTTTACTTGTAAAACTACACCGTGAGCATAACGAACTATCTTGTTGAATTCTTGCATTTTAAGTTTCAACAACATCGTGCATTTATGCACCAACCCTTTAACTTTTTTATTTTTTTTCAAAATATTTTGTCATTTTTACAACATTACCATTTTCAATATATTCGATATTATCCATAAGTTTTTTAGTAATAATCATACCCCTGCCACGCAACCTATAAATATCAGCATCTTCCAGCCTTTCAATCGTATCAATAGAATCAAAGCCCGTGCCTTCATCTTTAATGCTTACAATTATTTTATCCTGATAAATATCGCATTCCACAAGTACTTTTTTGTTAATATCTTTTTTATTACCATGTTCAATAGCATTTGCACACATTTCATTTAGTGAATAAATTATATCAGCAACCATCCATTCATCTGCTTTTGTATTAGAAAATATCCATTTAGCAACATTATTAATTTCTTTTATATAAGAAAAATCAGATTTTAATTCAAATTTAATATTATATTCTCTACCAGATTTTAAAAGAGATTTATTGATTTGATATACATCAAGAATTTTATCAACAACAAAAACTTCACTTGCAGGTTTTACAATATACTCATCTGCCCCCACAAGAAAAC
>JALOAD010000143.1 GCA_023228995.1 Candidatus Muiribacterium halophilum
GTTTTACAATATACTCATCTGCCCCCACAAGAAAACCATTTTTAATACTTTCTTTTTCATTAAGTGCAGAAAGCATTATGACTGGAATATTATTATAATCTCTCTGCATTTTAAAAATTTGAGCAACCTGAAAACCATCAATAACAGGAAGCATAATATCTAAAACAACAAGATCTATTTTTTTTGCAGGATTATAAATTATTTCTAGTGCTTTAAATGCATCTTCTGCAACAATACATTCACCACCATTTTTTTCAATAAAAAATTTAAGTATATTGCGAATATCTTCTTCATCATCTACAACGAGAATATTAAGATTTTGTAATTTCATCATTTCCCTTTTTTTAAAAAGTATTTTTAATATTCATTCAACATATATTATTAGTATAACAAAATTACCAGGTTTTTTTCAAACAAAAAATCTTAACATCAGATTTTCCAATTTGATGATTTGAAATTATTCCATTATAGACATCTACACTATAATTATAAATAGCTTCATGCCATTTTCCATTATAAGGAAAAGGAATATTAATATACTGATCCTGATCAGAAAAATTGGCAACAACTATTATAACATCACCATAATTATCCCATCTTTTGTAAATAAGAACTTTTTTATCACTGTATTTAGCCACTTCTTGTATATTATTTTGTCTCAAAGACATGTGATTTTTTCTAAGTTCAATTAATTTTTTATAATGAAGATACAAACCATCACCAGGCCATGATTTTAATTTATCCCATTTAATCTTATTAGAATCTATAGTTCTATGAGTATCCATTCCAAATTCCTGACCATGATAAATCATAGGAATACCCGCCGAAGTAAACAATACCGATGCTCCAAGTCTTGATTTACGTACAGCTTTAATATAATCAACAGCAGGATTAGTCATAGCTTCATATATAACTCTTTCCTCATCATGAGACTCTGTATAATTAATAACATTTGCCATATCACCAAAACCACTACCTCTAAAATCAATACTATTCATGGTTTTATCAAGATCACCATAATAATTTGAATTTTCAAAAGTACCTTCTCTTAAATTAGCTTTCATCTGATCATGAAAAGAATCATGCCACTCAGCATCCATATCAGTTTTAAATACCATTTGAGGATCTTGAGGAAGATGTTCTGCAATCTGAAAAATATATTTATTTATATCTTTTCCAGCTTCTCTTGCACACCAAGTAATATAACTAACTCCATTATAACCATCCCATCCTATTCCTCTTGTGTAATCATATCTAATACCATCAATATGATATTCTCTAATCCAATAGTTTATAACATCTTTTATAAAAATCTTAGTTCTATCACTCCAATGATTAAGGTCTGGCATTCCCCAAGGATTACTATCTGTTGAATACCAAGGAGAATTATAATAATCATAAATCTGATTAAATGGATGATCATGGGAAGTATGATTAAAAACCATATCTTGAATAACTGAAATACCGTTTTTATGACATTCATTTATAAATGCTTTTAAATCATCAGGATCACCATAAACAGTTTCAGGTGCAAAAAAATAAGTAGGATTATAACCCCATGATATATCACCAGGAAATTCCATCCAAGGCAATATTTTGACAGCGTTAACGCCTAAATCCTTAAGATAAGGGATTTTATCTTTTGCAGCTAAATATGTTCCCATAGGAGTAAAATCACCAAGATGCAATTCATAAATCACAGTATCGTTATGTTGAACAGGAGTAAAATTTTTATCATTCCATGTAAAATCTTTTTTGCCAACTTCTATAACTCCATTAGGACCAAGCTCGTCCCATTCCACATCTGTAGCATATGGATCTCCAATAAATTTTTCACCATTTAACACATACTGATATCTAAATTCACCTTTATGAAGTTTAATTTGTGTTTCCCAATAACCATCGCCAACTTCTTTAAGCATATTTTCTGAAATATTCCAATCATTAAAATCACCAACTACTGCAATGCTTTGCTTGCCAGGAGCCCATAGTCTAAATGTAACTTTATTACCATCAATTTTAACACCTTGATCATATTCATAAGCAAAAATGTTGATTATTATTAAAAATGTTAATAATACAAAAATAAATCTTTTCATTCTTCCTCCTGCAAAAGGCATTTTATAGTCTTTAATATTATAACAGATAATTTTTGAATTTTCCTTATGTTTTTTCTGGACTAAAATATCAAAATATGATAATTTTCAAAAATGAATGAAAATAGAGCAATTAATCTTGAAGATTTTAATATATCAACTATTCCTAATAATAAAGATATATGGCTTGATCTTGGTTGTGGAAAAGGAAATTTTTTAATAAAATGTGCAAGACGATATCCAGAAAAATTTATTTTAGGAATTGATTATTCGCAAGGAATTGCAGATAAAGCACAGGATAAAATAATTCGCTCTAATTTAAAAAATGCATTAGCACTTTCAGGTGATTTTAGAGAACTTTTAAAAATTTTTCCATTAAATTCAATTGAAAAAATTCATATAATTTGTCCAGACCCATGGTTTAAAAAAAGACACAGAAAAAGAAGAACAGTTACTTACGAACTTATGAAATTTATATATAAACTCCTTAAAACCAACGGTGAATTTATATTCGCAACTGATTTTTGCCCATATATGTT
>JALOAD010000018.1 GCA_023228995.1 Candidatus Muiribacterium halophilum
TACTTGTCCCCCATGACATATAAAATTTACCTATAACCATATCGGAAAAGTGCAAAAATTGATATAAAAATATTTTTAAGGTAATATAACTATATAGTTTAACTAAACAGTTAAGAGGTTAATATGAAAAATAAAACAACAAAAGAACACATTATGGAAACTGCTATAATGGTATTTGCAGACAAAGGATATTCAGGCACAACAATGGATTTTATTGCCAAACAAGCTAATGTAAATAAAGCAGCAATATATTATCATTTAGGAAATAAAAAAAAGTTATATTTTACTGTTATTTCAAATTTTATTGAAAAAAACAGAGAAATAATGCAAAAAAACTATTCTCCCTCTTTAAATTCAAAAACAAATCTTTCTAATATATTAAGATTACTTAACAATTCTAATGAAACACAAAGAGCAGTTTTTAGAATATTATTTAGAGAAATCGCATCAGGTTTGGAAACTCTTCCTAAAGAACTTTTCAAAGAAATGTCAACAATATTTTTGGAAATGCGAGAAATATTAAAACCTTCTATTGATAAAAATGAAATTAATGAAAAAGATACTCTTATTACTCATATTTTTTTATTTGGTTCTATTCTTTTACTTAATAATCTTCCTATAATACGTAAAAAACTTATTTCATCAGGTCATTTTCCATTGATAAAAGATTTTTCACATGAAGAGGAAATTGAAAATTATATAAACATTCTAATAAATGGTTTTTTTATAAAAGGAGAATAAAATGAAAAAAAAATTAGCATTAATAATATTAATTTTAATTGTAATATCTGGAATTTTTATTTTTTTAAACAGAAACAATCAAGAAACATCATTTTCTGTATCAGGAAGTGTTGAAATGGATAAAGCTGATATTTCATTTAGAGTTCCTGGAATAATTCAGAATATTTATTTTTATGAAGGTCAGAATGTTTCAAAGGAAAATACTATAATATCTCTTGATAAAGATGTTTATTTACTTAATCATGATATTTCAGAAATTGATCTGAAACTTTCGGAAATTAAACTTAAAGAATTAAAAAATGGTTCAAGACTTGAGGATATTAAAAAAGCCCAAATTGAAATGAATAAAAGTAAAATCAATGCAGAAACTCTTGAATCAGAATTTAATCGTTCAAAAAGATTATTTAATACAAAATCAATAAGTGAAAGTAATTTTGATAAAATTAAAAATCAATTTAATATAGCTGATTCTATTTTTAAACAGAGTCAATTGAATTTTGAACTTGTAAAACAAGGTGTAAGATATGAAGTTATTGAATACAATGAAGCAATTGTAAAAAAAGCGCAAAAATCTCTTGAAAGTGCAAAACTCAATCTTTCATATACTGAACTTAAAGCTCCGTTTTCTGGAATTATTTCAAATATTTATTGTGATACTGGAGAAAATACAATTCCTGGACAAACTGTCGTTTCTATAATAAATCCAAAAAACACTTGGATAAGAACTTATATTCCCGAAACAATGCTTTCTAATATTTCACTTGGAATGGAAGTTAAAATAAAATTAGATTCTGTAAATGACAATGTGTTAATTGGAAATTTGTCATATATTTCTGAAGAAGCTGAATTTACACCAAAATCTGTTTATACAAAAGAAGTAAGAAATAAATTTGTTTATAATATAAAAATTAGAGTTAATAATGAAAATTATATGCTTAAAAACGGTATGCCATGCAGTGTTATTTTTTAAATTTACATAATTGAAAAGGAGTTTTTTATGAATTCAATTTTTTTTGAAATTAAAGATATTTATAAGAATTTTGATGAAAAAACAGCTCTTTCTTCAATATCTCTTGATATTATTAAAGGTGAAATATTTGGAATTGTAGGTCCTGATGGAAGTGGAAAAACAACTTTACTTAGAATTTTGGCTGGAATTCTCCCATTTGATTCTGGCAATTTAAAAATTACAGGAAATGAAATCAAAGACTCGCTTTCAAAAATTGGTTATATGCCTCAAAGATTTGCTTTATATCCTGATCTTACTTTAATCGAAAATATTATGTTTTATTCAGAAATTTATGGAGTTGATAAAGAAAATCAAGAAAAAACTATAAAAGATCTTTTAACTTCTTTTTCAATTTACGATTTTAAAAATCGAAAAGCCGGCAAACTTTCAGGCGGAATGAAACAAAAATTAGCTCTTGCTTGCACATTAATTCATAAACCAGATATTCTTATACTTGATGAGCCAACAAATGGAGTCGATCCTGTATCAAGAAGAGAATTTTGGAATATTCTTTATGAACTTAGAGAAAAAAAAGTTACAATAATCACTTCAACAAGTTATCTTGAAGAAGCAGAAAGATGCTCTCATGTTGCTTTTCTATATAAAGGAAAAGTACTTTCAGTTGATACTGTAACTAATTTAAAACAAATTAAAGATAATAAAATGTATTATATTACTAATGAAAATGCTAGGAAAATCTATTATGATTTAATAAAAAATCTTGGGGTTCCTGATTTAAATTTAACTGGGAATAGTATTAAAATATTTTTAAATAATAATGAAAAATCAGATGTTTTACAAAAACTAGAAAATTATTTAATTAGTAATTATAAACAAAATCTAAAATTTAAAATTGGAATTCCTCTTCTTGAAGATATTTTTCATTATCTTGTTGGATTGGAGGAAAAAAATGAACTCTAATGATTATTCAGTTTTTATAGAAGATCTTGAAAAAAAATACGGAGATTTTAAAGCTGTTGATAAAATTTCTCTAAAAGTAAATAAAGGTGAGATATTTGGATTTTTAGGACCAAATGGAGCTGGAAAATCAACTACAATTAAAATGCTAACAGGTCTTATTATACCAAGCAGTGGCAAAGCTTTTGTAAATGGGTTTAATGTATTTAAAGAAGCAGAAAAAATCAGAGAAAATATTGGTTATATGTCACAGAAGTTTTCACTTTATGATGACTTGACAGTTAATGAAAATATTGATTTTTATGCAGGAATTTATAAAATTTCCAAAAATATAAAAAAGCAAAGAAAAGACTGGATAATTGAAATTTCAGATATTAAAGAATATTTAAATATAAGAACTTCTTCTTTATCACTTGGTTTAAAACAAAGACTTGCTTTAGGATGTGCGATTATGCATAAACCTGCAATACTATTTCTTGACGAACCAACTTCTGGTGTTGACCCAATTTCAAGAAGGAAATTTTGGAATCTTATTTATGAAATGGCTGAAGAGAAAAAAACAGTCTTTGTAACAACTCATTATATGGATGAAGCTGATTATTGCGATAGACTTGCAATGATTTACAATGGAAAAATTATAGCAGATGGTTCTCCTGAATCTTTAAAACAAAAAATAAATAATCAGGTTATTTTAGAAATAATAACTGATAATGCGGTTAAAACTAGAAATATTCTTGAAAAAAACATTGATTATATTGAATTATTCTTTTTTGGTCAGGGAATTCATATTGTAATTGATAATATAAATAAAAAAGATGAAATTTTAAATTGTTTAAAAAAAGAAAATATCAATATAATAAATTCTGAATTCAAAAATCCTTCTTTAGAAAATGTTTTTGTATCTCTTATAAACAGGGAGAGAAAATGATAAATATTAGAAGGACTAAAGCAGTATGTAAAAAAGAATTTATTCATATTTTTAGAGATGTTCGTTCTCTATCAATGGGTATTTTAATCCCTCTTTTACTCTTATTTTTGTTTGGATATGCACTTGATATGGATGTTAAAAATATTTCAATATTTATTGCTGACCTTGATAATTCAGAAATAAGTAAAAACTTAATACATAAATTTGAAGGTTCTGATTATTTCAATGTAAAATATATTGATAATAATTCTAAAAAAGCCGTAGAATATATCGAAAAAGGAGAAGTTTTTTCTGCTCTTATAATTCCGCACGATTTTTCAAAAAATATAATGAAAAAAAATAATACTGAAATTGCACTAATAATAGATGGACTTGATTCGGGAACTGCTGGAATTGTAATATCTTATGCTGAGAACATAATAAATCAATATTCTAAAAAAATATATATAAATAAAAAAAATATAAATACATTAAAAATAAATAATAGAGTTTGGTTTAACGAGGAAATGAAATCAAGAAATTATATTGTTCCTGGATTAATTGCTGTTATAATGATGATAATCGCAGCACTTTTAACTTCACTTACTATTGCAAGAGAAATCGAAACTGGAACTTTTGAAGGTCTTATACCATCTCCTCTTCAACCAGCTGAAATAATATTTGGAAAACTCATTCCTTATTTTACAATTGGTTTTTTTGACATGATAATATGTCTTATTGCAGGAAAATATCTTTTTAAAGTTCCATTTCAGGGTAGTGTTATATTAATACTTATAACAGGTTCACTTTTTATTATAGGAGCACTTTCATTTGGTATATTTTTAAGTATTATTGCTCGTTCTCAGGTAGTTGCATCACAGCTTGCAATGGTAACAACTTTTTTACCAGCATTTCTTTTATCAGGCTTTGTATTTGATGTTAAAAATATGCCTATTCCAATTCAATTACTTACAAGAATTATATCAGCAAGATATTTTGTTACATTAATAAAAGGAATATTGCTCAAAGGAGTAGGTTTTGAATTTTTATACAAAGAAATAATATTTTTAACTCTCTTTTGTATTTTAATGCTTACTTTATCAATTAAAAAATTTAAAAAAGTTTTATAGGAGATTTATTTGCAGAGAATACTTGCATTAATAATAAAAGAATTCATACATGTATCAAGAGATGTAAGGATGATTGCTATATTAATAGTCATTCCAATATTACAAACAATAATATTTGGACTTGTTGTAAACACTGATATTAAAAATGTTAATATAACAATATATGATATGGAAAAATCTTCTGAAAGCAGAAACCTTATTTTGGCACTCACTTCCTCAGAATATTTTTCTATTGTAAGAATGGCTGATAATTTTGATGATATTGACAATGATATTCTTGGAGAAAAAAGCAAAGCAGGTCTTATAATAAACAAAGAAATATCTTCTCTTGCACTTATTGTTGATGGAACAGATTCAAATACAGCCTCGCTTATTATGAAATATTCAGTAAATATATTTAATAAATATAATGAAGTTAAAGTTATCAAAAAAAGCATAATTTCTCCAAAAAAAATAGATATTAGAACAAGAAGTCTTTTTAATCAGAATCTTGATAGTAGAAATTTCTTTTTACCTGGTGTAGTCGCATTAATTATTACAATAATAATAACACTTTTATCATCAATGGCGATTGTTCGAGAAAAAGAAATCGGTACAATAGATCAAATAATGGTTACTCCAATAAAAAAATATGAATTTATATTAGGCAAACTCATTCCATTTGCAATTATTGGCTATATTGATGTAACACTTGCTATAATTGCAGCAAAACTTGTTTTTTCAATACCTCTTGAAGGAAGTCTTTTACTACTTTATGCTGGAACAACTTTATATTTAATTGCAATGCTTGGAATTGGTCTGATAATATCAACTGTAAGTAATACTCAACAGGAAGCTATGCTATCAACTTTTTTCTTTATTTTCCCCGCAATTCTTTTATCAGGATTTATGTTTCCAATATTTAATATGCCTTTTATTGTAAAACTAACAACATATCTAAATCCATTAAGATTTTTTCTTGTAATTTCTCGTTCTATTTTTCTAAAAGGTTCAGGATTTGATGTTTTATACACAGAATTTATACCACTTTTTATACTATCTTTTGTAATAATGACTGTTGCTATAATGAATTTTAAAAAACATCTTTAAAAAGGTATTGTTATTTAGAGCTTTATCTTTTACAATTGATATATGAAAAAATCAAAAATTATTTATGCTATTGTCTTTCTACTCTTTATTACTAGTTGTTATTTTGTCTATGTTGAGAAAAACATTGTTCAAGTTTCATTCAAAGGTTCTTCTCTTATATTCATATCAGGTCATATTGCTGATACATTCACTAATATCCCTGACGGAATTATTGTTATGGATAAATCCACAGGTAAAATAAAATGGGTTGGAGAAAAAAACCGTATAGAAATTCTTCCTGAAAACTTCTATCTTGAATCAAAAGGAGTTATTTATCCAGGATTTATAGATAGTCACAATCATCCTTCATATAACTTTTTAAAAAGATGGAGACCTGACGAAGTATTTCAAAATAGATATGAATGGTCAAGAAAAAAAGATTATAAAGAACTTATGGTTGGAAGAAAAACATTTACTCGTTCAGGTGATCTTATGCTAGTTGCAGAAAAATATGCTGAATTAAAAGCTCTTATATCAGGTACAACTATGATACAAGGTTGTTCTTTAAGATCTGGATTAAAAACCCTTGTTCGTAATATGGATCATTATAATAGAGTTGTTGATGATCATATAACAACATCTATATTTCCACTTCAACCTAGAGAACTCAAAAGAGCTCCTTCTATAGTACATAAAATAGAATCAGGTCAAAGCAAATATCATCTTGTTCATTTAGGCGAAGGTATTGATGAATCATCAAAAGAAGAATTCTATACTTTAAAAGAAAACGGTCTTATTAGACCTGGTCTTGTTATAATACATGGAACTGCTTTTGATAAAGAAGAATTCGACATTATGGCAGAAAATAATATTGGTTTAGTATGGTCTCCAATGAGTAATTATGTTCTTTATGGAACTGGTACAAAAGCTGATATAGCAAAACAATGTGGTCTTACAATTTCTCTTGCACCTGACTGGAGTATTACAGGAAGCGATAATATGCTTGATGAATTCAAATTTGCATGGGAAGTTAATCTTAAACAATTTAATGGATTTTTTACAGAAAAAGATTTATTTGACATGATGACATGGAATCCAGCAAAAATAACTGGATTTGAAGAATATATCGGAGCACTTAAACCAGGTATGGAAGCTGATATTGTAATTTATTCAAAAAAAGATTCAAATCCTTATAAAAACCTTCTACATTGCAATCTTACAGATGTAAATCTTGTAATGATAAAAGCTGAACCTTTCTATGGTGAAATTGAATATTTAGAAAGATTTGGAAAAAAAGAAGATTATGAAATTCTTGCAATTAACAAAGATATAAAAAAAGCAATAGATGTTACGGATCCTTCTCTTGAAGAAAATGTCCCTGATAGTGAAATGAGACTTTATGAAATGATGGATACTTTAATAAAAGCTTATCCTGAAACTCTTCCACTTGCAGACGGAGTTGGATTGTATCAAAATAAAAAAGTTTTACCTTAAAAAATGTTCGGTGAACATTTTTTGTGAATGTTCGGTGAACATTTTTTGTGAATGTTCGGTGAACATTTTTTGTGAATGTTCGGTGAACATTTTTATAATTGAGTCCTCTGATTAAATAAACAAAAATCAATATAATGTCATCCCGGCATGATTTTGAGCCGGGATCTGTTCTTGATTTTTATATATTATCAATTTTCTTTTTAGTAAAAAGCTTCAAAAACAGATTTATCTTTCCTAATTAAACCCTCTGAATAAATACATAATTTAGAGCTTTAATAGAAACATAAAAAAGACAAGGTATTTTGAAGCAGGCTTACATTTGTAAGCCAATGAGAATAACGAAGTATTTTCATATTCCTATAAATCCTGTAAGGAAGCAAGATACAAGAATTAATTAACAGAAAATATAAAAAATAATAATACAATATATTTTCTTAAAACAAGCAAAACAATTTTAACAGATTTTTTTAACAGCTTCTGAAATTAAAAACGAAAAGCATCCGCTCACCAAATTGAAATTTATCACTCACAATAATATTTTTTTAAATTTTGTTTAAAAATCCCTTTAATCTCTTTTTTATCATTAATATTTTCTACAATATCTTTTTTATCAATTGAATTATATATTAATTCAAACTTATCAACTTTTGTCATAAAAAAATCAAATTCTTTTTTAAAATCATAATTAAATTTATGTTGATTTTCTAGTAAAAAAATATAGGATAATTCTTTTAAATAAATAACAAAACTTTGAGAATTATGAGAATACATATTATAAATCAAATTAAAATATTCTTTTTCAGGAATATTATTTGCAACTCTTATCCTTTCAAGAAACATACTTAATTTAAGATGAAAACATACAAAAAATGAGACTTTTTTTTGACAAACATTACTTAATCTAAAACTCTGCATTATTCTCTTGAATTTTTCAACAAAAATACTATCATGACCATAAAAATGAGTTATACCCTTTTTATCTATAGAAATAGTGTTTGATTTAAACATATCATGAAAAACAACACAATAATAATCACAATCAGAATTTTTATGTTTATTAAGCATATTAATAATATCTAAAGTATGATGCAAAACATTATTTCTATTATGATATGGATGGTTTTGAGGAGTTTTTAATAAATCATAAAAATAACTAGTTATTTCATGAAAATTTCCCGTCATCTCAATAAATTGAGTAAAAATATCATAATTTTTTATACCATCTTTAAACATATTGAAAATCTCAGTTTTAACCCTTTCATTAGAAAGAATTTTAATACCACAACATTTTTGTTTTACAATATCAAATTCAGCTTTATTAAAATCTAAATCAAATTTGTTAATAAATCTAAAAAACCTAAATATCCTTAAATAATCTTCTTCAATTCTTTTAGCAGCATTACCAACAAAACATAAAACCCGTCTTTTAATATGTTCTCTACCACCAAAAAAATCAAAAATCTCATTAGTTACAACATTTTTATATAATGCATTTATAGTAAAATCTCTTCTTTTGGCATCTTCTTTCATATTATCAGTAAAATCAATTTTGCAGCTTCTACCTAAAGTACTAACATCTTTTCTCCAGGTAGTATGTTCATATTTAACATTATCAAGAATAATCGTAACAGTTCCGTATTTTATACCTGTTGAAATACATTTAATCTTTTTATTTTTACAGATTTTTTTCATTTGATCAGGCAAAACAGCTGAACAAATGTCATAATCTTCAGTTTTTTTATTCATAAGAAGATCACGAACACAACCACCAACAAAAAACAACTCCAAATTAGTCTTAGATTTAATAAAAACTGCAAAATCATATATATTCATTATAAAATCCTTTGAAAAAAGTTACTTTATCTCTCCGTCAATTCCAACAACATATTCTCTAAGAATAATATTTTTACCAGATTTTTTTAGAGAATCTTCAATTATCTTAGTAGAACCACCACAACAAGGAACTTCCATTCTAACTATAGTAATAGATTTTATATCATTATTTTTAAATATCTCAGTTAATTTATCAACATAACTCTCATAAGCATTGTCAAGTTTTGGACACATAATTAGAGTAACTTTATCTTTCATAAATCTTGAATGAAAATTCCCATAAGAAAAAGCAGTACAATCAGCAGCAATCAAAATATCAGCATTTTTAAAATATCCAGCAAAAGGAGAAACAAGTTTTAGCTGAACCGGCCAAGTTGTAAGCTCAGTAGGAATATTATTATTTACAACAGTATTTTTATTATCTTTTTTCATAGTTCTCTCTTGCATAGAAGGACAACTACCAAAACTCTCACCAGACTCAATTAAAACAGGAACAGGGATATTCTTTTCTTTAAGATATTCAAGTGCTTGATTATAATAAGTAGTTTCCCCATGATGTAATAGATGTTTAAGGTGTGCTTTAATCGTATTAGCACCCTTTAATACAATATTATCCATAGTTTTCCATTCACTATAAGCTTGTGCTTCTCTTTCCTCAACAGTTATAGCATTAACAGGACAATCTCCAATACAAGCACCGAGCCCATCACAGAATATTTCACTTACAAGCCTAGCTTTACCATCTATCATCTGAATAGCGCCTTCAGGACAACCCTCAGCACATTTTCCGCAACCATTACATAAATCATCATCAATTTTGATTATCTTTCTCATTGAAGCCATAATAATTCCTCCTAATTATTTAAACTTGTTTAATTTTTATGTTTTTAAAATAATCTTTCAAATCTTTATTAATCCTAAAAAAGTCTTTATTTAAAAAACACTTTTCAAATGGGCAAACAGATTTATTAACAGGACAATTACCCGAATTAGAAATCCCATCAATAATTTCAATAACATCCAGAAAACTTGAATCCATACCTTTTTTGGTAATTAAAAAACCACCTTTAGAACCCCTAACTGATTCAACCAACTCATATTTTGAAAGAATTTGAAAAACTTTTGCAACAGTATTAGCAAAACTACTAATTTTGAAAGCAATTTCTTTAACATTAAGCCTTTCATCATTTTTTTTAAGAAGGACAAGACCATGCAAAGCAATAGATACACTCTCAGAAAATTTATACAAAGACTCCTCCTTTCTTTTTTTGGTATTTCGGTATTCCTTTACCTATTTTAAAACAAAATAATATATTTGTCAATGTAAACATATTGGGGTCGGTCCTCTCAATGTTTACAAAAAACTCCAAAAGCATTTACTATCAAGCTTTTCTTAGCAAAAAAAAATTATTTAAAAATTTTATTTTTTTGATATATTTTGACACTTTTTTTATCAGTATAAATTGTTATTTATACTAGGCATTATATAGAGCGAAAACGATAAAACATGTTTATATCAATATATTTTAGATTGTAATGTTTTTATTTGACTGATCAAAAAAAATTATTTTGTAAAGTTAACAAGGACCGACCCCAAGGGTTTTCAATTTTTTATAAAACAATCTTTACATTTTCCTTGATAATGACAATTTTCTTGATCAATTCGAATTTTTTTCATTAAATTTATCCAGATTTCGCTGAATTTGAGATTTTCTGTTATTGTTCCTGGCGATAAACTCATTTCTGGGTCATTATTGCAAAATCCTACAATTCCATTCCATCTTATAATTGGCATTGTATATAATTTATGGCAGATATTGCTTTTTTGTTGAGATGAGTTCAAATTGTTTTCTGAAATATTCAGACCTGATATTTCTAATGCTTTAATGAACATTTCAGTGCTTTCATTTTCTTTTCCTGGATATACAAGTTTTCTTATAAAAATATAATCTTCTTCTAAATCAGTCTTTTCACTTTTTAAAATTTTTAAATATTTATCTTTTTTTTGAAATTTTTCTATAAAATCCTTTAATTCATGTATGTTTTCTTTCATTGGTATAAACTGATATCTTAAATATATATTTGAATTTCTGTTTTTCTCAATAATATTAATGTTTTCTATTATTTTGTTAAAATTTCCATTTTTTCTAATATTTGTATATGTTTTAGAACATTCTGCATCTATTGATAAAAATAAAAAAACTGGTTTACTTAATTTGTTAAGTTTGTCTATATGTTGTTTTTCAATAAACGATATATTGGTATCAAATGCTATACAGTTGAAAAATTCTTTGTTTGTATTAAGTATATCAAGAATATTATCAATTTCAGGATGCATAAAAGCTTCACCTAACCATGCGAGTTTAAGACCGTAAAATTGTAATCCTGATTCTTTTATATCTTTTATTATTTTATTAAATAGATTTATATTGATAAATCCTTTTTGTTTTATATCAACTTCTTCTCTATAACACATAATACAATTGTAATTACATAAATTAGTAAGTTCTATTGTTAACCAAGGATTAAAGGAATTTAATTTTTTTATATATGAAAGACTCATTTTATAATTGGTATAAAAAGTTTTATATATTTACCTTTTTCATTGTTTTCAACACATATTCGATAATTTAATGTATCTATAATCTTTCCAATTATTTTAAGTCCTCTTCCTGAACCTTTTTTGAATGTTTTTTTAATATTACGATAATTTAAACCTTCTGGACTAAAAAACATCGCATTATCAACAGAAAAACCATTGTCAAAAAATCTTATTTCTACTTCATCACCATTTGCATGAAATTCTATACCAACTTTATTTTTTGAATATTTTGCAGCATTTGTTATAAGATTTATAAACAGATGATTCAAATGATATTTACTTGAATTTATAAATTTTCCCGTAACTGAATCTGAAAATTCTGCATAAAACTGTTTTCCTTCAAATTCACATATTTTTTTACCTAAAGCCATAAGATCATTGTAAATACTTATAAGTTCAATTTTTTCAAATTTAATCTCATCTTCTTTATCAATAAACATTTTCATCTCTTCAATAAGAAGACTTATTTTATCAAAACTAGCTTCAAATGCATTAAAAAGATCAGGATGATTATCTTCTATATCATGAAACATTGCTTTTGTGTTTAAAAAAACATTTAAAGGTGATGATATATCGTGAAGGACTTCAGAAATATACTCTTTGAAATATTCAACTTTTTCCTTTTTATTATCATTTTTTAATGATTCCATTAATTCATAGTTTTTTTGAGAACATTCATCAATAAGCCTAAATAATTCTTTTAAAGCTGGAAGAAGTTCTTCTATTCCATAATTATCCTCTTTAAGAATATTATAAACATCGGTCAAAATAACTCCAGTGTTTTCTAATCTGATCTTTTCAAGATCCATCTTTTCAGAAAAACTTAATTCCTTTGATGACAAAACAAGTATTCTATTATCTTCATCATTCATATCTTTCAAAAAATCTTCAATATTTTTATAAGTAAATACTGAAAAATATCCATAAGAATCTAGTGTATGTCTAAAGAGTTCTAATATAAATTCATCATTATGTATTAAAACTAGATTTAAATCCGAGTGTTCTACATAATTAAGCAACTCATTTTCACATTCATATGCAAATCTTTCATCACTAAATATTGGAACAACTTTATTAAGTCTTATAAAATTCAATACTTTAAGTAACTGATTTCCAACATTTATAAGAACTACACGACTTTTATTTTTTCTGGCTTTATTGCAAAGATTTATTATTTCACCAATTGCTGAAGAATCAATGTTTTCCGTTATTTTAAAATCTAAATATATTATTTTTGAACTAAAACTACATATATGTTTAGTATTTTCTCTAAATTCTTTTACATTTAGAAAATTAAAATCTTTAGGTGTTTTTATAATAATCCTTTCATCTTTTTCCATTAAACATATTCTCTTATTTTATCCAATAGTTGCTCAGGAGTAAAAGGCTTGAGTAGATATGAATCTGCTCCAACTTTTATATAATTGTTTTTCACAGCTTTTAAATCTATTCCTGTAACTAATATTATTGGAATATTTTTTGTAATATCATCTTCTTTAAGAGATCTGCATACTTCATAACCGTCAATTGATGGCATCATAATATCTAAAAGTATAAGATCAGGCTTTTCTGTAATTACTTTTATACCAAGTTTTACAGCATCGCATACTGTTATAACATTGTATTTTTCTGTATGAAGAACTGTATCCATTAACTCAAGAATATCTAGGTCATCATCTACTACAATTATTTTTTTATAGCCTTTTTTATTTGATTGTTCTATAAAATCATCTATATCTTTTCTATAAATTCTATAATGTCCACCAGGAGTTGTAAAAGCTTTTATCTTTCCTTGTCTAAGGTAATTTTTCATTGTTGAATGACTTACTTTAAGAAATTTACAAGCTTCTGTAGTATTTAATATTTCGTCAACAAAATCAATATCTAACATTTTTAACTCCCAAAATTAAACTTTTTAACGATTTTATCCTTTTTTTAAACAAATGTCAAAAACAGATAAAAATAGTTTGCTTTCTTTACTTACTAAAACTCGTCAAAGTTTGCTTACTAGGAATATTTATATTCCGCTCAATAAAAAAACAATAGCTTTTTTTCACTGTTTTTTGCTTTTCCCACTTGACCCTTTCTTGATCTAACTTTTTTTTATCTACTTTATAACTGCGATTTTTCCTTCAAAACTATAATTTTCAGTTTCTAATTTATAATAATATAATCCATTCGCAACTTTCTTGCCTGTTTTATCGGTTATATCCCAGTAAAATTCAGTTGAACCTGAAATATTCTGTCTATAAATTATTTTGCCTGAAACATCATATATTTTTAAAATTGCTTTACTAGCTGTTAAAAGTCCATCAGCTTTAAATATTACAAAATCATTGGCAGGATTTGGATAAGTTACAACTTTAATATTACCAATTGAAGTCGGAACATATTTAATACTCATAGGAGATTTATTTCCAGCTCTATCTTTTACTTCGATATCAATTTCGTATTCTTTTATAGAAGTGAAAGATAATTCTTTTTCAATATCCAATGTATATTGCTCAGAACCATTAATATTTACATTTTTTACAAATCCGTCAACTTTAAATGTAATAGTATCAATTCCAGTTTCCATATCGTTTAATATATAACTTGAATAAGAATTTTTTTGTATTAATGGAGCTTTATTATCATAAGCAATAACATATTTTCCACTTTTATTAATTCCTTTATCAAGTTTACTATAAAATTTAAATACTCCATTTTCTTCTCTAAAAATAACAGCTCCTTTTTTATTCAAAATCTCAACTTTAAGCGGATTTGTAAATTGTTTTTGAGGCCATATATTAATACCTGAATTTAAATATTCAATATCTATTATTGAATTTTCTGATGGAGCTTTTCTAATAATATTTTTATCTTCATTATAAAATTCACTGATTATAACTGAATCTTCATTTAAAACAGGTGTTTTACTAAATATTGAAAATTCTGAAAATTCAATTTTTGCAGGAGCAAGACCACCTCTTATTACATTAAAAATCTTAATATCTTTTCCTATAAGATTTCCATTATTTTCAGTACCGGTAACTTCAATATAAGCTTGTCCTGTCCTTGTAGGATCAACTACATAAACACCTTTATAAAGTGTATTGTCTATTTTTGATAACTCAATGTTTTTTGGAAGAGAATTTTCCTGTGTTATTTTAAGGCTTATATCATTTTTCATATTTTCAGATGTTTTTATAAGAATTAGCATTTTAGTCTTTGATAATGGATACTGAAAATCTGAAATAAGAAATGCTGGATTTACCTGTATATCTTCAACTTTTGGCTGACTTAATGGTGTGTTATATATGTCTTTAAAAGTATTGGTATCAAATTCAATATCAACAACTGTTGAAAAATCAGATATATCTGCTACAGGAATAAGACAGTATCCAGTATATCTATTGCCTGAATAATCAATCTTTTTTAGTTGTATTCTATTTTGACCACTGACAATTTCAACAAATGGAATAATAGAATTATTCATAACAGAAGTAAATTGACAACTCATTTCTAATCTATAATTTCCCAAACTTCCTGATGAAAGTTTTAAAAGCAATGAATTATCTTTTATCTTTGTTTCGGAAACTCTTACATTAAAACTATTTCCTGCCCATTCAGGCATTGAATTTGATGTTTTTACAACAATTTCTTTAGGTGAATAAATATTATCTGCAAAAACTTCAAAACTTCCATTTATAAATTCTTGTCCAATTGCAAGAACTGGAGCTTTTAATTTAATATCTATTTTGTAAATATCAGTTACGCTTACTTCAAATGTTGGTGATTTTAATGTTGAAACATCAGGCAATGTTGTAATAGCAACATCATAAGTTTTTCCAGTATCACCATAACCTGGTATAAAAAGACTATGTTGAGGAGTTTCAATACTCATTATCTCAGGAGTTCCTGAAGAAATTTTCCACATTTTTATTTCAGAACCAGGTATATGAGTAAAACCATCTGGAAAATTTACAAGCACTCTATTTATTCCAAGATCACCAGTTTCTATTTCTGGTCTAAGGAATACTGAAAAATCAGTATTTCTTGAAGCAACCGCATTATTTGGCAAAACTGCTCCTTCGATATTTTTAACTTCTTTTCTTATATTAATAGAACATTGAGAATTTCGTAAATTATCAGAAAGTATTTCATTAAAATGGGAATTGTTATTTACAAGATATAATGACATATAAGCAAGCATTGAATTTGATGGTGTATTTACTTTAAAATCAATTTGAATATTATGAGAACCATTTGTATTATAAATTGTATTTAATACTATAACAATGTCATTTAATTGATTTATTGATGTATGTATAGCTGCAATTCCATCTATTAATACCGATGTATTTGCAATCTCTGCTGGAGTCATTCCTAAAGGTAAATCTATTACTATTTTATTTATACCTTCATGAATAATATTATCTATGTCAAATGAAAAATTCATAGAACAAGCAATTTTTTCATTTACAACCATTTCATCTGGAACAAGTGTTATTCCTGTTATTGAAGCTGGTTTTCCTTCTGAATAATAATTAAGTGTATTATTATTGTTTTCACCATCTACATCAGTTGATTGTACTAAAATATCTGAGAAACCAAGCTCAGTAGATATAGCTTTTATTTCAATTGGATTTTGTATTGCATATACTTTTTTATTTGAATAAGATGTAAAAGATATTTGTAACTTATCCATATTTGATAATTTGTTAAAAAATCCAACTGTAATAACTTCTTTTGTACCGTTTGCTCCAAGATCTATATCGTAAACAGATTTTTCAAAATGAGTTGTTTCAATTCTTTTTATATTATTAACAGATACAATAAAATTACTCGAATAATTTATTCCTTGAGGAAGTCTAATTTCAAAAGAATCAACTCCAAATTGACCTGGATTTATAGTAGGTACTATTGTAATTACAACATTTTCATTAGTATCTGTCATTGTGTAAGCTGGATTTATTTCTCCGCCTATAGCCTGAGCTGTTTCTGTTATAAAAACTTTTGTTGAATTAAAAGATTCATTTTCGCAAAAAACCGGAAGAGAAAAATCTTTATTATCAATATAGCATGAAATATTGCTTCCAGTTGGATAATTATTAACATCAGGATTATCTATTGTAAATATTACTTCTACAGTTCCTGCACTTCCTGAATTAATCTGATAAGTGTCCATAATTATACTAATATCATGTTCGCCATTATCTGTAATCAAACAATTAGTAGTTATATCAATTGGTACTCCAACAGTCTGCAAAGTAACTTGAGAAACTGAAGATGAATCTATATTTGTAAAATTGTCAGGAAAATCAAAATAAAGAACATTCATAGGTTCACTTATAGCTTGTACTGTAATATTTGAAATATATTTAATTCTCTGTCCTAATTTAGATTTTTCAATATAAACAGGTCCTAAAATACTCCTGTCTGGATCTTCTACTTTACCTACAGCATTCATATTTGCTCTTTTTACAGTAATAGTACGGTTTCCGGTAACTCCACCCAATACTTGGATTTTTTTATCATCACTAGAGTTTTTTGCAAAAACTTTAATATCTGCTGAAGTCTCGTTAATATCTAATGCTTTAAGTGATAATTTTATTTCAATAGTACCTTCTATATCAGGTGATATTTTTTTATGAAGAAGATCGCCTATTCTAACTTCTACAGTATTTCCAACAACATTTACAAGAGCTTCATTTATAGAAGGTGTTCCACTATATATTTCACTATAGGAAGTAAATGAAGGTGTTCCACCATTATAAAGTTCTCTTTCAACACTTATACTATTTCTAATTGATAAAGGATCTGACATATTAAATAATTGCAGAGGAAATTCAATTAAAAATATATTTGCATCAAGATTTTTCATAGCATTTTGAAAATCAGGATTTATTTTTAAGGTAAATTGTGAACTTCCGCCAGATGAAATTTTATCAGGTGCAATGTAAACATTGGTAAATCCATTGTATATATTTCCAGTTCTATAATTAAGACTATCATTATTTAAAACACCGTCGGAATTTGCTGATAAAGATGTTATTTTAGAGTAATTAACATCATCACCTACTTTAACTAATACTGTTTTATCAGATTTTTCTGAACCTATATTTCCATTGAGTTTTATATATGCATGCTTGTCAACAGAACTTGAAACAAGCTTTCTACCTGAAATAAGTTCTATTTCAGCAGTGCCGTTATTATCATTTATAAACATGAGAACTTCAGAAGGACCTGGAATTTTATTTGTTACTGTTGTCATAGTAAATGTACTTACTTTTAAAATTACATTTGAAATTTCTGATGTATCTACAAAATTAAAATTAGGAACTTTTAAATAAAAATAATTTATGCCTGAATTTTGTGTTGTAAGATTAGCCTCAACTGTAATATCCATAACAGCATTATCATTAATCAAAAATCTACCTGGATTTACTTCTGCTTTAACTAATTCTGCTATATTTCTTGTTAAAAAATTAAGATCATTATTAGTAAATTCAGTAATAGCATCACCACCAGTAACATCAGTTACAGAAAGTCCAGATGTGCTATCTTTTAAAGTTACTTCTATTCTTCCTTGGGCCAAAAGTGCAGTTGGAGCTTTTACTTTATATTTTAGTTTAATAATTTCATCAGTTTTTTTGTTTTCAAAAAATACAATTTCAAAAGTATCTCTACCTGCTTCTTTTAATACAGCAACTTCACTATTAGATTCAGGATTTCCATCCTTATCATCGTCTATAAGTAATTTATCTAGTCCTGAATATATTTCAAAACTATCACCATTATCAAGTATATTTGCTGTATATGTACCTGTCTCAAAAGCACCATCACCAAGAAAATGATTTATAATTATCCTATCATAACCAGTATCCTGAACACTTATACCAGGTTTAATAAATACCTGAAAATCTACCCAGCCTCCAGGCACAACAGAACCAGGCCATATTTCTGATTTTACACTTGATATAGGACTGTTTATATAAACTTGAAGAGAATCAGATATAGTCTGTTCTCTGCCAAGAGTTGAATTTAGGACTTTTAATGTAAAATATGACGGTTCATTATCACTTTTTAATGGTTCTACTTCAATTTTTATTTTAAAAGCAGTATTTAAAAAACCTTCTCCAAAATACTCCTGAATATCTTGCGGAAAATAAAATAATATTTCATTTCCATTAATACTAGCATTACATTGACCTCCAACCGGAGGATTTTCTACTATATCAAGATTATAAAAAGGATTTGCTATTTCAATACTTGCATTGTTTATATATGCTCCTGTGTATTTATCAGTAGGATAAATAATTTTAACACTATCAAATCCATTATTATAAGCTTTAAGCTCAATACCCGAAACAAGAAACTCTAGCATTGTTCTTCCTTGAGGATTAATATTAGGAGGATTTACAGAAGCTGTATATCCAGAAGAAGTCAGAGAATATTCTCTTAAAGTAGAACTTATTATTTGTGTATTTATAGTGTTTTCTGCACTATCATATCCATTAATATATATTTCAAAACTATCACCATGTTCCATACCTGCAACAATTACATCTATATTAGTAAACGAAACTGTATAAATATTACCAACCTTATTTATTAAAGCTTTGCCTGTATCAACAGCATTTTTTATATTAAGTGAATTTTCTCCTTTTCCAGGTACAACTGTTCTTAATGCAAAAGAAGATAAATCAGCTTCACAGTTTGCTTCAGTTATATCAACTTCAATTGTTATACTTGAAATATTTGAATGTAATTCATCAATTGATTCATAATATAAATCATCTATTTGAACAGGAAAACTTGTTTCAGCTGATTTTAGTAAATTATTAAATGTATCTCTAAATTCAACAAGTGTATTTACTATAGATAATGTTTTATCAGTATTTATAATTAAACTTGAATCAGTCTGAATATTTCCAGCTTTATCAACAGCTTTTATTGAAATGTTTTGGGCAATAAGCTCGTTTATTGAACTTCCTAAAGTATCAGTTGTAAGAGTAAATACAGCTCCTGTATCTGAATAAAAAGAAAGAACAAACGGAACTTCACTTTGTGCTGAAAAATTGCCACCAAGTGGAGTTAAATCACAATATAATGATGTTAATCTTTCTTCTTTAGGAAGTATAACCCTAATATTGATTTTATCCCCAACTTTATACCAATTATTTGAATCAGTTACTTCAATTGTACCAAGTGCAAAATCAACAGCAGTTTTATCAAGAACACCTGTTATTGTATCAACTATACTGTTTCCAGATTTATCTGCAATATTAATGTTTATTTCTATTGTTCCTTCAACCATTGTAGCAGTAAGTGCAGTAAATGAAAGTGTATATGTGCTATCTAAATTATCTGTAAATGCAGAATCTGCAAATGCAGGATCAAAAGTTGATATTTCACCAGTTATATTTAGACCAGTTTCACCCATATCAAATACAATTTCACCAGTATCACCTTGTTTAAAATAAATATCTCTATCACCTTTTGAATATATATTTTTAGTCGATGTAACAGGCAAAGTACAATCGAGTGTTATAGAAACTTCTTTAGTTGAAATATTCCCAACTTCATCCTCAATACTTATAATAAGTTTTCTTTCACCTTCAACCATAGTAGTTTCAGAAAGTAAATCTGTTATTATTTCAAATGTATCTCCTGCAATATAAGGAATTATTTCTTCAGTAAATTGAGTGTCGAACACTGATAAATCTGCTTTAACAATAAGATCTGCTGATGCTGTAATTAAATCAGAAGCATTAACCAAAACTTTTATTTTATCACCAACTTTTACATATAAATCACCTTGAGCATTATCCACAGCTCTAGTAATTCCAGTTGAATCAAAAACAGGAGCTCCATTATCAAGACTAACACTTATTCCAGTTATTTCTGTAATTCCTGATGGTGTAAGCGAACTGGCAATATTATTTCCAGCATTATCTTTTGCAGTTATCCAATATATAAATGATGTGCCTGTAATATTAACTTCTGATAAATAATTATAAGGTGATATGCTGTTTTCTAAAGACATAATTTTAGTCTGCAATGCACCACCATCAACTTTGTAATTTAAAGTTACTTCTCTTGATGCTAGAGAATCAGATTCAGTTATATGAACAGAGATTTCTATTGTACCAGGTTTTGTATAACTACCATCTATTAAAGCGACACTTGAAAGGTCTGATGCTGTATTATCTTCTTTTATTGTATCTTCCAAAGTACCATTAACAATATTTCCAGCTTTATCTTTTACAGTTGCATTTAAGCTAAAAGTCTTAACTCCTTCAAGCGGAGGTTCTGTAACTGTAATATTCCATACAGCCTGATTTCCATTAAAAGAATTTGGTGCAATTGCTTCATTACCAGCTCCAGTAAAATCCGTTATATCTGCTGTTATATCCGAAATATCTAGATTACCTTCAATATCAGAAATTTCAACAGTCGCTTTTATAGTATCACCATTTTTATAAGCTGTTTCAATATTTGAAGGATTTGTAAGTTTTACCAAAGTAACTTCCGGTGAATTTATATCAACTTTAAGCACAACTTCTAAAGTACCATACAAAGGATTTCCAGCTTTATCAATTCCTGATATAATCAAAGGATAATCTCCAGATGTTGCTATTGAAGATATTGTTATTTCCCATGTTGCACCCTGATTATTTGTATATTCAATTGGAATTATATTATTAGCAAGTCCTAATGACGATGCATTTAAAATAATATCAGAAATATCTATATTATCTTCATCTGAAATATCAGCAAATATCTTTACTATATCATCAGCCATAGCAAGATTTAATGTTTGATTAGAACCTTTTGCAATTAAAGATTTTACTTCAGGAGCAGTTTTATCAACTCTTACAATTTTAGTTGTTGTACCTATAACAATATTTCCAGCTTTATCAACAGTAGAATTTTTTATTGATATTGTTTTATTACCTTCGGTAATATCTCCTACAATTATATTTTCAACAGTACCAATTCCTGATGAATATGTTGTAATAACAGTATCTTCCACAACTCCTGTAATCTCACTTAAATCAAGGATAATATCAGAAGCAATTAGACCATTATTATCAGAAATATCAACAACAATTTTAACATTATCTCCTGATTTTGCATTGTTTTCATTATTATATGAATTAACAAGTTTTATTGAATTGGCCTGTGGCGGAGTTTTATCAGAAATTATTGTTGTAGAAAGACTGTGACCTGAAGCTGCTTCAATAAGATTACCAGCTTTATCCATAGAAGAAGCTAAAATATTAACAGTCTTAACTCCATCATTTATAAGGGATAAATCTGTAGTCAAATTCCAAGTCAATTTACCAGAAATTAAAGTATCAGGCGAAACAGAAATCCCACCACCTAGCTGTTGTAGATTAGCTTTTATAAGATTAATATCAGAATTAGTTTCAACAACATCAGCTTCAATTGTTATATTTTCACCATCTCTGACATAATCAGAATTTCCCAGTGAATTTTTAATAATAAGGTTTGATATTTGAGGTTTTACTGTATCAAGAATTATATTATGATTAATAGGTCCAATAGAATTTCCAGCATCATCAGTTGCCAAAAAATTTATAGTTTTTTCTTCATTACCAGTTACATTAACATAAACTTCCCATGTTGCATAAGAATTATCATAAAAATTTGGACTTACAAGAGCACCACCACCTAAAGATGAAAAATCAGCTGTAATATCTCCAGCCTGCATATTAGGTTCGCTCAAAGCAATAACAAATTTTACATTTTCATAACTTTTTGTAAAATCAATAAGTCCAGCACTGTTTATTAGTTTTTTTGAAGTTAATATTGGAGGTGTTGCATCATAAGTTATAACTTTAGTAGTAATACCAGTTACATTATTTGAAGCTTTATCTTTTGTTTGAGTAATATTAATTGTACCATCACCCGACATGCCAGTAACAGTAAAAGGAGCCCATAAAGCAATTCCTGATATTGCATTATAAGAATCACAAGCAACTGCTATTCCTCCTCCAAAATCAGAAAGATCAGCTTTAATATTAGCCTGAGAAATATTACTTGTGTCTCCAAAGCTTAAATCTAATATCTTTGCTTCAACTGTCACAGTTTGTCCATTTTTTACAATATTTTGATTATTTAATGGATTTGTAAGCTTTATATATTGGCAATTTGGTGCTGAAGAATCAATTATAATAGTAAGAGCATCTTCAACAAAAACACCTTCAAATTTTAATTTCACTTTATAATCATAAGCTTGAGAACATCCAGCAGTAGTCCAGTTATATGTATAAAATTTACTTGATATTCTTGTTAAAGGTTGAACAGAAGTAGTATATCCCCAAGTTTGAGAAACTATCTCAACTTCACCAGTTGCATAATCTATATCTGTATTTACTTTTATAACAACTATCTGAGTCGGATTATAATTTTCATCATCGTCAGTCGGATCAACAGAATCATTACTATTAACACTAGTAACAGCACTAAAAGATGTAACCGATATTATAAACAGAATATATATAAGAAAAATTACAATTTTTCGCATAGAGAAACCCCCACTACTTAATTATAATTTATTATCGGCATAAGTGGATTTTACGATTGTTTTTTTACCGGTAGACAATTTTTTTACAAAGATATTAAAGCAACTTTCTTATAATATAACAAAAGTTGCAATTAGTATGACTTTGTCATATTCTGACAAAGTCATAATTAGCGACTGTAAAAATATTTACTGAAAATTTTCACAGTCTAATTAGTAAAACAATTATATTATATATATCGCATTTCTAATTGTGAGTTTAGTCACGCTAATTATCAAAAAAGACATAATATGGCTTTTTTGATCTAATCGATTTTATCTTTTACAACTCGCATTTATTACCTGTGCATGCGAATTCTCTGCTTCCAGTTGTATTATCCTCAGATTCAATTTTATCAAGTTCTTCAAAATCAATATTATTATAATCAGCCAATCTTTTATTATATTCTTCCTCAGAAATAGGTTCATAAGGAGCTAGTCTATAAACAGTATCTGAAAATGGAAGAAAAGATATGCCACCAAGAATATCCCAATTTTTATATGTCCATGCAATTACATCAGGCCATTCGTCTTCTTTTACATAAATAGTACAGGAAGGATTATGCTCACACCAGTGATTTTTAAGCATTTTCCAATAATCAAGCTGTTCAAGTACATTTTTTTCAGTTCTTATAACAGAAGTTTTTGGACTTTTTTGTATAAAATCAAAAACCGCTGTAGTCATAGTATCTTCTGATTGTCCAACTTCAGGATTCCATGGTATGTTTTTACTTACAAGAAATTTAAACATAGGGTCTGAAGTAGAAACTCTAACTCTTCTTATATAATAACTAGAATATCTTGCATGAAGACCTGAAGCAGAATCAACAAGCTGACTTACTGTACCAGAAGGTTTTACTGCTGTTACAGCTTTTGGAGCATTAATATTAAGGCTTTTTGCCCATCTTTCAGAAGTCTTTATAGCTTCATTTTTCATAAGTTCTAACATTTGCACAGCTTTTTTATCAACTTTATTTAAAACTGGATGATCCATTAATCCTGTAAGAGAAACACCAAGAAGTCTTTCTTCTTCACAATTTTTCTTCCAATCACTAGAAAGAAACTGAAAATTCGTAAGATTTGACTGCAAAACACCTAAAATAGTTGCATATCTGACTTTTTCAAGCAATCTTTCAGGAGTATCATCAGGCCTTATAATAACTTCAGTAAGATTACAAAATTGTCTTGGTCTTAAAATTATTTCTCCACAAGGATTTAGTCCAAAATCATATTCTTTATTTCTTCTTTCTGGAACTGTATTTTTCAATGCAGTTCTATTAATTATTCCTCTTTCACCAGTATTTGATTTTATAAGTGAAATCATTTCTTCAAGAAAAATAACAGTGTCAGGTTTATCAACATATACTGCTGAATTATTCGAATAAGATCTATGAGGATGAATAAGATAAAACTCACCATCTTTACAATGTCTCATTCTCATATCAGAAAGGTTTGATAATGATATACATGCTGATCTTCTTATTCCACCACTAACTACAACACCAGCTATCATACATACAAGATCATGGCATTCAATAGAAGTAAGTTTTCTTGACGAAGCATTTAAAAATAAATTTTTAGTATATTCTAAAAGTTCTTTTAATGGTCTAGGTCCTGCACTTCTTCCACCAAAAGTTTTTAATCTCGAACCTTTTTCTCTTATTAAAGAAAGATCATAATTTAATACAATTCCTTTATAAAAAGATGATAAATATTTATGAAATCCTTCTGCCCAACCTTTTCTTGAATCAGAAAATTTTACAGTATCATTTACAAATACTAGGTCTTCAGGTATTTCAGGTAACTTATTAATATATTGTCTTTCAACACTAAAACCAACACCTGTTCCACACATAAGAATATATAAAACTTCAGAAAAAGATCTTATTGTATCAATTGTTGTATAAGCACAGTTATATCCACATACATTTTCTTTTTCAAGAGCAGGACCACTTGCCCACAAAGCTCTCATTGAACCCATAACTCCCATATTCCTTTTACATTCAATAGCTTCTAAAAACTCTTTATTCATATTTTCTTCTTCTTTTGGTATAAATTTTTGTAAAAAATTTTTATACCTATCAATAGTTTCATCCCAATTTTCACGACGATTTTCATTGTCTTTCCATCTTGCATACTTTAATTTATAAATAAGTTCTTGATATGTATTAATTTTCATTTTTCCTCCATAAAGTCTATTTTTTCATTTTCATTATATACTAGTCGAACCTAAGTATTCAATTTTAGTATTTTCTAATTATATGTAATGTTAACAACTTTGTAACAATTACACAAACAATTTATTTTTATTAAAAAATACCGATACAGTAAAGGTACAAAAAAAAGGAGGAAAATATGGTTAAAAACAAAACACCTTATATTTATGGAATACTTACAGGATTGCTAATGATTATTTCTGTATTTATTTCTGGTAAATTTTTCGGAGCTTCAACAACTTTTGCAAGAGGTGGTGGAATGCTTGAAAAACTATTACTTCCAGCAAGAGTTTTAGAAAACTCATATTTTATTAAATATGCACCTAAGTTTGATTGGCAATTTTTATTTGTAATTGGTATTGGTATCGGAGCATTTATTAGCGCATATTTAGCTAAAGAATTTAAATTTAAATATATTCCAGATATGTGGAAAAAAGAAATAGGGGTAAGTAAAAGAAAAAGAAATTTATTTGCATTTATGGGTGGATTACTTGTAATTATAGGTGCAAGAATGGCTGGTGGCTGTCCAAGCGGACACGGTCTTTCAGGCATTGCTCAACTTTCTATAAGTGGTTTTGTATCAGTTATATTTTTTGTAATAGGTGGAGCTATATCCTCTAATCTAATTTATAAAGGAGGTAAAAAATGAATTTATTACTTAATGGTTTAATAACTGGTATTGTATTTGGAATTTTCATGCAAAAAGCAAAAGTATTAAGATATAATAAGCAAATCGCTGCATTAAGATATAAAGATATGACTATTTTTAAATTTATGCTATCCGCAATTATCACAGCAATGATTGGATTTTATATTTTAAATGATATGGAAATGATAAAATTAAGCATTAAAGGTACTTTACTTGGTGCTAATATTGTTGGCGGATTAATATTTGGTATTGGTTGGGGTATACTTGGATATTGTCCAGGAACTGCGGCTGGTGCATTAGGTGAAGGTAGATTTGATGCTCTTTCTGGAATTATAGGATTTTTTACCGGAGGAATTATTTATGCTGAAATCTATCCTTTTATTCAAAATAATTTTTTAAAAATAGGAAATTATGGAAAAATAACTTTAGCAGACCTAACAGGAGTTAATCATTGGATTGTCATTGTTATTGTCTGTGGTTTATTTATTTGTGCTATGAGACATTTTGAGAAAAAAGGGCTTTAACAAAATTTTCAAAATTTAATAAAAACTTCTGAGGGCTTTTTAAAAATAAAGGGTCCTCAGAATAATTTTCAAATATAATCCTAGAATTAGGTATTTTTTCAGAAAACTCTAAAAAATTTAAAAACTTTTCAGAATTAAAATCTTTCATTGAATAAAAAGTATTTACAGGACATTTTATATTTGATTGCTTATGAGGAAAAATATTTTTTTTACCATCTTTAAGATTACAAAATATTTTACTATCATTATTTATAACTTCTTCCCAATCGTCACCATGCATTCTTGAATAAAAAAAAGACTCAGAAGATTTTTTAGATTTTTCTCTATTTCTCATTAAAATTTTTAAATCTTCTTTTTCAAAAATCGGTTTTTCTGGATTATATAAAACAATACCTTTTACTAATTCAGGATATTTTAAAGCAGTATTCAAAGCTGTATAACATCCAAAATTATAAGAAAAAATTATAATATCATTTAATTTATGTTTAAGACATATTTTATTAATAATTTCAGAATTTTGTTGCCAGAAATCACCCTCAATCTTGTTATTTCTAAGTGAATTTCCACAACCTAGAAGATCAAAAGTAACAACTTTAAATTTTTTTTGATAAAAATGCAGTATATCTGAAAAATAATTTGAACTATGAATATTATCATGAATAAAAAACACAATATTTCCCTCACCAGAAATATTGTAATTTATACCATTTATATTATCTTCTAAATTAGTTTCAGATGCTTTTTTTATAAATTCTCTTGCTTTACAGTCTTCATTTATAATATGATTATTTATCCAATCTTTAAGAAAATCCAAAATATCCATATTTAATCTGATTTTTTTTGCTTGAAAGTCTTTTATAAGATTTATTACCTTTTTTTTAAAATCAAGATGTTCTTTTTTTTGTCTATCAAGAGAAGGATATTTAATTTCTTCAAAATATTTTTCTTCAGTATCAAAATGAAGAGTTGCATAATCAGCAAGCTTTTTAAGATATTCTTTTATTTTATTATTTCCCTCACCTTTTTTAGTTTCAACAAGCAAAGCATTATATATATTAATAAGTTCCATGTGTTGAAGGTCAATTTTATTATTACCGATTATAAAATCTTTCGTCCATTCAATAACTGACATTTAAAACTCCAAAAAAAGTTATATTTTATTAACAAATTAAATATTATAAAATATAACTTTAAAAAGCAAGATAAGCAAATTGTTATAAAAAGGTTAATTTGGTTAAATAGAGTTAGTAGGGTTTGTTGGGTTTGTTAATGACAGGATATTGCCTTCAGCAAGATATCTGCTTTTAGCAGAGATATTTGGCTTATCATTTTATGATAAACCAAAGTTTTTGAGCTTTGCTCAAGTTTTAAACCTAGTTTTACTCGTAAAACTACATCGTGAGCATAACGAACTATCTTGTTGAAAACTTGCATTTTAGGTTTCAACATCATCGTGCATTCATGCACCAACCCTTTAACCCTCAACTCTTTAACTTTTTTCTGTTCCAATTGCTTCTTTTATTTTATTTCTTAATACATCAATATTTATATTTTCTTTTGCAGATACATAAGGAAATTCTCTATTATCAACCAAATCAGCCTTATTTCTAATAATTATCTTCTTTTTATCAGAACAATCAAGTTTTTCAAGCGTATTATTTATTATTTTAAGCTGTAAATCAGCTTGTTCCTGATCAGAAGATAAAACAACTATTAAAAGATCAGAAAACTTTATTTCTTCAATTGTAGCTAAAAAAGCTTCAAACAATTTATCTGGTAGTTGAGAAATAAAACCAACCGAATCACTTATAAGAGCGTATTTACCATATTCTAAAAACAATTTTTTAGTCTGAGGTTCTAATGTTGCAAAATACTTATTCTCAACTTTTCCAGCATCTTTTTTTAAAAGAGAATTCAAAATACTTGTTTTCCCAACATTAGTATAACCAACCAAACTTATCATAGGAAATTTAGAAGATAATCTATTTTTTCTTCTTTGTTCTCTTGCTTTAAAATCTTTATCAATTTTTTCTTTTAATACCTTAACTCGTTTTGTCATATATCTTTTATCTAATTCTTTTTTTTGCTCTCCAAGACCTCTTGTTCCAATACCGCCACCAGTTTTGGAAAGTGCTTTACTACTACCAGTTATTCTTGTAAGTTCATATTGAAACTGGGCAAGTTCAACCTTATATTTACCAAGATTTGTTTTTGCATTCGCATTAAATATCATAAAAATAAGTTCTGCTCTATCTACTATTTCTATTCCACTCGGGAAAATATCAATAAGATTTTTATACTGTAAAGGAGAAAGTTCTTCCATTGCAATGACATAGCTAACATTATCTTCTATAATTCTTTCTTTTATTTCTTGTATTTTACCACTATTAAGATAAGTTTTTGGACTAGGTGACATTCCGCTCTGCTCAAATATTTCAACAATTTCCAAATCAACACTATATGCTAATTCTTTCATTTCATCAACAAAACTGTCAAATTTTTCTCTTGATTCTTTTATCATTCTAAAAGTCAACATATAAGCTTTCTGATTTTTCATTATAAAACCTCAACTTTTTTTACAATAATGTACTAATAAAAATATATATTAAAATACATAATATTCAATTGAATTTAAAAAAAGGGATCTTTAAGTTTAATGATGTTTTGCAAGTTCTGATACCTTGAAACAGATAAAAGCAACTGGTCCATAAAATGCATACAACAAACCCAATAATGCAAAGAATTCAACATGATATCTTGTTACTAAACCTAATGTCATTATGCTTAATACAATTATTTTAAGAGTAATAGGAGACTGTTTTTTCTTTTTACCTGAAAAATACGGAAGATTAGATACCATTAAAAAAGATACCCATATTGCAATAAAAATTAAAAAATGAGTTTTAAATTGAAATCCATATTTATAGCAAAAAAGTATATAACTTGAAATTATACCTGCTGCTCCCGGTATAGGCATTCCTTGAAAATTACCAGATTTATTGTCAGACACATTAAATCTTGCAAGTCTTAATGCTCCACATAATACAACTAAAAAAGAAATAGGAAGTGCTATATTTTGACTTATATTAGCAACATTAACCATTATATTATAAATAAGAAAAGATGGAGCCATACCAAAAGACATAGTATCTGCAAGAGAATCATATTCTTCACCAAATTTTGATACTTTGCGTGTAAGTCTCGCAACTTTACCATCAAGTGCATCCATGAATATTGCAAGTATTATAAGCCATGCAGCTCTCTTATAATAACCTTGAGAAGTATATATAAGTGAAGTAAACCCTGAGAATACACTTATTGAAGTTATAAGACTTGGTAATATGTAAAATAATTTTTTCATTTATTACTAATCTCCCCTAAAATACTATAACCAGCTTTTACTTTATCACCTATTTTAACATTTATTATAACATTTTTGGGCATTGTAATGTCAAGTCTTGAACCAAATTGTATAAGACCAAGATAATCACCTTTTTTAATATTATCATTAACTTTTAAAAAACATTTTATCCTGCGTGCAATAAGACCAGCTATTTGAACTACAACAAGTTTAATATCACCATTAATATAAACTCTATTCTGTTCGTTTTTTAAAGAAGCTTCTTCAAAAGCAGCATTCATAAAAGAACCTTTAGAATATTCGATCTTTTCAACAATTCCTGAAATAGGATTTTTATTTATATGAACATTAAATACAGACATAAAAACACTAACTATTGTTGATTCATTACCTGTATAATCATTATCAATTTTTTTGATTTGTACAATTTTACCATCAGCCGGTGAAATTACAAATTTACTATCTTCGGGAGTTTTTCTCTTTGGATTTCTAAAAAAAAGAAGTGAAAAAAAAGCCAAAAAACAAAATACAAACGATAATACTTTGTTTATATTACATATAATTATACTAGAACATGGTAAATAAACAGACATACTAAGAAATATAGTTGATAATACAATGAAATAAATAAAAAATTTATAGCCTTCTTTTGCAATAATTCCTATACTCATAAGTTCTATCTTAAAAAAATAAATAAAAAAAGGCAAGATATTCCTTGGTGCCCGGTATAATCTCGCCTTGTTTTTTTATTTAATCTCTTTTTCCACTTCTGTGATATTTTGTCCAAGTATCTCTTAAAACATTATCAACATTTTCAGGTGTAATATCAACATTAAATTTCTTCCCAATTTCTGCAAGTTTTTCTCGATAATCTTTCATATTATAAACCTCCTAAATTTAAGTTACAAAGTTTTATCGGAAGGTTCTGAAAGATAATTTAACCTGTTTTGAAGTTCATTCATAAGATATTTTAGTTTCAAATCCCTAATTTCATTTGAAATTACAAAATTTTGTTTAAATATATTTAAATTGTTTTTTGCTATAGCTGTGTTTTCTACTTTTCTCTCCTCCATATTTTCAGCAAGAAAAGTATATATTCTAGCAAGACCAAGGTATGCCGGCATATAAGCACTACCTTCAACCTCAGATTTTTTAATTGAAAGTTTAAAAAGTTCTATAGATTTTTCATATTGACCATTTAAATACATAAACCAACCTAATCTATAATCAGATTCAAAAGAAGGACCTTGCTCAAAAACAGATTTTATTTCATCTGTATCTGACAAACCCGCTTCTTCTTTTGCAGAAAAGAAATATTCAATATTTGAATTATCAGATTTATATCTTGAAGCTTCAAAAACAGCTTTAACTGTCTCATATTTACCTTTTAAAGAAGTATAATTATGATATAATCTTTTAGCATATTCATCATTAGCTGAGTTTAATGATATATAAGATGCATAGTCTGAAAAAGCTTTTTCCATATTTTTTTTAGCTTCATTTACCTGCAATTCATCAATAGAAATAGCCGAAGAATATACAAAAACAAAACTTAAAACCAATAAAAAAATAAGTTTTTTCAATACCAAATATCCGATACCCGATTTCATCCTGTCTTCACCCCAAAGTAAATGTGACTACAATTTATTCTGCGAAAAATTGTTTGTAACAAGAGTCTTCGACTCTCCGGTAACAATATGCTCTTTTTTTGTCACTTTGTCACGAAGTGACATGTCACGCTACATCTGTCATAGCTTTATTCTCTTTCCCAGTTTCATCCCTGTTTTATCCCTTCACGCTCTCGCTCTTAACCCTCAACTCTTTAACTGCCTTAAAACAGATCCCGGCTCAGAAGCATACTAGGATGACAAAGTTTTGCCGTATCCCTATTCCTATTCCCTGTTTCATCCCAGTTTCACCCTGGTTTTCCCGTCTTTCCCATTTCACCATTGCTTCTCTAATTCTTCATTATTAATTCTTAATTATCAAACATAGTTTGATATCTAATCCTCTCTACTCATTAATATTATTACATTAAACTTATCTAAAAAACCTGATTTTTTGTTTTCTTTAAGTATTTTTGAAGCATCAGTATTTTTTAAAACTAAATTTGAAGCAGTTTTTCCCACAACACCCTTAGCTTTAATAATTAGAGGATTTTTTCCAAGTCTATCTTTAAGATGTTTTTTAGCATTTTCAAGTGTATCAATATAAGCAACAACACCTTTTTCAAGTGCTTCTTCAAGAGCTTTTTCATTTAATACAGTACCATAAACCTCAAGTCCAGACTCATTAAGTATTTTTGGGCTCATAGATCTTGTAAGTGAAATATCTCTAGCATCAATAACCAAGGATGAATACATATCTTCTTTTGCATAAATGCTCAAAACAACTGCAAAAACAATTAGTATAGTTATAATTCTTTTCATATTTTCTCCTGTTTTAAAATCTAAATTTTTATCTGATTTATCATGTCAGATGCAAGCATTCCTATCTTAGAATTCTTTCCTGCATATTTAGCAGCAAGTTCAAATTCTTTAAAAGCTTCTGAAAGATTCTGCTTTTTACCCAAAGCCATTGCAAGAATATAATGAGATTCTGCATTTGTAGAATCAATGCTTAAAGCTTTTCTTGCCTCGTTTATAGCCTGATCAAAATTTAATTTATTCAAAGCGCTTTTTGCAAGTGTTGTAAATGTCAAAGCAGCATCTTTTGATATATCATCAAGATATAATATCTCAATATTATTTTTATTTACAAGTATAAACTGTTTTTTTTCTTCATTTCCATTATTGCTGTTAGTCATAACAACATCTGTCATTGCAAGATACATCTTATCTGTTTCAGAATTTAAAATATCAGATAATCTTGAATCTTCAAAAAGATAAACTTCACCAGAAATCATATAATCTTTAGTATGAATTATAATTCTTAACTTATCTTTTTTTGCAAGTCTTGCCGGTCCTGCCATAACCCCTCCCTATTTTGGTTTATTATAAAAAAATCGACCGCATAAAATAACGGCCGATTAGTTAAAAATATTTTAATTTAAAAATTAAGCAACAAGACTCATTCCTTTTTCAAGTGCTTTCTGATTAAGAGGTAATTTATCATGATGTCTTTCAGGAAGCATTTTTTTAAGAGCCTGCATAATTGATTCGAGCTTTACAACCTTTGTTATTCCAAGATACACACCCAAAGCAATCATATTTGCAATTTTAGTATTGCCCATTTCTATAGCTATATTTGTTATATCAGCCGAAACTGCTTTTATATCACTTCTTTTAGGTTCTACATCAATAAGAGATTTGTTATAAATCATTACACCATCTTTTTTTACTGAACTTTCAAATTTTTCCATTGATGGTCTGTTAAGAGCTATTAATGTATCAGGAGTACTTATTACAGGAGAACCAATCTTTTTAGAAGAAACAATAACATTACAGTTTGCAGTTCCTCCTCTCATTTCAGGTCCATAAGAAGGTATCCATGATACTTCTTTATTTTCAAGCATTCCTGCATAAGCAAGAACTTGTCCCATCAAAAGTACACCTTGTCCTCCGAATCCAGCTATTATTACTTTTTCAGCTGCCATTATTTACCCCCTTTTCTTTCTTCTGAAAGGTCTTTATAAACACCCAGAGGAAATACTTCCTGAAGTTTTTCTTTTATAAACTTAGTTCCATCGACAGGTTTTACACCCCAGTTAGTTGGACATTGTGAAAGAATTTCAACCATTGAGAAACCTGCTCCATCAATTTGATTCTGAAAAGCTTTCTTAATAGCTTTTTTTGCTTTCATTATCTCACCAGGAGTAGTAATTGCAGTTCTTTCAATATATGTAACACCTTCAAGGTTTGAAAGAAGTTCAGAAACTTTTATAGGATGCCCCATAGTCTTAGGATCTCTTCCATAAGGAGCAGTTGTCGCTTTTTGACCTACAAGCGTAGTAGGAGCCATCTGTCCGCCAGTCATTCCATAAATTGCATTATTTACAAATATAACAGTGATATTTTCACCTCTATTTGCAGCATGAATAATTTCAGCAGTTCCAATAGCTGCAAGATCACCATCTCCCTGATAAGAAAAAACTACTGTTTCAGGTTTTGATCTTTTTATACCAGTTGCAACCGCAGGTGCTCTACCATGTGCTGCCTGTGAAAAATCAAAATTATAATAATTATATGCAAAAACCGCACATCCTACAGGCGCAACACCAACAGTTTTATGTTGTATTCCAAGTTCATCAATTACTTCTGCAACTAGTTTATGAATTACACCATGTCCACAACCAGGACAATAGTGAAAATGTACATCATTTAACGATTTAGGTTTTTCATATACAGTTTTCATTAAAATCTAACCCCCTTTCCGTCAAGAACTTTTTGAGCCTGTTCAAGCAATTCAAGGTCTGCTGGTATAACACCACCACATCTTCCATAAAAATAAACTTCTGTATCTTTATGAGAATTTAGTTTTACATCCTCGACCATCTGACCTGTAGATAATTCACAGGTAAGCATTTTTTTAGCTTTTTGGGAAACTCTATAAATATCTTTTTTAGGAAATGGAAACAAAGTTTTAGGTCTGAAAAGTCCTAGTTTAATGCCTTTTTCTCTTGCAAGCTCAACAGCACTTCTTGCAACTCTTGAAGTTATACCATAAGCTACAAGAACAAGGTCTGCATCATCGCACAAATATTCTTCAAAAAGTACTTCTTCTTTTTCCATTGTTTTGTATTTATCAAGAAGTTTAAGATTTCTTTGTTCAAGTTTTTCAGGTTCAATATCAATAGAAGAAATTACCTTATGATCTTTTTCACCTCTACCAATAGTCCAATCTTTGTTATATTCTTTTCTAACAGTTTTTTTAAATTCAACAGCTTCTTTCATCTGACCTAAACAACCATCAGCAAGAATCATAACAGGATTTCTGTATTTTTCAGCAAGATCAAATGCAAGCATAGTAAAATCCGCCATTTCTTGTGCTGAATCAGGAGCAAGTACTAATAATCTATAATTACCATGTCCGCCACCTTTTGTAGCCTGAAAATAATCAGCCTGTTCAGGTGCAATATTACCCAGACCTGGTCCGCCTCTTTGAACATTTACTATAACGCATGGAAGCTCAGCACTAGCAATATAAGATATGCCTTCAACTTTAAGACTTATTCCAGGTGAAGATGAAGAAGTCATAACTCTTATACCAGTACCAGCTGCTCCATAAACCATGTTTATTGCAGCTACTTCGCTTTCTGCTTGTAAAAAGACTTTGCCAACTTTAGGCATTTCTGCTGCAAGATATTCAGGAATCTCTGACTGTGGTGTTATAGGATAACCAAAATAACAGTCAAGTCCAGCCATGATTGCAGCCTTACCGATGGCTTCATTACCTTTGATAAATTCTTTTGCCATATAATCTGCCTCCCCTTAATCTTCCCTGTATACAGATATTACTGCATCAGGACATACTTTAGCACAAGCTGCACAGCCGACACATTTATCTGGTTCTGTCTGCTCTACTACTTTGTACCCCTTGACATTGAGCTTTTCACTGATTCTGAGAATATTCTTTGGACATGCTTCTACACAAAGTCCGCATTCTTTGCAATACTCCTCAGCGATTTTGATAAACGGCATATTACCTCCCTTTGCATTGGAACTCATTAATTCTATGAAAACAGTATAACTTAGCGATATATTTTTTTCAAATAAAAAGAATATTGAAAAAATCTAATTGTTTGAATAGAATGTATAAATGCTGTTTTATTCTTATTATTACATAATTTTTCTTATAGTAAGTCTTTTTCTTTTTTATTCTATAAAAAATATAAAATACAGAAATGCTGTACTTACAATTCTATCATATATTTTTTATATGAGTTTTCGCATTGAATATGGATTTCTTCTGTTTTTTTCTACAATTATCGATTATATTTCAGCAAAAAAAATACATAATGAAAACAATGCTGCAAAAAGGAAAAAATATTTACTCACCAGTATTACCTTGAATCTTGGACTTTTATTTACTTTTAAATATTTTTTATTTTTCGTTAAAGATTATTTTTATGGCAATCTTTTATTTTTATCAAAAATACCTGATTACTGGTTTATTTTACCTATAGGTATTTCATTTTATACATTTCAGACAATGGGTTACACTATAGATGTATATAAAAAAAGGATTTTACCTGAAAAAAGTTTTATTGACTTTTCTCTTTTTGTTTCATTTTTTCCTCAGCTTGTTGCTGGACCAATCGAAAGAGCAAGTAGAATTTTACCTCAATTAAAAGAAAAAAATTTGTTTAACATTGATAATGCAGTTTTTGGAATTAAAAGAATTTTAATTGGTTTTTTTAAAAAAATCGTAATTGCAAATTCTATGGTTTTTTTTGTTAATGCAATCTTTGATAATATTTATCAGTTTTCAGGTTGGAGACTTATTGTTGCAACATGTTTTTTTTCAAATCAAGTTTATAATGATTTTTCAGGATATGCAGATATAGCTGTAGGTTCTGCAAAATTATTTAATATAAAAGTTATTGAAAACTTTAGATTCCCAATGTTTTCAAGATCTATTACTGATTTTTTTTCAAGATGGCATATTTCTCTTACAAACTGGTTTAAAACATATCTTTTTCCTGTTTTATCTCCTAGAGGAAGTTCAAAACTTAGAATGCTTGTTTCTGTAAGTGTAATTCTTATATTAAGTGGAATATGGCATGGTGCAAAATTATCTTATATTTTATGGGGTATTTTATTTTCAATATTCTTCATTTTAAGTGCAATTACTACTGAATTGAAAAAAAGATTTATTTTCTTTTTTAGATTTGGAAAAAAATTAAAATTTATAATTGATATAATAACAACAAATATTCTTCTTATATTTGCTTCTGGTTTTTTTAGAGCTAACACTCCAGAAGAAGCAATATATCTTGCAATTAATTGTTGGAATGAATTTTTCAATGGTTTATATTATTTAATAACAAATGGTTTGCAAAGTTTTTTTATTAAATATATTAAAATAGATAATTTCACTTATGAAAATTTCCAAATATTGATTTTTCTTTCGATTATAACTCCAATTTTTCATTTATGGCTTTCAAAAGAAATCAAATTAACCTGGTTAAATCCAAAGATAAAACATTTTTTAGAAAATATTCTATATACTATTTTGTTTTTTACAATAATAATTTTTTCAATATTCAGTCCAGTAGATTTTATATATTTTAGATTTTGATTCAAATAGATATAAAAGAGTGAAGTAGTGAAGTTATATTTATAGTTTAATAGTTTAATTGCAAAAAACACAGTTATGATTTATCATTACATGTAATCAAACCTTTATATCAGGAGATTTATATGGAAAAAAGAGTAGTGATTACAGGAACTGGAATTTTAAGTCCTTCAGGTATTACTAATGATGAATTTTTTGATAATCTTATTAATGGAAGATCTGGTTTATCTGAACTTGACAAAGATCATCCTGACCTAAAAGATATTGATATTACTATGTGCGGTAAAATCAGAAACTGGAAACCTTGCGATTATCTTTCATTAAGAGAAATAAAAAGATTAAATATTAATGGACAATATATTACTTACTGTTCTCAAAAAGCTATAGAACAAAGTGGTCTTGATGTAAAAAAAGTTATCCCTGAAAGAGCTGGTGTAATAATGGGAGCTGTATTTGGCGGTTGGAGTTTTCTTGAAGAACAATATTTAAAATTTAAAGAAAAAGGTGGCAAATATATTAGTCCACTATCTATACCAAAATTATCTACTAACACAATGATATCAATGTTATCTATATTATATGGATTTATGGGTCCTAGTTATTCAATAAATGCAGCATGTGCTTCAGCAACTATTGGTATTGGAGAATCTTTCCTGAAAATTAAATCTGGCGAATTGGATGTTTGTATTACAGGTGGCGTTGATGCTGAAATATTTCCTTTTATGCTTCATGCTTTTAATAATATGAAAGCTTTGTCCAAAAAAAACAGTATTGAAGCTTCCAGTCCGTTTACACTCGGAAGAGATGGATTTGTACTTTCCGAAGGAGCTGCTTGTATTATAATCGAAGAACTTGAACATGCAAAAAAAAGAGGGGCTACAATTTTGGCTGAAATTGTTGGTTTTGGGTCATCCGCTGATGCATATCATGTCACTTCTCCTCATCCTGAAGGTAAAGGAGCTGTTATTTCTATGGAAAAAGCCTTAAAAATGGCTAATATTAATTCGGATAAAATTGGTTATATAAATGCTCATGGTACAAGTACTTATCTTAATGACAAAGTTGAAACTATTGCTATGAAAAAAGTTTTTGGAGACAATATATATAATATTCCAGTAAGTTCAACAAAATCAATGACAGGCCATCTTTTAGGTGCTGCTGGTGGCATCGAAGCAATTGCACTTCTTCTACCTCTTCTTAAAGGAATTATTCCACCTACTATTAATTATAATGAAAAAGATCCAGAACTTGATCTTGATTATGTTCCTAATAAAGCAAGAGAATGTAATATAAATTATGCAATGTCAAATTCACTTGGATTTGGTGGACAGAATGGCAGTTTAATACTTAAAAAATATGTATAAGGACGGTATGTGAGGCGTATAAGAGCGGGTATTTCGCTAATCATTAATAGATGCAAAGCATCGCTAATTGTGACAAGGTCACGCTAATTGTTCTCGCTATTTTATTACTTTATTTAGTTAAAAGCCATCTGTATTCATTGCATTTTTCAAACATAATAATTACCCTAAGATAATCATCTATTATAATATCAAGGTATTCATCCATAAGTTTTAACATATCTTTTTTCTTAGAATTCTGTTCAGTCTTATTATAATAATCAGCAAGAGCACAAATAGTATCAAAGTATTCTTGATCAGAATTATTTGGCATTTCAAGCTTTTCTTTTATAATATCAATTTCTTTCTCAGCTTTCTTTTTATCTTCAAGAAGATATATAAGACCAAGATTATTAATTCTAACTTTTTCACTTTTTGTTTGCTGTATTATTTTAGCTGTTAAATCAGAAGCATCTTTGAAATGATTGTTATAATAAAGCATTAACGCTATATCTGAAAGGATTTCCATTGTATAATCAATATTTTCAAAACATTTTTTTTCAGCAATTTTTTTGATTATTGAAAGTTCAAAATCAACTTTCCTTTTTTCTGTTTTTCCAAAGAATTTTTTAATCTTAAAAAACACTTTTTCAAAAAATCCCCAATCTGGTATTGTTTTTTCTCCATAATTTCTAATAATATCCATACAAATAGAATATCTATATTCTTCATTAGATATTTTTAAACCTGTATCAAAAGCTTTTTCAAAATTACCTTGACTCATATTAATATAAGCTATTCTAGTATATGTATCATCTATAAATTCAGGATATTCCAACTTGCTTATTATATTTTGTGCTTTATCATCAGAGCCAATATACGCATAAGCTACTGCAAGAGAAGAAAAAGATTGATTTTTAATAGGAGCATATGGAATATTTAAAATAGTTTCAAAAAAAAATGTAAGTAAATCTTTTAAATGCTTATCTTTATCTTTATCTTGTTTTTCAAGAAATTCCTTAAGTGGTTCTGTAATTATAGGATTATTATCTCCAAATTGCTCAAGTTCCAAAAGAATTCTAATTGCATCATCAACATTTCCCATAATAAAATAATAAGATGATAATTTTAAAAATCCTATAGCTTTATAAATTAAATCAGTTTCTTTTTGCAAAAGATATTCTATTTTTTTAGCTGAATTAAAATCATTATTTGTAAATCCTGAAATTATATAAGCATCAAGAATATTAAAATTAATTTTTATTCTCTGTTCTTTACCTAACAATTCAATTATTTCACCAACATTTATCTTTTCTTTAAAAAGTCGATTGAATTCAGAACAGTAAATTGCAATTTCAGATTTTTTATCAAAATTCCCTGGTTTTTCAAATAAATTTAAAACAGATTCACTTATATTTTGTTGAATATTTGTAAAATATAATTTTGCTTGACAAGTCAAAGAAAATAATATTAAAAAAATAATTAATAATTTGTTCATTTTTTTCCCTCAAAAGATAAAGCTTTATTCTCTAATAATTTTTCATATATTTTTTCAGCTATTAAACCATTACCTTCAGCAGAACATACTTTTCCAGTAATAAAATACTTATTTGGAAATTTATCCGCAAAACCTACTTTTTTTGAAAATTCTCTGTATATATCAATATAAGGTATATTTTCCCTTTCAGAAAATCTTCTCATTACAATATTATCAGCTTGAGGATAATTCATTAGGAATAATTTGACATTATTTTTTCTGCAAAGTTCATATATTCTATTAAGATCATAATCTAGCTTTTCATTAATTGAATTAATAAGTGGATTCAAATCATTAGATTTCTTAAAGTATTCTTGACTTTTTATAAGATCTTCATTATCTGTTGAATCAAGCAATGATATTACACAACCTTTATAAGAATCATAATCATAAGGGTTAAGTTTTATTGCTTTTTCAAACCATTTATTTGCCATAGAATAATTCTCAAGATTTATATAATAATAGCCTAAATCTCTATAATTAATAAAATTATCAGGATCTTTTGCAATACCTTTTAAATAAAACTCAGCTGATTTTTCATTTTGTCCCATATTTTGAGAAATAAATCCTGCAACATTATATGCATCACCATAAGTATCATCAATTTCTAATGCAATATTAATATATTCCATTGCTTTTTCATAATTTTCTGCCAAATTTGCAATATAAGCATAAAAAGTAATGATTGATACATCTGATGGTGAAAGAGATAATCCTTTATTTAAAAACTCAAAAGATTTTTTAAAATTTCCCTGCTCTCCATAAATAACAGCGGCAAATGTATTTAATATAGGATTTTCCAAATTATTCTTTAAATTTCTATCAATTATTTCCAAAGCTTTTGTAAATTTCCCTAAATCACCATATAACAATACAATACCATAAACATTTTCAATATCATTAAGATTTCTAATAAAAAAATCTTCAGCTTTTTCATAATTGTTTTTAAAATAAAAATCCCAACCTTTGTTTTTATTTTTAAAATTTTTCATATCTACAACTTTATTATTAAGTAATTGTTTTTTATGTTCTGATATATCAGGAAATTTGAAATCCTTAGTATTTTTTATTAAATTATTATTATATACTTCTGTATTATTTGAAAATGCTGAAAAACCATAAATATTAATATAAAATGCGTTTATAACATTCCAAATTTTCAATTTACCAAAAGTTTTACTAAAAAAACTTTTTTGTAATTCTATATTAGAATCAGAAAAATATAAATCAGTTTCAGTATTACAAGCTCCTATCATAAGATTAAGAATTTTTGGCGAATAAACTTTAAAATATTTAATCAACTCAAAATAAGCATCATTGCTATTAAGACTAGGTTTTCCAAGATTATATACTTTAATTTTTTTATCTTTAAAAGAATTATTAAGTTTTTTTTCAAGAATTTTAGGAAAACTAAATTTTTCTTCACATCCAGGTCCATAAGTTATCGAATCTCCAACACAGAGAATATTAAAATCTCCCTGTTCTGTTATTGATTGTATAATTCTTTGTTCAACTGGAATAATTCTTAATAATATTTCTAATACAAAAATTGAAACCAGAAAAACACTAATAAAATAAAGAAATTTTTTAAATTTCATAAAAAGCTCCAATAGAGTTTATTTTTTTACTAATTGGTATTATAACAGAAAAAAAGATTTTTATACATTTAGAAAATTCGAGAGTTGTAATTTTTTTATATTAAATTCTGTGATATATAAAATCAGGAGTATATTTTAATAACCATGCAATTATATTCCATCTTTTTGTAATATACACCATTTTTTTCTTTTTTTTAATTGCATTTACAATTTGTAAAGCAGCTTTTCTTGCAGAACAAACCCATAAAAGTCCATCAAGTCCTTTAAGCATAGGAGTATCAATAAAGCCAGGCTTAATATCAGTTAAATAAATTGGCATTTTAAGATTCCATGCAAGTTTTCTTAAACCCTGCATATAATTAGAAATATAAGCTTTTGAAGCATGATAATCTGGGCTTGCACTTGTTCCTCTAATACTTGCAGTCGATGAAATACTTACTAAATGACCTTTTCTAACTTTACGAAAATATCTAAAAGCCACATGTGCTATAGCTGTAAACCCAGAAACATTAGTATCAATAACTTCTTTTGATCTTTTCCATCTAAGCAGAGGATTAAGAGGTCCAATACCATGGGCTATAACAAAAAGATCACATCCACCCATTTTATCAATAAGTTCTTTAATTTGTTCAATAGTTTTTTCATATTCAGTAACATCACAACTTAAAATATATGTTTTATTAGAACATTTTTGAGCAGTTTCTTTAAGTTTTTGCTCTCTTCTTGCAATTAAACCAACTTCATAACCCTGTTCTGACAAAGCTATGGCTATTTCTTGTCCCAAACCAGAAGATGCTCCAGTTATAATTGCTTTTTTTAATTTCATTTCAAAATCCTTTCTACATTCCTTTTAATCTATCAATCATTGTCTGAGTTGAACTATCAATATTACCGGAACTTTCAGCTTCTACAAGATTATCATTATAAAGTGTTATATTACCTTGAAGAAGATATACGACTGAAAGCAAAGCTCTTGCATCAGCATTATCAATATTGGAATTAAATAAAGGTTCATATACAGTATTAATATTGTTTTCAAATACTTCTTCAAGTATTACTCTTATATATTCAATATTTTGTTGTAATTCTATAGAGTTTTCTGTAAAATTTGAAACTCTTGCATAAGCAATTCCAACTCTTGCTTCTTTTCCCTCAGCAATATTTATAGAATCTTTAAGTTTTAAAAAAAGTTGTTCAGCTTCTAAAAAGTTTTTATTTTCATAAGCTTTCCAGCCATTCTGTAAAGTTGCGACAACTTTCTGCTCAGTATAAACAGGAGAATTTTCTCCACATCCTAAACTTAATAAAAAACTTATTGTAATAATAATTAAAATTGTATATCTCATAAAATCACCTCAACACAGCTGCTTTCAGGATTTTTTCAATATTATCGCCTGAATTATCAACTGCTTTTATTTTTATAAAATAAAGTCCATTAGCAACATTTCTACCTTTATTATCTTTAAGATCCCATACAAATATATTTTTACCCGCATTTACACTTGATACATCTCTAAAAACTCTTCTTCCGCTTACATCATAAACATTTATAGTTACTCTTGATACTGTTGTACCAAGATCATAACTTAATTGCATATAATCGCTTGCTGGATTTGGATATATTATAGGAGAATCAATTGAAAAAATACCTGGAGCTAAAAATCTTGAAGCAAAGTTAGCTTTATTTCCAACACCATCTTCAACCTCAATATCAATATCATGATAACCATATTTAAGGTTTTTAAACATAGAATTTTGTATTATTTCATCAGCATTTGCAAAATAACTATTAATAGGTATTTTATTTATTTTAACTTCATTAATTTTGAATCCTGAAATATCTTCAATTATTATGTTAGTTTTTAAGAATAAATCCTGTTCTATTTTAACTCTTGGTGCTTTATTATCTTTTGATACAAAAAGTTTTGAAGAAGAATCAGTTATATATTCTTTTCCTTTAATAAATTTACCTTTAAATTGAATATTTTCTCCAACTATTTCATAAACTCCAGTTTTTTCTTCTCCGTCAATATTTGATAAATATATTACTTTTTTATTTTTCCCACCATCAACACTATAATAAGGTGAAAATTCTTCAAGTTCATTATTTTCAGAAACTTTTGAAGGAGCATTTTTTGTATTATCACTATTTCTTTCACTAAATAATAAAACTTCCCTATCAATATCAGGACTCATTACAGAAAAATTACCATCTACTGTTCTCATAGGAGCAGAATTCATCATTCCATAATTAAATATCATCCCAGCATATAGATTTAAAGAACCTGATTTTGCTTTTGCATTAAGCATTAAAACGCCTAATTTATTTTGTTTGAGTTCATATTTATAAAAGTAAACATAAGGACTATCATTTGTTTTTACAGGAGTAAATGTAATAATCGCATCTTCGTTTTGAAGAATACTAACACTTAAATTACTCAGCGGACTATTATATTTTGCAATAATAAAGAGTTCGCTACTTTTTGCAGGATTTGAAAATGCAGTAAATGAAAAATCCTTTGATTTTGTTCTAAAAGAATAATCAGTGCTAATTAACAGATAATTACCAGTTGTATCTTTAATTGATGTATTTACAATTATTGAATAATCATTATTGTTTGCAAGCATCATAACAGGTTTTATCTTTACAACAAATCTTTCTTTATCACCAAAATATCGATTTTCATAAGTATATTCATAAGGAATAACACTTCCGCCAGAACCGGATAAACCAGAATATAAAGATATATGTCCAGGAATATTACTTAAAACATCATTGTGTAATCTTTTAGAAAAAACAATTTCAATAATATTATCAATCAAAACATCAGTACTGTTATTTGTAGGATTACAAAGTTCAGTCATTACATAAGGATTTTCAACATCAGTTGTAGTCTTAAAATTAAGAACAAAATTATCCTTTCCTTCTTCATATATATTATTTCTATTTCCATCAAGATAATAATTAAAAACACTTTTTATTCCACTTTCTCCAGATTTTACAACTAAAGAATAATCTTTGTTATTTTCAAGTTTTGCTTTAGGAGTTATAATAAGTATTTTTGAATCAACTAAAAGATTTAATTTACAATCAACAGAAACTTCAGGGCTTTCAGATTTAAAAAGATTTATATTTCCCAAATTCCCATATACAAGTGAAGCTTCATTTATACCAGTATCAAAATACAATGACAAACTTGTTGCTGCATCAACTCTATTGCTACCAAATAAAGGATTTGATGAAATAACCTCAATAAGTTTTTTTGTAGTATCTGTTTTAAATCTATATATATAATCATCAATCGGACTTCCTTCTGAATAACCATTCATATTACCATCAAGAGTATTAAGATTAATATCCTGAACATTTCCTGATATATTTATATAATAAGTAGTATCAAGCTGAAGATCATTGTTAAGATTTAATATTAAAGTATTATTACCATCTTCCCAATTGAAAGTAACAGGCACAATAGTAGCAGAACCTAGTTTGTTTACTTTAATATAACCTTCAGGATTAACAGCTATTGCATCTATATCTATTTGAGAATCTGTAATAAATTTAATCTTTATCTTTTCAACTTTATTTGAATTTATAGTAGAATTAATAAGCGATATTTTTTCAATTATTGGTGAAGTTGCAGTTTCTTTAGTTTTAAATTCCCAAACTACAGGCAATATTATGTCAGGATTTCCATCAACATCACTAACATTAGATATTGTAAATCTATAATTTGTATTAAATTCAAGATCTTGATCAAAATAAACAAATAATAGGTTTTTATCATTTACACTATCATTATCGTTAAGATCAACACCATTTTCATCATTATAATAAATTATATTTTCAATCGGAATAGTACTTACAGGTATTCCACCACTTAATTTTTCAAGTTTCATATTTGAAGTGTTTCTAACTGAATTTGTCCATAATGGAGACAAATTATCCATAGTTTCATTCATTTGTTCTGAAAATCTCATCCATACAAAAGATTTTTCTTTTATAATAGGAATTCCTTTCCCTTCAGGTGATTTTTCAACAATATAAGGTATATAATCATCTTTTATTTCAATATCTAAAACCGTTCCTGCAAATATATTATTTGAAAGATCTTTTAAACTTTCTGTACCATTACTATTAGAAATTAATACTCTGTAAAAACCATTATTAAATTCAATAATTCCTGGAATTATAGTAGCAGTTGTTATTTCTTGTTTATAATAAGGAGCTATAGAATCTCTTAATATTATTTTATTTGAATTTATTACAGAAAAATTACTTGTAGGAATAGGTTCCCATGAAGATGAAACATTAGGTCTATACATAATTGAGAAAAAACCTTTAAAATCTTTTGTATAACTTAACACTTCTGAAAAATCTATTCTCAATATATTGGAATTTGAAGAAACATCAGCATAACTTTTTTCAACTACAGGTAAAACAGCATCAGAAACTGTCTTAAATCTGATTGCATAAGAAGGTTCTGTAATAATCATAGTACCAGTATTATCAAGATTATTTCCTGAAATATCCTGAACAGTATTATCAACTTTAAGATAATACATTGTATTATTTCTTAATTGAAAATCAATTTTTTCATTTGTATAAATACCATTTTTTTCAGCTGCAAAAAATGTAGCTTTTCTATCTATATCACTATAATAAGGAAGAATATATCTATCATCAATCTCAAACAATTCATCATTATAATTATAAAGTAAATGGAATTTTTTCCTATCATCAGGTGTAATTGTCTTATTATCTCCATCTAATGTTGTATCATCCATAAGTTCACTAAATACAACTTCAAATGTACCGCCTCTAACAGGGAAATTCATAGTGTTTTTCGCAGGTAGAGTTGACAATATTCTAGGTTTTACATTATCAATTTTGTTTTCTGTAGTGAATTTAAAAACTTCTTTAAATGCAATATCATTACCAAAATTATCTTTTATACAAATATACTGAGAAATACCTGCATTCCATACTTTATCTGCAACAACAAAATAATCTTTGTTAGGAGTTAAAGAGGTAACTGGAACAATTCTAGCTGTATTGTAAACAGGTTCATAATATATTTTTGAATTAACTTTAACTTCTTCAGAATCAATTATATATAAAGAATTCTCATCAATGCTATTTTCTAATATTGCTTCTGAAAATGTAACAAGTACATGAGTATTTACAGAAATCTCATTTGCTTCATTTTGCGGAAATACTGAATATATAACTGGATTATCCATTGTTTCAAAAGGATAAAATGCATCTGCTGGAAGAGGAGCTCCATTAATGTTTGTCATATTAACAGCATCACTTTTTACCATAAATATACAATCTGTATTTTGTGGTAAAGCTGTAAGCGATTTATATGTAACAACATATTTTAATTCTTCATTAACAGAAACTTCATCATAACTAACATCACCATAAACTGGATTCTCATCTGCAAATATTCCATTGTTATTTGTATCTGCAAGTATATACATTGCAAGTTTTACTTTATCTTTTTCAAAATCATCTATATTTTTTACAAGTTTATCTGTAAAAACAACTTTAACTTCAGGTTTTAAAGTATATTTTGTTTTTAACTCAGCAGTGTCATAAATACTTGGACTAGCAGAAAACCAATCAGTATCAAGAGATAAATCACCATAAAGATTACTAATTGCAAATTTCATAGTATATGGTGCTTCAAGTAAATTATTCTGAATATCTTCTATTTCATAACCTGAATAAGGTCCTAGTTTTACTTTTATTTCATAAGTACCTTCAGGAAAAATGTTTTTATTATCAGCAGAATCTGTTGAAGAATCAAAAATCTCAAGAAAATAATCATCTTTATAACCATCCTGATTATAATCAAAATTATCAATAGCTTCTGAATAATAAACAGCATCATAAGATAAAGAAACTGGAATTCCTCCTAAAGTTGTATAATCAAGAGAAACCGGAAAAGCTCCTGTTATATCATCAGTTATAATATTATAAAATTCTTTATCTTTTGCAGCATTAAAAATCACTTCTTCATCAAAATATACTCTTGCATAATCAAGTTTTTCTGAAATATCTATTTTTTGTACATCAGTTGGAACACCCCATGGATAAGTGGACAAAACCCTAGGTTTAACAGTATCTTCTGTCTTAAAACTTTTAATAAGTGATTTTATTATATAACTTCCAGATCTATCTTTAAGAAAAGGTAATGTATAAAGCTTATATTCTCTGTTTATATAAAAATAACCATTTTCTGGATACCATGAAAAACCATAAGTACCTTTTTTACTCTTTAAAATAAATTTTTTGTATGGCTCTAATAGGTCTGCTTGAACTGTCAGTTCAATATTTCTATGACCATCATAAAGTATATAATTTGAAACTTTTAAAAGTTCAGAATGTTCCATTTCTTTTGTAAAAGTAAGTTCTATATGACCATCAACATAAGTAGGATTAACTTCAGGAAAAACAGGAGGAATTATTCCACCATTAACAAATGTTAAAGAAACATTAGCATAGTTTTCTTCCTGTTCTATTGTTTTAAAAGACCAAGAAATCGGAGAAGTCAAAGAATTACCGGATAAATCCTTTAAACCAGTTGTAATATTAACAGTATAAGTAGTATTTGGAATTAATCTATTATTTGGAAATATATAAAGATTTGAACCTTCTGTTTCATAAATATAAGAATAAGGTATTGGAGAAGTTCCTCTAAGTAATTTTAAATTATTTGTTGTAAAGGTAGATTCATCCATTCTACCATCAAACTGAACATAAATACCTGTAGAATGAGGAAGACCTGTCTGATTTGCAAAAGGATATATAGCTTTTTGTTGTGGAGGTGTTGTATCAAGTTCTGTTGTGAATTTATAATTTATACCTGATATACTATAGCCAGCCACATCTTTAAAGTTATTATTTATATTGATTGCATAAGTTTTACTATAAATCAAAGGATCTTGTGGAAGAATTCTTATTCTATGAACAAATTCTTCAGTATCATATAAAAATTCATAATCCATTATTTTAATTTCCTGACCTGTTTCATCAAGAATAAGTTTAAAAGCTTTTTCAAATGATTCTGTATCTATCATTTCATCAAAATTAAGTTTTATACTACCATATATATTTACATCTTCCGCATCTATCAAAGGATCAAGCAATCCTTCGGCAGCAAATACAGGAGGATTTTCATCAGTTTGAAACTTAAGATTACTTATTATATCTCTTGAATCAGCTTCTATTAAATTACCTGCTTTATCCCAAGGACCTTTATCAAATTCAATAAAATACTGTGTTCTTGGATAAAAATAATGATTCCAATTTTCAACTTTTAATACAAGATTTTTGGGTACTTCTTCTATACTATCTCTATCTTTTACAACACTTAAATTATAATATGCTTGAGGAATATAATCTTTTGCACCACCTTGAAGTTTTCTATATATTTTTATATTAGCTTTTTCTACAAGACCAGCATTGTCAATCTTAAAAAGACAAATTTGTCTTGTACCTTGATCTTCAAATAATAATTTTAAAGGACCATAAATAGGAAAATTAGTATTCAAATCCTCATTTACTTTTTTTAATCCTAAAGTATCATTCCATTTTACAAAAAGTTGTTTAGAATATTCATTAGTAATTTTAGGAGGTAATGGATCATATACAATTATATGTTTCATATCATCCAATTCATGTTGTATTTTATTAGCTACCTCTATTGTACCAGCATATTCAGAAAATCTTAATTCTATATTTACCAATGGACTTTCCGTTCCACCTTGAGGAAGAAATCCACCAATATCAACATTAATTTTGTGAACTAAACCAAAATCTGCTGAATTTGAGAATCTTGTAGAAATTGCAGGATCTGAGTTTCTAGGAGGAGGTGTATCACCTTCTTTATAAACATAAACCTCAACTTCCATAGTGTTTGCAGGATTATTTGGATTAATAAGTTCATAATATACATCTACTGAACTTTCTTTTGTTACTGCAATAGAAGGATAGTCAAAATGATAATATACACTCTTGGCTGCAGTTTCTAATTGAGTAGGCTCTGTATATGTACTCAGGTTAAAATCAAGCTGACTAGGTTCAAAGTCAAAAATATTATTATCAAATGTTCCACCAACAGTATGATATACCAATTCATCAACAGGATGATATAAAAGACCATATATATCAGAATTTACCTGTTGGGAAAAAATCAAAAATATAAAAATTAAAAATATACTTATTTTAAAGTTTTTATAAATCATATTATCACTCTCCTGTAGTTTTCTTAAGATTAACTACAACATTTATCTCATCACCTGTATTTATCGGTATAGGAAAATCAGGTAAGTTTAAGACATAACTTCCAGCACTTCTATAAACTGTAGCTTGTGCCTGTGTTACAATATAAGTTGCTTCAAGCACAAATATACCTGAAGGAAGATCTTTTATATAAAACTCATTATCATCTATATATTTTACAGGTCTAAACTCTGTTAATCTTTTTTGTCCTTCATACATGGAATATACAGAAAACGCTCTAAGTTCCCTTTCATCAGGCGAAATATTCAATGCACTAATTGTACCTTCATCATCGGTAAAAATTTTACCTCTGATTATACCTTTTCTTTCTTTATAAACAATTTCATAAGTATCACTTTTAAAAAGTTCATCCATTATAAAAGTAGTTTCATAAGTATCGTAAAGATATGAATATATTTGTATATCATGAGATCTCATAGAAATATCATTAATAAATACTCTTCCGCTTACATCGGTTAAATACTCATTATTCTCATCATCAAGTTTTACTTTAACTCCACGAGCAGGTAATTTAGTATTTGAATCTAAAACAGTTATCTGTAAATCACCGTTAATTTTTGTTAGCTTAAGACTTTTTAATTTATTTCTATCAGTAGAATTAGAAATATTCACTTCTATGCTTCCAGTTATATAAAATTCTTTTTCATATATAAAAATATAATTACCAGTTACAAGATTTGCTAATCTAAACTCTCCATTTGAATCTGTAACAATTTTTTTATTATAATAATAATAATCACTTAAAATCGATATTTCAACTTCAACTTCAGGTATTATCTGACCTGTACCACTATCAAATATTTTACCTTCCACAACAACTTGAGGTTTTAATAACTCAATAATATTATTAACCCATATATAATCACCGTCTATTTTTAACTTTTTATTAATATCACTAAAACCTGAAGTCTGATTTGTCTTAAAATCATAAATGCCTTGTGTAATATTAGTAAATTTAAAATATCCTTTATCATCTGTAACACAAGAATTAATACCTAATTTAACATTTATATTATCAGCAAAATTTTGATTTATAATTATTCTTCCAATATAAGAAGAACTCTTTATAATTTCATTATCTTTTTTTATAAAAACAATTTTTTCACCCTCAAAATTAACAGGATTAATAACTTCTATATATTCATCAAAATATCCTGTATTTATTCTAAGAGAATAATTTATATTATTAAAATCATCTTTATTAAATTTAAAATTACCATCTTTGTCAGAATACTGAGTAAAAGACTGTGTAGCAGTTGCAATTGATACAATCGCACCTTTAATAGGAATACTATGAGTACCTAAACTATCAGTATATTGATAAAAAACAATTCCTTTAAATTCATTAGTAATATCTTTGGAAAGATTTAAAATAGAAGAATCCTGTTTACAAGCATTTAAAAATACCATAAATAATATTAATGCTGTAATAATTAAAATTTCTTTTTTTACTCTCATCTTCACTCCTATTCTTCTTCGCCAATTAATACAATTTCTTCTGTACCAAGTATCATCTGATATAATGTAGTTTTACCAGGACTTACAATAACATTATCTATTTCACCATAATAAGCTCCAGGAGTAATTCCTGTAGTATTGTTCTCTGCTGAAATATAAGAAGTTGAGTATATTTTGTATTTTCCAGAAAACACATTTATTATATTCATACCGTTTTCACTTTCTTCAGATTCACCAAAAGTTATTTCAACAGGCATTGCTTCATTATCATAAGTAATAATAAAATCGTCTGTTTCCTCATTAATTTGAATATTAGCCGGATATTTAAGAAATAACAAAGTAACAAGATTATGATCAAGTTCTTTATTATCAGAAGTATAAAAAATTATATTTAAATTTGAATTACCGTATTCCTGCTGAATAAAAATATTTTTAGACTCAGTCTTATTAGGTTCAATAAAAACGGTTTTTGTGGACATTCTATAAGATTCAAGTATAACTTTTAATGATTGCACACCTGGATTTATATTTGAAATAATATAATTACCTAAAGAATCAGAAAAAGCTTGTTTACCATTACCAAGTGCAATAGCTGCACCTTCAAGCCCATCTCCAGTATTTACATCAATTATTTTACCTCTAATTTCACCCTTTTTACCTTCAAGTGTAAAAGGACTTAAAACATAATCTTTGGTTTCTTTTATAACAAAAGAATAATTATATTCATTATAATCATTATGCTCACATTTTATTAAATAATTGCCTTCTTCTTTTAAATTATAAAATTGAAATTCACCATTTTCATTTGTTTGTTTTGAATCTATTATTATATTATTTCTCAAAAGTGATACATTAACTTTACTTAATTTTTTATTTTCTATATTTTCAAGTATTGTACCTTTTATTGAAGCAGTAAGACTTTTAAGGTAAATTACTTCATTTGCATTAACTATATTGTTTAAATCCACCTTCATTACAAGTTTTTCATAGTTATTTCTTTCAATAGTTATAGTTTCTTCGTCTGTTTCAACAATAAATTCACCATCAGAATTACTAGTATAAATCTTATTTCCAACATTAATAAAAGCTTCTTCAACTATTTCAGATGAATTTTTATCAATTATAATGCCGGAAAATATAGTATTTGTTCCAGACAACACAATATTTTGACCAAATTCAGGTTTCATATCAATGTTAAATTCATATGTTGTGTTAAATCTAAGATCAATATTTTCTATAACTGTCTTAAAACCACTCGCTTTTATTTCAAATATATAATTTCTCTGAAATAAATCCTTACCAATTTCAGATTTAATAATAGTAAATTCACCATTTTTATCGGTTTCTTTTGTTGAACGAATCTCAGTAACACTACTTTTAATATATACTTTAGCTCCTTTAACAGGCATATTTTCAAAAAATACAATTCCTTTAAAATAAATTGAATTATCTGTACTATTAGATTTAGGATTTGTCAAAAATTCATTAATATAAGATTCATTAGTAGAAGATTTACAACCTGCAAGAATAGATAATAAAATAATAATTATCATAAGGAATAAATTGTTTTTTTTCATACAGTCTCCTTAATTTAGGTTATAAGTCTTTTCGGAAATAGCAGGTACTGTATTATAGAGCATAATCAAAGTATTTTTATCTGAAGCTGACAAAGTTATATCACCTTCAATATTTAAATCACTCCCATAATACATTATATCATTATTGTTACCACTATTACCAATTAATCCTAAAGATCTTCCAATTTCTCTTGCCATAACTGCCCTTCTAAATGTAGTATTTATCTTATTTCCAGAGGAATTAAAAAGTGCTAAAGTAATTACTGGTTTAAATACTCTATAAGGATTTTCAGAATCAGTCATACTCCAATTATATGAACTGGAAATATCCTCCCATAAAACAGTAATATCAGCTTTTTCTCTATCAGTAATAAAATTAAATACAATACCAGCATCCGTATTTTCCCACAAAGCAAGCATATCAATAAGATCATATTTATACTCATTAAGACCATTTGATACAAGATTTGAATCATCAATATATACACTTATATCTTTTTTTGAAAATCTTGTTACTTTATTCCACAATATTTTAAGAAATTTTTCCCTTTCCTCTTTTTTTTTGGTTTCAGTATTTGTAAATTCCTCTTCATCTTCATCACTTTTTTCCTTTTCTTCAAAATCTGTTATAGTACAATAAACTCTTGAAATTTTTCTAAAATAATTTGGTGCTTTATACTCAACTGGCTCAATATTAAAATTTTTTATTTTTTCACCATCTTCTACCATTATATTTTCTTTATAAACTTCAAAACCATTAACTTCAATCGACAAACTATGAAATCCAACTGGAATATCATCTACAGTATATTCTTCTTCAAATTCTGGATTATAAGAATATGTTTTTCCGCCAATTCTTATATTAGCTTTAATCCTTGTATTTATTTCATCATCAAGATTAAAATCCAATATATCAGTATTATTTTTTTGCATTACTTCAAAAGTATCACCATCAACAACAACAAAAGTAGAATCATCATACATTTCTCCGCCTGAAGAAAGAAATAAAACAGGATCGTCTTCACCTGGCTCGCCTAATTTTATAAGGTTAAAATATCTATAAGGTTTAAAATTTGTCCTTATAACACCTTTTAGAGAACCATAATCCCCAGATGTATATGGAAGAACACTAATTGGAGCAAGATAAGAACCATTATTACCATTACAGCCTGATAAAAACATTATAGCTGTCAATAATATAAATAAAATCCAAATAAGTTCTCTCTGCTTTTTCATTTAAACTCCCTAAAATACATAATTTAAAGTATATCCATAAATTTTATCAGAAGAATTTGTAATATTTTCAATCATCAAATCGCTTCCAATTTTTCCGTTTTTCAATCTTATGCCAACATTTATAACAGAATCATTATCACCAAATGTAAAATCTCCATTCATTTTTTTCCATTCTAATATATAATTAACACCTTCAATTCTAGAATATTCAATTATAGCTCCCGCAGTAGAAAAAGAAGTTCCTGAAAGATCAAACCCTGAAATATTTTTAATAGATCTAATAAAAGAAGATTTTATTATTATAGATGTCTTAATAAAAGGATTTATCTGCTCGCTCATAGCAAAAAACATACTATTAGCTTTTTCAAGAACAGAATAAGTCATAAGAAGCTGATCTTTTGGAGTTATATTAGTATAATGACCACCAATTGCCATAACAAGACCGCCTGAATCAAAAGAGTATTTAAGATTAAGAGTTTGTAAAGTTACATTTTGATCTTCAAGAGTATTAATCTCTCCAAAATAATCAATAAAATTAAACCCAGCCTCAATATTTTCTGATAAACCAATAGAAAAATGGAGATTCTTTTCATATTGCTTTGCATCAAGAAGAGTTCCTAAATAGCTAATTAAACCATCTTTATACATATAAGAATAAGCAAATGACATTTCTCCAGTTCTTAATATATAAGCAGATTCCATTGTTAATCCACCTGTAAGACCAGAATTAGAAAGCATTCCACTTTTATCATATATATTAGCAGAAAAACTACTTTTTCTAACATCTCTAAGTTTTTCTGATTTTTTTATGCTTTCTTCTTTGAAATGATCTTCTGCAAACTCATAACCTAGAAGTTCCAAATCTCTTTTATAATCCGAGTAAACGTTGATAAATATTGATAAAAATATAAATATGATCATTATCTTTTTCATAAGTGATCTCCAGTACTTTATTAGTTGTTTTAATTATCGGTAATAAACGAAAATGTATTAAAAAAAACATACCGGAAGACGAAAAAAAGGGTATATAAAGTTTAAGGGTTAAGGGTTGAGGGTTGAGGGGTTGAGGGTTGAGGGGTTGAGGGTTGAAGTAAAATCAGTAAAGCTGTAACGGATAGAGCGTGACATGTCATTTTATGACATTAGTGACAAAAAACTGTCATCCCGGTATGATTCTGAGCCGGGATCTGTTTTGTGTTTTCTAACTAACAGCTTTAGCTGCACTAACTAGGTTGGCTTGTCCAACCGCTTACTAGGCTACAAAGTAGCCACTAACTAGCAAATTTATCATAAAATGGTAAATTTGTGCTAACTGTATTAACTATTCGCAGGTTTATAAAGAGTTTAAGGGTTGAGGGTTGATAATCTAATTAGAAAATCTAAAGTTCTGTCATTCCTGACCAATTCAGGAATCCAGCTTTTCCCGCCTTCTTAATTCAACATTCAACAATCGAAATTCGGCATTGCTTTTCCCATTTCTTGCCCTAATCCCGAACCCCGGATTTTCACAGTTTTAATTACAAATCTATTAAAAAATATGAATAATGAGAAGATTTTTTATTTTCATCTTTATAAAAACTCAAAACAATATTTAAAGGAATTTTTCCCATTAAAATAGTTCTTAATATTATTTCATCACCATAAGTAGTATAGGATTTTTCAAAATTATCAAGAATAAATTTACCTTTATCAATAAAAATCCTATTATAAACTGTAAGACTAAAAAATTTAGAAAATTTAATATTAAAATTAGAATATAAAGGAGAAATCAATTCCAAACTTCTAAAATTCATCTCTTTTGCATAAATCTCAGTTTTAAGACCTCTTATATGCAAACCTGAAGAACCATTTTTTAATAAAGAATTTACCCAGTTTTTCTCAAGATTGTAAATTTTACAATAACCAGTATTTATTATAAATGTAAATTTTTGATTTTCAATAATATTATATGAACCCCTAATTAAACCTTTAGTAAAATCTGTCTTTCCCGAATTAAATTCTACTCCAGTTAACAAAAAATCATAATTTCCAATAACTCTATTATAATCTTTCAAAAATTTAGTTGAATAAACAAAGTTTTTTAATTCAATACCAAAAATATCTCCTTCAAGCATAGGAAAATATGAATTATAATCAAGATTTGAATAAAATAAAGAAATATCTAGTTTCTTTTTATAAGATTTAAAAGAAAATGTCTTTTTTATATTTTTTATACTAGGATAAAAATAAAGTCCTAAATATTTTTCTTCTGTGTGTTTTGATTCAACACTCAGTTCTGTATCTATAAAACCTTTATTTTGACTTTTAAAAAAAATATCAAGATTTTCTGAATTTTCATTATAAAGATATTTTATATCTCTTGAAAAAAGATATGCTTTATCAGAAAAATGCTGAAACATTCCAATTCTAAAAACTCCATTTTCATATTCAAACCATGGAATTGTATATTTTTTTTCTATTTTTGCTTGATATTTTTCAGCTTCATAAGAATTTGCATTAAGAAAAATATATAATGTTAAAAATAAAAAAACTGTTTTTATCTTCATTTTGGCAACTCTTTTTTAAATATAACTCTTTTTTGATTATTAATTCCTGAGAAATAAACAGCATTATCAAAAAATGAAATATTAGTTGCAAAAGCATTAAAGAGTTTTTTTCTTTTATCATCTTTTATTAAAAAAGAAGTAAATTCTCCATCAATATATTCACTAATAACAGGAAAATCATTAAAAAATGAAATTTCAGCATAAAAATCTTTTAATTTTAGAACTTTTCTATTAAAATCACCTGAAAAATAATAAAAACACAAATAATCATCCATATCTATGTAATAAAGAATTTTATCTTTTATTCTTCCAGTCTGACCTTTATTTTTAAAAACAAGTTTATTTTCTTTATAAACATTTACATAACCTCTATTATCCATAAAAGATATATAATCTTCACTTTTAAAAGGATAAATCCCTAAAAAATCTGTTTTATAAATTTGACCTTGTTTTACAATAACTATTTTAAATCTACCTTGTGAATGTATAGAAGCAATTATTTCATTTTCTTTATAAATTGAATAAGAATGTATGTTTTCTAATATTATTTTGTCATTAAATTTTAAAACACTTCTATTATCTTTATCAGTTGAAATATAATATAAACCATGTAAAGTAAAATTAGGTTGAGAAAGATTATGTTCTGATTCTTTAAACACAAAATAACTATTAGGATATTTAACAATTGTCCTGTTTTTTAAAAATGAACGGGATTCAGATATTATATCAGAAATAATTCCAAATTTTTTTCTTATTGAACTTTTAAAATTATCTTTTAAACCCTTACCACATAAAAATAAAGCAATATATTCTTCACCATAAAGATTTTTTAAATATTCAATTATTTCAAATGATGCAAAATATCCACCAACTCTATTGTAATTATCTCTATAATAAAAAGTCTGAAGTTCTACAGGAGTATACAATGGATATAAATATGAATAAACATCCCAATAAGGATTATAATCTCTTGAAAAAGATTCTGCATATCCTTCATAAAACCATAAAGGAATTTCGCCAAGGCGAAGCAGATATTTTATACCTCCACTTCCGTCACCAATTTTATGAAACTGCACAACATGTGTTAATTCATGACGAATAACTTCATTAAATTTAAGAAATGCTCCATAATCAAAAAAATAATTAACCCTAATATCTGAACGAAGCGGATCAGCATTAGCTCCACCTGTATTAACAGAATCTTCAATAAAAACTTTTATAGGAGAATTATTTTTAAAACAGAATTTTTCAGAAATATATTTTAACTCTTTTTCAAGAGTATTCATTATATAATCTTTTTCACTTAAAAGCGATTTTTTAATATAAACTTCAAAGTTTTCTGAATTAATAACATAAAGGTCAGATAAACAGTATATCTGACCTTTTATTGTAAAGATTATTAACAAAACTAATAGGAATTTTTTCAACCTTTAAGAAACTCCTCAATAAAATCTGTAAGTTTTTCAAGGTCCTCAACTCTAATGTTTTCATCTACTGTATGAACTTTATCCATACCTGTACTCATATTAACAGCTTTAAGACCTTTTGCATTGTGTATATTTGTATCAGAACCACCACCTGTAGAACCTGTTCTAAATTTAACACCAATCTTCTCAACTGCCTTTTTTATTTCTTTAATCAAAGAGTCATTCTCATCAATATTATAACTTTTATATTCATTTACTACATCAATTTTTATTGAAGCATTAGCTTTTTCAACTTCCAGCTTTAATATAGATACAATATTTTCAGTTACTTCTTTAAGTTTTTTATCATCTCTTGATCT
>JALOAD010000019.1 GCA_023228995.1 Candidatus Muiribacterium halophilum
TATAGATGTGTAAGAAAATGCCCTGTCCACGCAATAAAAATGGAATCTGCCCAAGCTTCCATTATACCTGATTACTGTATATATTGCGGGACCTGTCTTAGAGAATGTCCGCAAAAAGCTAAAGAATATAGGAATGATACTGTCAAAATACGACAAATAATTAGCGAAAATGCTAATGTAATTGTCACAATTGCCCCCTCTTATAATTCACTATTTTCTTCATGGGAAATCAAGCGAATCCCCTCACTCATGAGGAAAATAGGCTTTTCAAAGGTTGCAGAGACATCTATAGGTGCACTGCCCGTCGCTTTAGACTCTGCGACCTTCTTCCAACAAAATAAAGGAGCATGGATATCTGGAGCTTGTCCGGTTGTCGTTAATTTAATTGAAAGGTATTATCCTGAACTTGTCAAAAAAATAATACCTATTGCCTCTCCTCTTATTGCTCATGGAAGAATGCTTAAAAATAAATATCCAAATGCAAAAATCGTATTTATCGGACCATGTATTGCAAAAAAAGAAGAAATAATGCGAGAAGAACACCAAGGTATAATCGATGCTGTAATGACATTTTCAGAACTTTTCTCTTGGATTGAAGAAGATAAGCTTGATATAAGTGGTTTTGAAGAAAGTATTTTTGATATGAGATCATCAGGAATTAATGAAAACATGTTTCCTTTAAGTGGCGGTTTAACACTTACAGGAAATCTTACAGATTGTCTTGAAAGTTCTGAAACACTTCATGTTACAGGAATTAATTCAATTAGAGAGATTTTAGACAATTTCAGCGATATAGATAAACATATTTTTATAGAACCATTGTTTTGTGATGAAGGATGTATTTCAGGACCAGGAATCGATAGAGAAATATCAAATTTCAAAAGAAAAACAGCTTTACTTGAAAATGTAAAAGAACAAAAAAATAATAATGATTTACATAGAGAAATTAATGATGACAACACTTGCATTGTAGATTTATCAACTATTTTTTCTTCAAAAGAAATACCAAAAACTGAATTCACAGATGAAGAAATCGAAGAAGTACTTGAAAAAACAGGTAAATATTCCAAAGAAGATTATCTTGATTGTGGTGCTTGTGGATATAATTCCTGTATTGAAAAAGCAAAAGCAGTTCTTTCAGGAATGGCTGAATCTTCAATGTGTATTCCTTGGATGAGAAAACTTGCCGAAAAACGTTCTGATATAATAATGGAAACATCTCCAAACGGAATTGTAATAATGAATAGCAATCTTGAAGTTATCAGACTTAATAAAGCATTTAAAGAAATGTTTTCATGCTTTGATAATTCAATTGGAAAAAGAGTTTCAAGAGTAATAGACTCTGATATTTTTGAAAAACTAATAGCAAGTACAAAAAATAAAATCGAAGATGTAAAAAAATTTAGTCATTATGGAGTTGTATGCCATTGTGTAGCATATAGAATACCTGAAGAAAACCTTATTGCTGGAATATTTGTAAATATAACCAATACCAGAAATAATCAGGAAAAACTAAAGCAGATTAGAGAAAACACAGTTTTACTTGCCAGAGAACTTCTTGAACATCAACTTACAATGTCACAAAATCTAGCAAAATTTTTAGGAGATAATACAGCAAAATCAGAATCATTATTAAATAATTTACTTTCAGGAATAGAATCACCTAAAAAGTAATAATATGCAAATTATTTTGGAGGAATTATAATGCAAAATTATTTACATTTTGACATTAAAGAATTTATAAAACCACATTCTTCAGAAAGCATTTGTGGTGATGTAATTGCTTCAAAAAAAACTCCAGAATACATATTAATTGTACTTACAGATGGAATAAGTCACGGACTTAAAGCAAATATATATGCAAATTTCATCAATTCAAGATTGTTTTCTTTAATAGAATCAGGATTTACATTTCATGAATCTGTAGGCAAAATCGCTCAATCAAATCATGAAAACACAGGTAAAGACCTTCCTTATGGAGCATTTACCGCAGTTAAAATATTAAATAATGGAAAAGGAGTTGCTTTATGTTATGAAAATCCCATTCCAATATTAATAACAAAAAATTCAGCAAGCGTTTTAAAATCTCATACTTTATCAATAAATAATGTTTTAATTATGGAAAGTTCATTTTATCTTTCACCAAATGAATACATTCTCCTCTGCACCGATGGAGTTTCACAAGCAGGAACAGGATTTGACTATACTTTCGGATGGGGTGAAAAGAATTTATCTGATTATATAAGAAAACACATTGGAAATTCAGAAAAACCAGATTTTATATGCAAAGAAATACAACACAAAGTCCTTGCATTAAATAATGGGAAATATCGTGACGACTCAACAATATGTCTCATATCATGCAGAAAAGGAAATATTCTAAATATTATATCAGGACCACCAGAAAACAGAGAACTTGATCATGAAATTATAAATGATTATTTAGAAAGTCCCGGCACACACATAATATGTGGTGATAGCACTGCCAAAATGATAGCAAGACATCTTAACTTACCATTATCAATTGAAGAAAATCCCAAAAGTCTCATCGCACCACCAAGATATTATCTTGAAGGATTCAAACTTGTAACCGAAGGAGCTGTTACGCTCAATCAAGTATATAATATAATCGATGAACCTTATGAAAATATCACTGAAGATAATGCAGTAACAGTTTTATATTCAATGCTAAGAAATTTTGATAAAATTAAATTTTTTACCGGAACCGCTTCTAATCCCGGTCACCACGACATTTCTTTCACACAAAAAGGAATTGTATCAAGACACAAAATAATTCCGTTAATAGCGAATAAATTAATAGAATTTGGCAAGTTAGTAGTAATCAAAAAGTATTAAGGTTTTAAAGTAAACTTTTAAAACTAACTAAAAGGTTTTTTTTAGTGATTTTATCTTGACAATTATGCTTAAATGCAATATTGTGAGAATGTAATTTTTAACCCCTCCAAGCCAATAGGAAGAGGTGCTTCATAGAAATATGGAGCCCTTTTCTCTATTGCACATCGCACTTTTATTAATTAAAGTTTTTTTAAACAAAGATTTTATTTTTCTATTTGGCAAAATAGACAAACAGTCTAATTAAATAACATAACAACTTCTCAAAATTGAATAATTAATAATAGACTTGTTTTTATTTTTATTAGTATTATAATGGTCTTAAAGGGTTCAGAAATCACTTTAATACAAGGAGAAATATAATGGATATCGTACCTGTAGAATGGATAAAAAATCAAAACGATAAAAACACAAGAGAAAAAAACTGTAAAGTAAATATACTAACAGAAGATTTTGCATATATAAGAAATTTTCACAGACAAATACCAAATTACAAAATTACTCCACTAAAAACTCTTGCAAACCTAGCATGTCACTTAAATCTAGGTGGAATATGGGTAAAAGATGAAGGATATAGATTTAGACTAGGTTCATTCAAAGCAACAGGCGGAACATTTGCAATATTCAAATTTATTGTAGAAAAAATTGGAGCAGATGAAAACTTTCATTATTGCGACCTATTTAAAGAAGAAGTAAGAAATAAAATTAATAATATTGTATTTGCAACAGCAACCGACGGAAATCACGGGCAAGGAGTCGCATGGGCAGCAAGAAAGTTAGGATGCAATTCAGTTGTGTATGTGCATAAATTAACCTCAAAGCCAAGAATAGACACTATAAAAGAAAACGGAGCAAAAGTAGTAATTGTTGATGGAAACTATGATGATGCAGTCAGACAATGTAACGAAGATGCTAAAAAAAATGGTTGGGAAATAATCTCAGATACAGCTTGGGAAGGTTATAACAAAGTTCCAAAATGGGTAATTCAAGGATACAGCACATTATTCATGGAAATTCAAGAACAGTTCAATGCACAAGGAGTTATAAAACCAACTCATGTTTTTTTACAAGCAGGAGTAGGTTCACTAGCAGTAGCAGGATGCGAATTCTATCTTAAATTATTCGGAAAAGACCGACCAAAATTAATAATAGTAGAACCAGACCGAGCAGACTGTATATTTCAATCAGCAAAATCTAATTCTAAAAACGGCACATCAGTCAGTGGTGATTTAAACACTAAAATGGCAGGATTAGCATGTGGAGACCCAAATCCTATAGCATGGGAATCAATAAGATATCTTGCAGATGCATTTATAAAAGTACCTGACTATGTAGCAGGTTGCGGAATGAGAATACTTGGATTACCATTAAATGGCGATGAAGAAGTCATATCAGGCGAATCTGGAGCAGTAACAATTGGAGCATTAAAATTCATAATGCATAGACCAGAACTAAAAGAATTAAGAGAACATCTAGAATTAGACAATAAATCTGAAGTGTTATTAATAAACACAGAAAGAAACACAGATCCAATACATTATAGAGAAGTAGTATGGGAAGGTGCAATATCAGTACCAAAAAAATACAGATTATATAGAAGCTAATAATAAGAGCAATGTTGAAATTGGAATTTTGAATTGGAAGATAAGAGACCGGGAAAATCCGAGATATGTAAAAACTATTAGTCCGGCAAAATCACAATTAGCGATTGCTATGCAATCTAATTAGAAAAGCTATGACAGATAAAACATGACAAGTTAGTGCATGAAAACAGTATAAGTGCGGTGTATGAGCAGTGAGACAGTGTTTTATTAAGACTTGCTTTAAAATTAATAATTATTCATTCTTAATTATTAATTGCTTCAATAGATTGTCATCCCGGTTGCGATTCTGGGCCGGGATCTGCTTTGGACTTTTAATTATTTTAAATGTTTGTCATTTTTGACCCGTTCAGGAATACAGTTTTTTAAGCTTTTAAACTTAGTTTTACTTGTAAAACTAAATCGTGACCATAGCGAACCATCTTGTTGAAACCTTGTATTTTTAAGTTTCACCAACATCGTGCATTTAAGCACCGACCCCATAGGTTTTCAGTTTAGATGTTTTGTTACAAATTTTTTATACTCATCAAAAAACAAATCATCAAAATCCTTATCACAATCAATAATTCCCATATTATAAAGAGCATTATTAAGCTTTTGAGCAGAAGAACCATTTATTTCTTCATAAATAAGAGTATTAAAAAAACGTTTTTTAAGATTATCATCTTTTAATATAATTTCTGAAATATAATACATAAAAAAATATCCATTAGCATAACAATGATGAGTATCAGGATTAACAATATCAAAATAATCATGAGAACCATCAAAAGGATTTAGAAATTTACCAAGAGAAATATCTTTCTTTAAAATAGAAAATTGCCAATTACAATAAGAATCTTTATCCATAGTACCATTAAGATAAATAGCAAAATGAGCTAAAGCTTCGTTTACAGCCCTGTCAGCAACATTAACAGGCTCAGGGTTAACATTATCATATATATTATGAAAATACTCATGCACGAGCGTTCCATAAGCATCAATTTCAGGCTGATCAAAATCCATAGTAAGATAATCATTATTATTCATACCATTAAAAGCAAACCAATAATAACCTAAAATAGGCTCCATACCTTCTTGAATTTCCATATCATAATAAAACCAATCTCTAATATCAGCGATAAGAATTATGAATTTACCATTATTGTCAAGATCAGATGGAGGACCAAAATATTCAGAAAGAATCGGGAAATAATCATCAAACCTTTTTTGAATCTTATTAACAAGAACTTTATCAAGCTTTTTATCTTTACTTTCAAGAATATCATTTTCAACAAAAACATAAGAAAATTCACTCTGAGAATAACAAGTAAAATCATTCTGATAATAACCCTTTTCAAAAACCGGCTCACTCTTCACAACATCAAACTGCCAAAAAGATTTAGAATAGCCAATATTAAAAGATTCAGAAAAAGCAAAGTTAGAAATAACAAGAATTAAAACAAAAAACAATACTCTCTTCATATATACTCCCCAAAAATAACTTAATTATTATAAAATAATTGTAACAAGCACAAGAACTTTTGTAAATCAAAAAAAAGTTTAGCAACGAAGTTGATTTAATTATTAATTTTTAATTATGTTATATGAATATATTTTATTATTTGATTTTTTAACTTTATTAAATTTTGAATAACTTTTCATTTTGTGTAAGTGATAATATTTCATATTGTTTAACATCAATATCTTCAGGCAATTTATCTCGCAATACAGGTAAAATATATTGACAGTTAATTTCATTGACTATTTTTGTTAATATACCTGAAATTTGATTATGATGTACATTTTCTATCTGATCTTGCAATATAAAATGAAGGCATTCAATTCCCAAAGCATCAGCAAATTGAATATATGCTAAATCAAATGCAGCCATTTGCACCTTCTTTTTTCCAGTCCCTAAATTACCTTCAATATTATTTATTTCCAATTCATAAACCTTATCAGTGTTATCAAAACTTAAAATAAATCGTTCACCATAAAGATTATAAGAAATTTCTGAAAAATATTTATTGAATTCAGATACTCTTTCCTGTATCAAATCATTATTTGTTTTCAAACCTTCATCAATATCTTTTAATTCATTTAAAATATTTTCCATTTTTTCTAAGGTTTCTTCCCATAAGCGTTTTTGTTCTTCTAAATTCCCCTTAAACTCATATTGCTTATTCAATTCTGAAGCAGTCTCTTGTAATTCTTTTACAACATTGGTTTTTGATAATTTTTCTGAAAGTTTTTTTTCTCTTTGTAATAAATCTGAAATTTTATTTTTTAAATATTTTGTTTTTTGTTCGAGCTCAGGCAATTCATGAGTAATAAATTTTAATTTTTCTTTTATCATTTGATTGTGGAATATTAAAGTTTCTTCAAAAGATTTATGTATATCAGGAATAAACTGTTTTGCTTGTTTATATATTTTCTCAATTTGACCGACATTAATCTTCGCAATATCATCATTTAATGTATTTTTACTTTCACTAATCAAATCTTTCCTTAATTCTAATCTGCTTAATTCTGTTGAATATTTATTTAAATCAGATTTTACAGTATTGAGTTCATCAAGCTCTTTATCATAATCTTTATTTATATTAAACCTTTTTTTCTTTAATTCTAAACCTTGAATAGATTTATTTACAATCAAAAGTGATTGATTAATATGTGATATATTACTGTCTTTTCGTAAACGTTTTTGTAAGTTTTCTTCAATTTTTTTCTGAACTATCAACTTTTGTTTTCTAGCCGATTCATCAAAGTTAATTCCAAGCCAAAATAAGTATAATGCCTCATACTCCTCTGATTTTGTTGAGCCATGTAAAACTTTTACAGTATTAATAAGGCGGTTCTTTTCATCTCTTATGTTTTTGGAAATAATTTGTCTAAAAGACGGTTTGTCAAAATCTACTTTAAAAATTAATTCTTTCAACTTTTTATGAAATTCTTTGTCATTTGTATAATTTTCATCATCAATATTCTGTATTTTTTTAGAATATTTCAAAAAATTACGACTAATTTTAATTTCTTTTGATAAATCATCGCTTAAATCATCTTTAAGTATAAGAGTTATAATAATATTATCTTTAAGAAAATTTTCTATTTGCGTGTTACTTTTTCTTTTAAATTCTGTATCTTTATAAATATTTTCGCCTTTACCACCCAAGCAAAAATCTATTAGCCTTAAAACTGTTGTTTTTCCAACATTATTTCCAGACTCTTTTCTATCTTTTGTTTTTGTATTATCTATTATAAGATTAATCCCTTTATTAAATGAAATATTTCGTATAATATCACCATTTTTGGCAATTTTAAGATTTTTTAAAAACATTTTATTATAGCCTCTTGTTTTTTAGTTATTAATCCGAGGATAAACAACCAATCCAGTGTAAGAATATAAAGATACACTGAAATTTTTATTTTTTCATTCAAAGCCTGAAATAATTCAAAAAAATCCATTTTTTTATAGGAATTGTTATTTAATATATCAATTACTAAAGCACCCAAATAATATATTTCTCTTTCAGGATTAATATCTTTATTTATAATCATATTTCAGGTTTTTCCAATATTTTACATCTCATAAATGCATCCACCATAATTATAGATATTCCAAAACTAATTTCTTCTTGATAACAGTTAGATTCTTTTTCAATCATAACATATAACTCATTTTCAATATCTTCAATAATATTATCAGCATTTTTTTGTATAACTATCATGGGTTCTTTAGAATCCTTAGTATAATTACCTTTTACTTTAAGGTAAATATTTTTTATATTTCTCAACAATTTTTCTTTACGAAAAGAACCTGCTGTTTCTAATTCAGTATAAAGAGAATTTAATTTTGAATAGTAGACTTTATATTCTTCAATTAACACCTTGTTCCTTTTTATTGCATTGAATGATATTTTTTCATCAATATTAAATGGTTTAGAAACTGTTTCATCAATAACTTCCTCTAAATCAAAATCTGAAATAGCTTTTATGGCAAGGCTTAGAAGTGTTGGATTTTGTTGCAAAGTACCTTGAAGTTGTTTATTCTCGTGTTTTCTTTTCCATTCCTTAAGCAATTCAACTGAATATTCACCTTCATTTACTTTATTATCTATTATTATATGATGCTCATCACATAATAATATCAAGTTATTAAAATGCCGCCTATCATCATCATCCATATTAGGATTATATCTTGGACCATTTTCACTAGCAGCTTCAATATGACATATTTTACTAATAATTGATTTTTCATCTTCTGCAATAAGTTTTTTTTCACAACCAGGCCAAGCACATTGATTTCCAGATAGTGTATCCAACCTTCTTATCGTAGTTCGTTTGTATTGTCTTGCTTTTTTTGTCATCTTTGAACTTCCTTGGTTACATACTTAAACCTAATTAGTTCGATAAATTATAATTGTACAAAAATAAATTACTTCAAGTCAAGTTACATTTACTAATAGAGTCTGTTACTTAATGTTTTTGCACATAAAATTTAACATGATTTATTTAAAAATAAAACTAAATTTTCAGTTGACTATAATCACAGACTACGATTATTTATTTTAAAATGTTAAATATATTGCAATAATACCAATCATGGAAGAAAATTCTGAAACTTCAATATAATTAAATGATTGTTCGAAATTATTATCATGGAATGTTATTTTATCCCCTTTTATTGACCAATCAAAATGTGCTATAGAATTTCTTATTTTGTTTAATCTTAATTGATTTCTTATTGATATTATCTGATATAAGTTAGGACAATTATTTTCTTCAACATTTAGATGATTAATAAACTCGAAAAAAATCTGTATTTGTACCAATTCATTATAAAATATAGATTCTTTAAAAAAGTGAATCTCATCTTTCTTTTCAACATAAAATTGACTAATCCACTGTTTATGTCCTTCCATTTGCTTAAATATTTCAGAAAACTTCAATAATTTATCTTTGTAATCTGGATTTTTTTTAATTTCATCTTTAAGATCCTCTAGTTTTATGGAACTGATATCTATTCCGAGTGGTTTTTCTTTAACAATTTTTAAAAATTTTTCTTTCAGTTTTTCCATTTTAATCCGCCTTAAATTATCCTCAAAAATTATATTTTATATGAAATCATATAAGGTTGAATTTTATGTTCTTGAAACCATTTTCCGTATTTAGTTTTTGTATTAAATTTTTTAACTTTTTCTATAGTGTATTTCTTATTTAGATTATCTAATTCTTCATTACTTATTTTTAAAAAAGCAATTGCTATTTTATCATTCGATTTAGTTTCTTTTTTTAAAGATAAAAGTCTTGAACATGTAATTATAACATCACCAGATAATTTTCCACTTTGAACTCTACCTCTTTCATCAATATATTCATCAGGTATATGCACAAGATTTTCTACTTTAATTCCTTCTTCATCAGGATATTTCTCAAACCTAATTTCCCTATTTAATCCAACACAATTAATTGCAATACTAATAGAAATATTATATTTATTTTTTAAATCAGTTTTTATTGAAAATGCTTTTTCAATTACATTTATAGATTTTTCAAATGGTCCTTGATGAAATACGCCAAATAAAGAATCATTATCCGTTTTTAAGAATGTATGATAAAATTCTCTTAAATTTTTACTCTTAGATATGTAATCATGAAAAGATTGTTGTATTTTTCTTCTTTCGGTTTCATTATAATCAGAAAAATTATCAATATCACCCATTAAAATATTTGCTCTGAACATAAAACTCCTTATAAAATCACAGCATAATTTAATAAATAATTATACTTTATAAAATTGAATTCTTCAACCCTTTTTTTCGTATCCTTCAAACTCCTTATATATACTACAATTCTGGCTAGAGATTGGTAAAAATCATAGTTTACTTCCCAAAAGTTTCCGCATCAAATCTCACTTTAATCATCTCCAGGGTTTGCAGTATATATACTTATTTTTATTTTAAAATTCAAAATACTATAGGATGTTGAAAAACTAAAAAGAACAAACATTTATACAAAACAGATTCTGTGTCGAGCTTTAAATTTATCTTACCTTGGTTGGCATTACCATGATGTTTGTTTTTTAGGTTAAGTGAAAAGAAAACAGAGTTTTTCAACAATCTACGATGGTCTGACCTCGATTTCATTTTTCAATTTCATTTTATTCCTTTTTCTGTTTCTGAAACTTAATATATGTGATTTTATTTTTATAGGCATCTGCTAATAATCTTGACTCTTCATTATCATTAAATTTGGCAATTTGATTTTGAATATTATATGCTTCATCAAAATTTCCTGATTCTGCATAGGCTGCAGCAATTGGATCAGCAAATTTAACTACTAATGCACCATATTTCTCTTTCGTGAGTCTTGATAATTTATCTACATATAAGACTGCTTTTTTTCCATCGTTAAACCCTTCAATCTTTGAATAGGATTCAATGTAAGCTTGTAATATATTTAGATTTTCGGGGAATTTTCTGATTAATGTTTCCAGGAATTCATAACTTTTTTTCTTATCATTTTTTAAAAGTATATTGTGTTTTATGCAATTTATATCACCATCGTTTTCAAATTTTTTTTCATTCTGAGAAATAATATTAAATACCTTGTCATATTCTTTAAGATGATAAAACATAATAATCTCTGCTCTTATCATTTCAATATTATTTTTTATTCTTTTTTTTGCTATGGAAATATATTTTTTTACATTATCATATTCTTTTGAACCAATATAAAGATTTATCAATGCAACATAACCGTTCTGACTTTCAGGGAATCTTTTTATATAATTCTCCCCGACATATTCATGATAAATTCTATGAAATTCAAATTTAAATAAATCTTCAACCAGATCATCCCATTTTGCCTGATCATAAACAACCTTCTGTAATTTGTAATATTCTTCAAAATCCTCTAGTATCGGTTTGTATTCTGTTTTAAATCTTTTTATATTCTGCTTTAAATATTCTATGTATATATCTGATTTTTCATAAGTTTCCATATATTCGTATTTTATAAATCTGTAATCACCCGACAATATATAGCATATATCTGCGAAGATTTGATCGCATATTCTAGCAGGATAAGATGAATACATTATATTTGAATATTTCCTGCAATCAAGAAAATCAACAAGCTTGAATATTACTTCTTTTCTTTTTGAGTCAGTTATTTTACTGAGTAATTCGTATAATCTTCTTAAGTCTTTTGTACCTTCTTTAAAATTGTTGTTTAAAATCTTTTTGGCTTCTTCATAAAATTTATTAATCTCGTGCTCATAGTATAATTTTTTTAAAATATCCTCTTCTAAAAATTCTTTTGCAGTCTGATAATCTGGTATATAATAATCATATTTATCTTTATCCATATATTCATAAATTTTACTGAAATATTGTATAAAAAGATCTTTTCTCTTTAATCTTCGATCTAATTCTATATCTTTAAAATCCTTAAGCTGATTTAATTCATCATCTAATTCCTTATTATTCTGCTGAGTATTAAAAAGATCTTTTAAAAAACTGTTCAGATTCAATTCACGATTTATATCAATCTTAAGATAAGATAATTTTATGAATGCAATTGCTTTAAGTATATAGCTGTTTTCTTGTAAAATAATCTTTTTTATAAAATCTTCATTCTGATTGTCATTTGATAATTTTTCAAAAATAAAAACTTTTTCAGGCAGTGATTCAGATAATTTGTATTCTCTGACAAGAAATTCATCAAGAGCTTTATTTCTTTGGAATTCTTCAATTATTTTATACTTTTCTGATTTTCCTGAATCTTTGAATAAGAGTTCAATATTTTCTGAATTTATGACTTTTAGTTTGGATATAAGATTTATTGCTGCATACCTCTCATTTTCATTTCCTTTTTTTATGAATTCAAATAGTTCTGATAGATTCTCCTCATTTACTAAATCATTAAGGTATCTTGCAATAAATTTATCTTTTGCTGTATAGATTAAAAATGCTTTTTTAAAATGGACTGGTGTAAGATACATTGGAACTTTTTCATACGATAAAAAATCATTGAACCCATTTTTTTCTATATAATTCAATACAGCATCTCCAATTCTTTCATTGTATGAATATTTTTCAAGATAAAAAACATATTCTCCTGCAAGTATTTTGTTAATAACAGTATCCGTGTTTTCTATTTCCATGTCTGAAAAAAATGCATTTTCCCAATTTTTTAAATATTTATCATTTGAAAGCATATTTTCTGAAAAATAATCTTGAGAAACTGGTTTTTCTTTATCCCCTTCAAAATAAGAATATATACCTCCTTTATACAATACTTCTCTATCATTAAATTTCTTTATTACATAGATTTTATTGATTTTTCCAGTTCCTTTATAAATATCTTTATCTTTAAATAATAAAGGAATTGTGTCTGCAAATTCGTGATTTGAAGTATTCAGATGACATAATTTGATTACATTGTAAAAATAACCCATTATGTTTTGGTCATAACTGCTAAGTTGATATTGCTCAGGTTCAAGATGTGATAATGTTTCAAGAATCGATGAGATATGTATTAGATAATCTGTAAGAAAATATATAGGATGATAAGAAAAAAACTGTAATACTTCCTTATCAAGATCATTTATGTTTTCTTTTTCAATACCTCTCTGGCTTATCTTTCTTGCTGCTCCAATAGCTGACTCACATTTTCTTAAAATTGGCAGATAGAAATTAATCATAGCACCTTTAAAATTTTCATCTGAGAAAAAATATTTCAGCACTTCTTCCTTTAGATTAGAATATCTTATATCAATTTTTTTAGTCTCATCCTGAATCAATCCAAAAAATCTTTTTATGGATTTCAATGGATCAGTTTTAAGAATCCCGTTCTCAACACCGTAATTTTGTAATTTTTTTAGTATTTCAATATATTTTGAAAAAAATTCAGGAGACATTTCAACCATTCCTGAAAAACCAGGTACATTGAATCCACAACGATATATTTCATTTTTCTTTATATTTTTTTTAAAAAAAGAATTTTTTACAACATCATTTACTGCAATTGTATTTAGATCAATTAAATTCATCTTCTTATCTATAATATTTTTTGTAATCTTTTTTTTCTGATTTTTTATTTCTCTTTCAATTTCGTTGAAAATACCTGAATTATGATCTCTATGAATGGAAATATTCAGATTATTAAAAATATCATCAGTTTCACCAGTTAAAAAATATTTAAATTCAGTTATTTTTGAGTAATATTCTAAAATATTATTATTGTTAAGAATTACTTCTTTCAATATATTTTTTTCATTTTCTGTAAATTGAAAATTTTTAACATACTCAAGACAGATTTTATATTTTTTAAGTACGCCGGAAGAATATATAGAGTTTTCTATATTAGAGATATTTTTATAAATATTATCACTTAAAATATTTAATTTATCAGAGTCAGATCTATCATCCGGCTCAGCATTTAAAATACTATGAGCATTAGATAATATAGTCTTTAATCTTCTATGTTCAAAAGAATTATCGGAAATATATTTAATCAAAAGTGATAACATCTTCTGCATTGAATTGTAATTCTGATTCTCAATTAAAAATGCATATTCAGAAATAAGAGAATAAAAAGCATCTAACATACAATCTTTTGTAATAAGACTGTTTGAGACATTTTTATATAATTTCATCATATCATCATAAGGATATTCTCTGACAATAAGGATTTTATTATTTTTCAGCTCTTCAATCTGATTTGGAGCAAGGTTTTTCATTTCATCATTCAGATTTAAAATAATATCTTTTAAATTTATATTTTTAGGACCTTCTTTCAATTTTTTTAAAATCTCTTCTTTTGTTTCAATATCAGCAGGATATAATCTTCTACTTTCAAAGCTATCATAATAAACGCTAATTAAAACAAATGAATTATCTGGTTTAACATAAATTTTTTTTACACGAATAAGTTTATCATCACTAAATTGACCTTCTTCCAATGAATATATTCTATTCGTTAATTCCACATAAATATCAGCTTTCTCACTTGTCATTTCCATTAGACATATCTTACCGCTATACGAATAAGCATAAAAAGAACTTAGAAATAATATACTTATAAAAGATAAAATAAAAAATATTTTTTTCATAATAGTCTGTCCTCAAATATTTTGACTTTTTTAATTGTGAACTTCCAGTTTTACAAAAGACTTATATAATTTCTTGATGAGTATAAAATTCTAAGTATATAAATTGACTTTAAACTCTGGTTAATCTTATAAATAATAATATAATTCCCTATAACTAATTTTCTATAACCTCTTTTTTTAAAGACATTATTATTAATTAAATTACCAATTTGAGGGAATTCTTTAAGTCTATAAATAGATTTTTCAATTTCTTCCAGAATATTATCTGCTATATTCTCATTAGATGTTTCATGAGTTATATAAAAGTATATTTCATCAAGATCATTAAAAGCTGATTCTGTAAATTTTATATAATAATCATTTTTTACCATATTTACCTTTTAGTTTTTCATGAACTTCACTGAAATCCAAAAGTTTATTATCTACAATATCTTCCTCAGCACTCAATAATTTCGCATATAAATCTGCTAGAGCTAATTTTTTCTCATAAACTTCCATACTCATAACAACAAGATCACCATATCCGTTCTTTGTTATAAAAACCGGTTCATCAGAATTATTACAAATTTCTGATATTTCATTAGTATTCCTCAAATCTTTAATAGGTCTTATATTTGGCATTAGGACTCCTGATAAATTATTTTATAACATAATTATAGCATATTTATGTTATAAAATGAAATGTTTTTATATATTAACACATTTAAAAATTTATCAGCTCTTTATAAACTCTATCTTTTTATAAATTCATTTATATCAAGGCATTCATTAGTAGCAAGCTTTTTTTTGGACAAGCAATAAAAAAAATATAAATTCAGGATTAATGCGGATTTTCAATATCTAATGCGTTATGCACCGGCTTGACCCCCAGATTTCCTTTGAATTTTATAATAAAAACTTATAATTATATATTTTGTCAATGTTGAGAACCGACACCTACTTTTTTACACCGGTTTGACCCCTCAGATTTACTATGCTATTTTTTTAGAATTTTCTTTTATATGCTGTATAAAAGGATTTCCCTCTTCAAAATCGGATTTTTTAAATGGGTGTATTTCAAAATCTACTAAATCTAATTTGTATTCAGCTATTTTTTCAATGTCATAAAATCTTATACCTGTGAAATTTTCAGCAATTATTGCAATGTCAATATCGCTATATTCATTATTACTGTTATTATAATAAGAACCGAATAAATATATATCTGTAATTTCAAAACCTGCTTCAATAAGCCTTTTTTTCAAAATATTAACTTTTTCAATTATAGTTTCTCGAGTATACATTTAAACAATTCCTTGATTTTATCAAATTTTTCTTTCGTAAATTCTTCTGTACAAATTTTATAAAAAGTTAATTTATAATCTGGATATCTTGCTTCTATATTAAATTCATTTAATATTTCAAAAAATTTCTTATCTTCTTTTGAAAAATCAATTTTAGTTTCATTTGCTAATTTCAACAAATTATGGGTTTTTGGTGGAAAATCCATATTATTGTTTTTAACCCATAAGCCTTTCAAAATTTTTTCTATAGATAAATGTCCGAAAAACAAACAACTATCATATTTTTTGCTTTCAAATAGAACAATTGCTACATCTAAATCATGTTTCGCAACTGAAATCCAATAATCAATATACTTATTAACTTTTTCTGACATATATTTATTATATCAAATAATATTAATTATTAAAATACATAAAAACTTTCTTTCGGAGGTAAAATTAATAATATTAAATATTCATCCTAATGAGTATTGCACCGGTTTAATCTCATTATTATCCTAACTTATTTCGAATTAAAATTCAATTTGTATACTAGCTGAAAAATCTTTCAATCAAATCTCCATAAGCCCATACAATAGTTCCTGCTATTGCCATAAAAACTCCAAATTTATTAGCTTTGACATCAAGATATTCTTGCCTTTCATCTTCAATATCTTGCGGTGTAGGTGAAGCACTTCCACAATCAATAGTTGAATAATATTTTAGTAACCCCATGACACCCATACGAATAATTGGTCGTGCACTAAGTATTACACCATAAATTATCAAAATTGAACCCGAACGACTGAACCAAGTCCAATCAGAATAAATCCAACTAACATATATAGAAATAAAAACAGAAATAAATCCAAATATTATATTAAACCATAAGCACAAAAAAATTTTTTTTAAAATTAAAAACCTCCAGAATACTACAAACCAGTCTGTGCCTTTTAAATCATACTAAATAATGCTCCTGATGAGCATTTGATAGTATAAAATCAATTTTCCAAATAATTCTTTTTACTGTGTAGATCCTAAGAAACTACTTTTTTCTGAGATTAAACTATTTAGATGTTCCAAAATCTTTTACGACTAAATCACTGTCATTTTTTAATAAAAAAACTTCACCACGACATAATACATATACTCTAATAATCATTATAAAATTTCTCCATTAACTAATTAAGGATGAAGCACTTAAACGTACCATCAATCGTGTGTGAAATATAAGCAGAAAAAACATTAGCGCTTATTCGGTAAAATGTTTTTGTTAACCTTATATTTCGTAATAACTAATTTTAAAAAAAATCAGTTAAAGAAAAAAATGTTAGCAATCTAAGTGCTCCAATTTATTCATATACATACTTAAAAGTTTTTTTCTCAATACTTTTATCTAACCAATTCTTCTCGTCCCAATTAACAATCATCCCAATTCTTTTTTTTTCAAATCTATTTAAATAGTTATTTATTTTATTACAATTTCTAAGTTCTGTAGCAATTTTAATAACATATTTTTTCCCTTTTGAATTTACATAAGGACAGGCTAAATAGTCAAAAAAGAATAAAAAATATTCTGTAGAATTAAATTTATGTTTATTATTTTTAAAAAATCTTAATGCTTTAGAATTTAATTTCTTTTTAATTTTTGAATATATTGGATCGTCATTTATATATAAAAATATACTAATCCATAAAAAATAAAAGGGTTCTTTAGGTATATCATATTTAATCTCTTTTAAATCAAATTTATCTTCAATAAAAGAAACTGATAATTTTAAATCTTCTCTTTTGTGTCTGATTTTAGATAATAATAACAAAATATTCATATTTTCAACAGGATAAATACTTTCAGAACAAGATTTGAATATACGGATTGCTTCAAAACAAGAATCAAATATTTTTTTTAAAATTATATCAAAATAATGTTTAGAAAATTTCTCTTCAAAATTTAAAAAAAATAATAATATACGCACTAATTTGTCTGTAGGAACAATTCTTGGATCCATTGCATGAATAAAAAATAAAAGATCAATATCAATTAAGACCCATAAAAAAATTTTATTTTCTATTCCTTCATTTTTTATGTTATTTATTTGTTTTCCTAAAAAAACAAATAATTTTTCTGAATATATTGACATAGTATAACTTGCAATTGATGAATAATTAACTTTATGCTTTTTTAAAATAGACTTAAAATCAGAAATGATTTTATTTGCTTTTTTATAAATATTTCTAACTAAAATCAAATTTCTTTCATTTTCTTTTTTTAAAACAGACTTAAAATTAGAAAAAATTTTATTTGTTTTTTTATAAAGATTTTTATCTAAAATCATAATTTCATGATTTTCTTTCTTAAAAATAGAATTAAAATTAAAAATCATATTTTTTAAATTTTTATGAAGATTGTTTTCTGAAATCGAAATATTATCATTTTCTTTTTTTGAAAACCTCTTATCAAATAAATCTTCAAAAAATTTTGAAATTTCAGTTTTACATAAAGATATATTAGTAATAAAAGGTCGGTCGTAAATAACTGTTTTGGCATCATTTAAATGCAATTTATACTCAAATAATTCGGAATTAATAGATTCTATAATTGTTTGTTTTAATTTTGAATCATTAAAATATACAAAATAATCATCCACATAACGTCTAAAATCAAAGTCTTTACCAATAAGAATTTTCTTTTTTTCTAAGTTTTTGATTATGTTTTTATCGATTCTTTGAAAAATCATTTCAGCAAATATTCGAGATATTTCTGGTCCAATTAAAATTCCATTGGTTTCACAATAGTTTGATTTTTGCATTAAATCATCAAAATCTTTATCAAATCCAACAACTTTTTTACAACGGTCTCTTTTAGAAATAAATTTATTCTTGATTGCCCAACTTATTGAATGAGTATATAAATTATGAAAACATTTACTAACATCTATTTGTAATTGAGTCTTATACCTCTTTTCAAGTTTATTATATTCGTATGATTCAAAAAATTTATATAAAAATGGAAATTTACTATATTTAAAAAATGAAATAAAATTCAAATAGTTTTTTTCTTCTTCTTCAATTCCAGATTGTATTTTAGTATTAGGGTAACATAGCTTTTTATAAAATGAATTAGAAATATTAATTGGAAACCTTAAAGATTTTGTAGATCTATTACAATAATATAATATTAAATCTTGATACTTTTCATAAAAATCACAAAATTTTAATTGAACACATGGATGCATAATTGATAAGATACGAGCATTTCCATTTGTTCGGTTAATCTTATAATCCAGTGGTATATAATTATTTATCTTTATATTATTTATAATTTCATCTAATTTATCTTTAAAGTTATTATTTATATTGTAAAAATTCTCATTTGAAAACCATAAAGGTAATTCATAAGGTAATAACTCTGTAATTAGAATACGATATTTATCCTTTAAATTAATTTTAACTTTATTATTCATTTCCCCAAGCCTTCTTTATATTTCCAATTTGTCTTCTAGTAAAAGACACATTTATTTTATTTTTATATGCACGATAAAAAGAAATTTTCTTTATATTATTTTTTTGTAAATCATTTAATGAGAAAATATTAAGAATTTTTTTATTTATAAATCCATCAAAAACTTTAAAACAATTTGGGTCAGTAATATCACAATAATTATATGAATTTCCTGCCATTAAATAACCATTTTCACTTTTTTTTCTAACTTTGTTACATGATAAAAATCTTAAACGATCTAGTAATAACGAGAAATTGTTATTGTGTTGATAATCTAAAAAAGATTTATAAATTCTTGTTTTAATCTTATTAATTTTTTTTGGAGAAATAAGTAATTCTACCTCATTATTTGATGTCAATCTAAATAAATAACCTAGATATGAGAATGAAAATTCTTCTTTTATAGAATTTTTAAAAATTTTATCATCATTAAATTCAAGGTGTATTTTTTCAATTTTTTGCTTAATCTCATTTTCAATAATATTAACTTTAGAGTCATCAACAATTAAAAATATATCATCTACATATCTAGCATAATAAATCACATCAACATCCTCTTTTATACTTATATCGAAATCTCTCAAATAAAGTTCTGCAATTGTTGGAGAAACATTAATTCCTCGCGGGAGACCTTTATTAATTTTAGCAACATAAAAAAAAGTTTGTTTTAAAGATTTAAGTAAAGAAATTCCAATCGGAGATAAAATCATATCAGATTCAATTTTTCCCAATATAGAATTGAAATCAATAGTTTCATAAAAAGATTTTATATCTGTTCTTATTAAAGTAAAATCACCATTTTCTTTTAAAATTGTTTTTATTTGTCTAATGATTCTTTTTCTATCAGATTGTTTTACTTGATAAATTCTTCTTAAATATTTATCTAATATTTTTAATGCAAAAAAATCTGTTGGTGACTTTGGATAATAAGTCTTTTTACTATTGTGACAAGATTTAATTAAACCCTCAATTTTGAATTTATTTTCTCTTAGATTTTTAGATAAATTTTCCGCAATTTCTTTCTTATTTTCATTTTTATTCCATAAATTCCATTTTCTTACATCTTCTTTTTGAATTACTGATAAAAATATGTCTTTATCATAAAATTGTTTTAACAAGTTTATCTCCAACCTTTATATATTTATTACGATTGTTATCCCAGAAATCCCTCAGCATTAAAAATATAACATAAAATATTTTTAAAGTAAAAAAGGTAAGATATGATATTTCTAATTTTATCTCCTAAAAAAAATGAAGATAATATTACTATAGCTCATAATGAAACGATATTAATCCAAAATATACACTTATGTTAATGGAAAAGTATAATCCTAGCAACTCAGAAAACAGAAACCCTTTTTGTTTAATTACTTTATAATTTTCTGTACATAAATATATTAATTCCAACTTAAATCTACTTTTCTAATTCTCGCAAATTTGACTGAAACCTATTCTGTAAACTTTAAATTGGATTTTTAAAAACATGAAATCTCATTGCTATCTTTATTTCAATCTATCACTTCACTTTATTATTTCCAGTTTAATATTTTATCAACTGAAATATTTTTTATTGCTTTTAAAAATCCATAATTATTTATTCTGATTTTTTCTTTTTTAAAAAGTTTTTTTAATATAATTTTATCCTTAGGTAAAGAACTATCTTTATAAAAATGGAAATCAATATTTTTCCCATCGGTAGGACCATCAAAAGACGATAAATATTTATCCCCCTTTCCCATCATAATCGCATCTTGAAACAAAAGAGGATTTATTAAATCATCTACTGGAAAACTATATCCAAATGTTAATATGTGATCAGCTTTAGCAAAAGCAATATTTAAACCATTTTTTATTTTCATGCTTAGTGGATTGTTAAGTTCTTTTAATATTGCTTGAATTTCAAGATATGTATTATTGAAATATGTTTCTTGCCCACATGATGGACAATTAACCATATCAGGTCGTCCTTTTTCGTATACTTTTTTTATATTTTTATAATTCTTTAAGGCTGAATAATCTACTTCAGAAGGAATTGGGTCATTAAGAAATAAATGACTAAGTTTTGTTAATGAAGTTTTTCCTATATCATTATTAAATATCATAAAACTGTTTCCACATTTATTACAAATTCGTAAATTAAATAGTCCATGTGGTGCATATAATTTTGTTATTGTGAAAAACATTTTCATTTTAGCTTCTAAATGATTATTTTTTCCGAAATAAAAACTTTCAGTAATATCATTAATAATAAAAGCAGTACTCTCATTAACAGAATAAGCAGTTTTTTCTACATGATCTCCTGATAGTTTTACAATTGGAAAAGGATAAGAAAAATCTATAAAACTTTTTGTTAAAATATTATCTTTATTACAAACTTTTTTATATTCCTGATTTAATTCATAATTTGCTTTCATAAGAAAATAAGGAAGAAATGGGTCCCAATTGTAAGTAGCAAAACTAGTCTTATGACAATATTTTTCACTATCTGCCATTCCTGTTCCTGGCTTGAATTCGTTCTTCATAAGTATTTTTTTATAAAAATCAACATAAGTTTGAATATCTTTTTCTTCTGCTAACATAATAAAATGTTTGAAAATTTTATATAAAAAAATATTGTAAACATTTATAGCAGAATTTAATCGACTAGGATCATTTTCAAATAACTTTCTTGTTTCGTAAGAATCTTTAAACAGATTTCTAGCGAATACTGAAATACCTCTTAGCCTAGAAAATTCTAATTCAGTAAGAAGCGTTTGTAATCTATTATCCTTTTGACTTGGTAATTTGTTTTTTATTTCATGACAAATAGATTTTAAAGCAAGCCAATCATATTTTATTGGAAGTTCTTCAATATAATTTTTATAAATCTCTTTTTTTTTATCAGTTGGACTAATTCCAAGATTTTTATAATGTTTTTCAACATACTCTTTTATATAATTTTCTCTTTTTTTTAAAAAAACTGATTCATCAGTTTCCCCATCTCCATCTTTAAGAATCATAAGTAAATCAACAATGTTATTTTTAAAAGCTTCATATAATCCAGCTTTTTTTAACTTTTTAATTGGTGTTAAATCATCAAATTTTTTAATTCTTTCTTCAATAGATAATGGATTTTCATAAATATCATCATTATTATAATCTAGAAGAATAAATAAAATATAATCAATATCTCTAGTTGTAGGCAAATTTAAATCAAAAGAAGCTCCAGATCCAACAATAATAAGATTATTCATATTAATTTCTTGTTACTTTTATGCTGATTTCTTCCTGTGAATCATCACTTAATGATTTATCTTCATCTTTTTCAATTATTTTTTCCAATGCGGTCTTTGTTAATTGAATTTCAATATCTAAACCTAAAAAACTATTAAGATTGTTTGAGATATTCGCTAATAATTGTTTTTTCAAATATAATTCTATATATTTTAATTGATGTTCACAATTCACTGTTATTAATTTAGCATTTTTTGAATCTTCTATGACTGCATAATACTCTTTATCCGGTGTTTTAGTAATAACATTCTCACTAACTTCTAAAAATATCATAATTTTATTATTTTTCTTATAACTAATTTTAAAAACATTTCCTTTAATAATCATATTTTATTCCTTTCAATAAAATTTTATTTTATAAATTTATCTAACCATTTTTCTATTGATTTTATATCTTTCTTTAATGTATATTCAATTGGTCTTTTTTGTGAAATCGAGAAATCGCGAGAAATCTGGGTCAAACCTGTGCATAACTCATAAATCTCTCTAAATCCTCTTTCAGACTCAAATTACTTTTTTTTTCATTCTTACATTCTTTTTACAACAGAAGATACTTAATTCTATTTTATATCAAGTAATTCAGCGATATCTTTCCTTTTCATCCTTTTCTATTTTTCCGAAAATAAATTTTTATTTTTTTACAAAAATTATTTCTTTTTTTACAAAAATATCTTATTATATTCTTTCAAATTCAGATATTTAACTGTTAATGCACTTATCCTAAATTGATTTTATCAGTATAAATTATTTTATGCAAATTAATTCCAAATAAGTTATGCGTTATGCACAGGTGTAACTTTGATTTTTATGACAAATACTTATAAATATATATTTTGTCAATGTTGAGAACCGACACCTACTTTTTGACATAAATTGATTTTATCAGTATAAATTATTTTTATGCAAATTAATTCCAAATAAGTTATGCGTTATGCACAGGTGTGACTTTGATTTTTATAATAAATACTCATAATTATATATTTTGTCAATGTTGAGAACCGACACCTACTTTTTTGACACCTACTTTTTTGACACCTACTTTTTTTTATATTTTTCTGTTATTTGTGTGTATGCATCGATATTTTCATGGTTTTTGTTCATTAAGAAGATATCAAACCAATTTGTTGCTTGTGTCCATAATTTGTTCCAGCCTTGTTCGGTGAAAAAATGGTTTTCTCCATCATATTCTATGTATTTTTGGTTTTGTGGACATTCTTTATATAAATTGTGTAGGTTTTCGTGAAATTCTTTTGCATACTTGCAACATACTATATCATCATCAGAGCCGTTGAGTGATAGTATTGGTGTTGGATATATTTTTTCAGTAAACATGTGTGGGCTATCGTCATATTCGTCGTCTGAAAAATATGGTGATCCTAGTATTGAACATGCTGCTTTTATGCGTTTTTCTCTGAGTAGTGCTGCATATACTATAAATGCTCCCATTGATATTCCGCAAACTCCTATTTTATCTCCTTGAGTTATTCCCATAAAATGAAGTCCATTAATAATATTAGGGAGTTCTTGTGCTGTTTTGTTTACTGCCATTATCATTTTATCTTTTCCTTCTTGGGTGTTTACATCTATATTTTCGGGCAAAAATTCATCTTTTTGTCTTTCGCCGTGTCCGTAATTATCAAGCCCTACTGCTAGATAACCTTGTTTTGCTAATGATTCTAGTTCTTTGAGGTTCGCTTCTTTGCAACTTGTTAATCCGTGATAAAGGAATATTGTTCCATTTAAGGATGCTTTTTTTGTATTATCTTTATATAGTAATATTGCGGGGGTTAAATTAATCTTAATATTCATTTTTTCTATCATTAAAAGATTATAACAATTAATTAGTATCTAAATCAAAATTATTTTTTTCTAATGCTGTTCTCCAATAATTTTCATGACTTATTTTTTTATTTAATATACAAAATTAGTTTTTTAGTTGACATTATAAAAAAAACAGTTAAAATATATTTGTATTATTTTTAAGGATACAAAGGGTTCTGGTTTACACCGGTAATATTTTTTATATTTACTGTTGTGTTAACTCTCCCAAGCCTTAAAGTAATTATTAAAAACACAGGAGATTTATCATGAAAGGTACAGTAAAATGGTTTAACGATGCAAAAGGTTACGGATTTATTACAGGTGAAGATCAGAATGATGTTTTTGTTCATTTCAAATCAATCCAGGGTGATGGTTTTAAATCACTTAAAGAAGGACAGGATGTTTCCTATGAAGTAGAACAGGGAGCTAAAGGTCTTCAAGCTATTAATGTTAGACCTCTTTAATTTTTAATTTAAAAGTCATAGAATGAAAAAATAAAAAAGCTGCCAAATGGCAGCTTTTTTATTTAGCTGTTTTCTTCTAATTAAATTCTAAATCAAACTTCCAACTTGATATATCAATACTGCTGCTACCCAAGCTGTTGTTGTTGTATATACTGTTGCAAATATTGCCCAATTCCATCCAGCTTCTTTTTTTATTGCTCCTACTGCTGCCATACATGGTACATATAAAAGTGAAAATACCATAAATCCAAATGCTGTCAACGGTGTGAATATTCCGGAATCTCTAAGTCTGTTTGCAACTTTTCCTTCGTCTTCTGAATCATTTTCTGAAAGTCCATATATTGTACCGAAAGTTCCTACTACTATTTCTTTTGCGACTAATCCACTTGTAAGTGCAACACTTGATTCCCAATTGCCAAATCCTGCTGGTTTAAAAATTGGTGCTACAACTTTACCAACTTGTGCTAAATAAGTATGTTCTATATCAACATTTTGTGGAAATGCTCCTAAAAACCATATTACAGTTACTCCAAGAAGTATTACTGTTCCGGCTTTTCTAACAAACAATGTGCATCTATACCATACTTTCCACATTAAATTTTTTAAAAGTGGTAATCTATATGGTGGTAATTCCATTATAAGCGGTGACATTTCATTTTTGAAAAAAACACTTTTTAAAAGTCTTGCCATTATTACTGCGGTTGCAATTCCTATTACATACATTGCAAAAACTACATTCCCGGCATTTTCACCAAAAAATGCTGCTGTAAATAATGCATAAATTGGTAATTTTGCTCCGCATGACATAAATGGTAAAATTAATATTGTTATTAATCTATCTTTTTTTGACTCTAAAGTTCTTGTTGCCATTACTCCAGGAACTGTACAGCCAAATCCTACAACCATAGGAATAAATGATTTACCATGCAAACCAAGCATATGCATGAATTTATCCATTACAAAAGCAGCTCTGGACATATAACCTGTATCTTCTAATATTCCAATTGCAAGATAAAGCAAAGCTATAACAGGTATAAATGTCAAAACTGACCCTACTCCTTCTATAATTCCATCTGTAGCAAGTGATATAATAAGTTCAGGAACTCCCATTTTACCTAGTATTGTTGCAACTCCTGATGATATAAATCCAATTATAGTTTCAACCCAACCAATCATCGGATCACCGAGTTTAAATACAAATTGAAATGTAAAATACATCATTGCTATAAAAAGTGGTATTCCTAGAAGTCTGTTTGTAAGAACAGAATCTATTTTTTCTGTAACATCCATTCTAAGCTTAAGATTTGAAGACTTTTTTACACACTCATGAACAACGCCCGATACAAAACCATATTTTTTTTCAATAAAAAATGTATCAAGGTCATTTACATATTTTTCAATTTCTTTTTTTGCAAGGTCAATTTCTTTGAATAATTCAGCTGAATCATCTCTGCCTTGAATTAATGCAAGTATCTGTTTATCATCTTCAAGAGTTTTAATAGCAAACCATCTTTTATCATAAGTAATCCCTTTTTTTTCAAAAAAATCTCCTAAAATATCAATAGCTTTATCAACTCTTTCACCATAATTTATTCTAAATTCAGGGATTTCCCATTCATCAAGTCTTGCAAGTTCTTTTTTAATTTCTTCATTGCCTTCACACTTTGAAGCACAAGCTTCAATAACAGGAATACCAAGAATTTTCTTTAAACCTTCAATATCAATCTTTATATTTTCTTTTCTAACAATATCCATCATATTCATTACTAAAATGACTTTTTTCTTAAGTTCAAGAGCCTGAGTCAATATATAAAGGTTTCTTTCAAGATTGGAAGCATCTACAACTAATATTACTGCATCAGGCTTTTCCTCAACTAAAAAATCTCTTGATATTTTCTCATCCAATGTATTTGGACTAAAGGAATAAATTCCAGGTAAGTCAACTATTTCATACTCAGCCCCTGATATTGTTATATAACCTTCTTTTCTTTCCACAGTAACACCAGGCCAATTCCCAACATGTTGATTAGAACCTGTCAAGCTATTGAAAATACAAGTTTTTCCAACATTTGGATTGCCTGCAAGTGCAATTTTATATTTTTTCATATAAATCTCCATTTTTTTAATTTATTTTTCAGTTTTAATTTCTTCTACAATAATATTAGAAGCTTCACTTTTTCTAAGTGATATATGATAATCTTTTACAAGAAAATCAATAGGATCACCCAAAGGAGCAATTTTTTCAAGTTTTACAATTTGTCCTTTGGTAAAACCCATTGTAATAAGTCGTTGTTTTATATCTCTGCTACCGTCAATCTTCAATACAATAGCTTTTTGCCCAACCTTAAGATCCAGAAGATTCATACTTCCTCCCATTTATAAAAATTTATTAAATTATCAATTTATTAAATTATCAATTTGTTAAATTATCAATTTGTTAAATTATCAATTTGTTAAAATTAAATCTTATTAAATCCTTTCTTTGTCAAATATAACTTTTTACTTTTCATGTTGTCAATAACATTTGCAACATTTATTTTTTAAAAATAAATGTTTTTTAGCTAAAGCTAATACTTAACTTAAAACTAATTTAAATTTAAACTCCACCACAGCCTTCATGATAATGTTCATCGTTATCATGTTCATCATGTTCATCATTTTCTTTTTTCAAAACTTTATTTTTTTCCGTAAACACAAAAAAGGTTAACTGTCCAGCAGTTTGTTTTTGATCAGGAAAAGACTTTTTAAATTTTTCACTATAAGCTTCTGCTTTATCAAAATCTTTCAAAAACACACTTGCCAAAGTACAAAGATAAATAGAGTTAATTTTTTTATTTTTGAGAGAATTTGTATTTTCAGAATTGTTTAGAAAATTTTCAAAATATTCTATACTTTTAGCATGTTCTCTTTCCATATAAGCAGTATATCCAGCAAAAAAATCTACTGTTTTGCTGTTATTAAAATTTCTTCTTGCAAAATCATAAAATTTATCAGCATTATTAAAATTTTTATTTATAAAATTTATATTACCTAAAGCAATATTTTTTTCATATTCCTTATTAGAACCTGTTGATAAATTGTAATATTTTTCAGCTTTTTTGTATTTTTTCATATTAAAATATTTTTCAGCAAGATTAAAATAATCAATTAAAGTTGCATCACCATTTAAAGCTCTTTTTTTTAAATTGAAAAAATTATCTTTATTAGTCTTTATAAAATCAAGTTTATTTTTAAAAACTTCCTTTTTAGGATAACCAGATAACCTATCAAGCTCTCTCCCCATATTATCGGCTACTATAAAAGTCGGAACAGTTACAACATTATATGCTTTAATAAGATTTTTATATTTTAAAGGATGAAGTTCTACTGCAATAAAATTCTGCTTAATAAAATTTTCAACATCATTTTGTTCAAGTACTGAAGAAGCAAACTGCTTATATCCATTGCAATACGGTTTACTAAACTCTATCAAAAGAAAATCATTTTTTTGAGCTTTGTTCAAAGCATTATTAAGACTATTACCCCAAACTTCTTTATTGTGAATATAATCTGGACCATGAACATGATCGTGTGCCAAAATATTTAAACCTAGTATAAATAAAAATCCTACAACAATAATACCTTTTAAAAATTTCATTTTAATTCTCCTTATACATTTAATTTTTTATTCTAAGCTTATAACTATGTTATTACTGTCTAAAAACAGCATTCCAACCTTGTTTTCTAAATATTTGCAGGTTTGTGAAAGCATTCACAAACTCTTTTTCCTCAAGCTCAGTATCACATATAATATCTACAATAATTTTTAAAGTCTTTTCAATTTCTTGATAAAGATTTTTTTTAAAATATAGACATTTATCACAACTTAAACAGCGACAAATTTTCATTTTTTCAAAAAAATATTCAATTAAACTTTCTTTATTAAAATAAAAAAATAAAATTTTAAGAGTTTTTCTTTTTTTATATATAAATTTAAAAGCAATATCAATATCAAATTCTAAATTCAAATCAAAAACATCCTCAACAATAAAAAATTTTAAAAAAACATCGAAAAATTGCAATTCATATTCAAAAACTTCCATAAAAAGATCAAATTTTCCTCCAAAATAAGTATATATATTAGATAAACTACAGTCAGACCTATTTGCAATATCACGCATGCTTGTACTATCAAAACCTTTTTCAAGAAAAAGTTCTTTACTCACTTTTAAAATTTTTACCTTTATTTGAGGATTTTTTTTCTTCATATCTTAGTTTTACCTAACTTTGATATTTTTGTCAAATAATTTTATAAGAATTTTTTTTAAATATATATAAACAAACATTTTTTATCCTTCTATGTATTTAAATCAAAAAACATCACAAAGAATATATGAACTAATTTTAGTAATTTCTTCTTAACTATTAAAGAACCAGTGACGGTTTTGTTCGGTTGTTAGGTTAGCCTAATTTTTTTGACAAATAAAATTTCTTTATGTTAAATAATTAAAACCTCAGAGTAAATTAATATTTCAAAACTCAAAGGTTTTAATAAAATTAAATTATAATAGGAGAATTTATGAAAAGTAAAAAATTATTAGCTTTATTTTTTTCTTTAGCATTAGTTTATTCAGCTTATTCTGAAAAAACTTTTAAGTTAGATGAATATGTTATAACAGGAACAAAAACAAAGCATCTTTTAAAAGATGCTCCTGTAAAAACTGAAATAATTACAATGGAGGAACTTCAAAAAAAAGGTATAACAAATATCAAGAATGCTTTTGATGAAATTCCTGGTCTTAAAGCTACTAAAACAGTTGGTTCTTGGGGAAACAAAGGTAATATTGAAATTCAAGGTTTAGATTCTAGTCATACAATGATACTTCTTGATGGTGTTCAAGTTTTAGGCGGTCATGGTGGAGTAGATATAAGCTTTATACCTATTTCATCAATTAAAAGAATTGAAATTGTTAAAGGTTCTGCATCTTCTCTTTATGGAAGTGAAGCTATTGGCGGGGTTATAAATATTATTACAAAAGATAAAAATTTGAATAAAAATAATTTTACAGCAGGTTTTGGTAAATATAATTTTCAAACTTCAGATTTTACAACTTCAATTTCAAATAATAATGCAGATTTTAATATTTCTTATTCAAATAGCAGTTCAGATGGAGTTAATAAAGATTATGTTGCAAGCGGAAAAAGAGAAAGTGATAAATACAGAGAACATAGTATAAGTGGTAATATCAAAATTAAAAATGGTAATAATTCTTTAGATATTAAACCATTTTTTTCAGAACATATCACAAAATCTGGCGTAAATGCTACAACTTGGCAGGATAGAATTCAGAAAAGAACTTCATTTAATATTATATATAACTCTATATTAAATGATAATAATAATTTAAAATTTAGATTTTCAGATTTTGAATATAAACATTATACAGAAGATAAAAAATCTGAATGGATTGATGATTATAATGAAACTGAAATAACTTATAATTCTGTTATTAATTCAAAAAACTCTTTAATTTTTGGATTCCATAAAAAAGAAGAAGAAAGAAATGATACAGGTAAGGGTTTTAAAGCTCAAAGAGATATTGATAGTCTTTATTTTCAAGCTGAATCAGATTTTGGAAATTTAATTCTTGTATCTGGTATAAGAATGGATGATTATAACGATCTTGGAGAACAAAAAAATCCTAAATTAACTTTGTTTTTTAATAAATCAGATAATATAAAATACAGAATGTCTTATGGCGAAGCTTTTAAAGCTCCAGATATGGAAAAATTATATGCTGTACCTTGGAGAATGAGTCCATATAATGTAATTTCAAATAGTCTCCTTAAACCTGAAGAAAGCAAAAATATAGAATTTGGAATTGATATAACAAAATCAAAAAAAGAAGAATTTTATATTAATTTCTTTCAAAATAAAGTAGATAATCTTATATCATATAATATAACAAGATTCGGTCCTCCACCATGGAATATGAATTGGGTTAATGTTAATAAGTCTAAAACCAAAGGAGTTGAGTTTACTTATAAAAAAAAGATTAATGAAAATCTTTCTAATAATTTCACCTATACAAAACTTAACACTGAAGATGTAAATACTGGTTTAGAACTTGCTAATAAACCTGAGAATAAAATAACTTTTTCTATTAACAAATTTATTCCTGAAAATAATGTCAATATGAATATTTGCCTATATTATACTGGAAAAAGATTTGATGATTCTGCTAATACTATTGAGCTTGGCGGTTATACAACAGCAGATTTAACTTTGAATAAAAAAGTCAACGATAATTCAAGTTTTTATTTGAAATTAGAAAATCTAACTGGAAAAACAGATATTGATGATGAATATGATATGAATGGTTCAGCTTTCTCATTTGGTTTTAGAGAACAATTTTAAAATAAAAATATATAAAAGAGGTTAAAAATGTGGTTTTTTCATATAATATTATTTCTAATAAGTTTTGTTATTACAATTCTTAAAATATCACTTATTAGATCAAATAAAATAAAATGTCTTTATATTTGTGGAATATGTATAATACCTATTGCATTTTACAAATATGCTGTAACATTTAATTCATCTGAGATAATCACATTTTTTTCTTCACTTAATTCAATATCTAATATATGTCTTTTGCTAACAATAGAATCAATAATACTAATGCTTCTTTATATTCAATTTTTACTTGAAAAAGAAAACAAGACAAAATACAAAATACTAACTCTATTACCTTCATGGGGATTTATAATCGGAATATTTGTATTTCTCGTATTAACATATAACTTTTTTACTGGAATTTCTTTTCTAAAATCAGCTTTGTATTTCACAGGAATTTTATTTGTCATTATATCAAGTATTTTTATATTACTTGAATTCATTACAAATCGTAATACAAGATTAAATATTTTTATAATCTGCTGTTTTTTTCAGCTAATAACAAGCATATTCCTCCCTCTTTTAATAAATATAAAAACAAGTATTCAAACTAATATGCAAGTAAATTTAAAAGCATTGTTATTTACTTTTATTGTTTCTATATTATTTATTTACACAGGTACAAAATTCAAAAATATAAAAAAAATAATACTTAAATCAAGGAGTTAAAATGAGCATAATAACAAACATTCTATTTTGGATTTCCACAGGTATGTTACTTCCTGTAATTATACTATTGCTAATTTCTTTTATTTTTTCATTAATATCTTTAGGCGAGCTTTATGGAGGGTTTATGCAAAGATTAAAAAACAGAAAAAAACTAGCTATACTTGAAAAAAATATACGAGAAAATGGGTTAAAAGTAATTTATGATAATGAAATATTAAAAACAGATTCAACTTTTACTGATTCATTAAATAAAATGCTTGAATTTAAATTCAATAAAACAATAACTGAAAAATTACTTAATGATTTTTTATCATCTAAAGATAGAAATATTGGAAAATCAGTAATTCTTACAAGAACAGGACCAATGCTTGGTCTTATGGGAACACTTATTCCAATGGGACCAGCACTTACTGGTTTAGCATCAGGTGATGTTGCATCAATGGCTTCAAATATGCAAGTTGCTTTTGCAACAACTGTAGTCGGTATATTTACAGGAGGATGCGGATTTATATCAAGTTTTTTATCTGAAAGATGGTATAAAGAAGATTATGATTTTTTAGAATACATAGCAGAAACAGCTTTTATAGAAAATAAAAACGAGGTTTTAAATGAGAAGAAATAAAAGAATTATGACTAATTTTGCAGATAACGATCCTTTATCAGGTATGGCTAATTTATTTGATGTTTCAATGGTATTTGCTCTTGCACTTATGGTAGCTCTTGTATTTCATCTTAATATGAGTGAAATGCTTACAGAAAAAGATGCGACTATTGTGAAAAATCCTGGCAAAGATAATATGGAGATAATTGTAAAAAAAGGTGAAAAAATAACAAAATACAAAGCTTCGGAAGAAACTGCTGGTGAAGGTAAAGGTAAAAAAGTCGGAACAGCATATCAGCTTGAAAATGGTGAAATAATATATATACCTGAATAATATAATTTTGATTGTTGGAAAAAACTTAGTAAAGAAAAATTTTTTATATAGTGTAAAGAAAAAGGAGATTTTATGAAATACAAAAAAACAATAATATTTTCATCTATAATTTTGATATTGGTTTTATATGCAATTTATTCATTATATGTTAGTCCAACTTATATTGCACTTATAGGTTTCAAAGATTTCCAATATGTTGAAATGGCAAAAGTTAAAAACAATTCAATGATAAAAGTACATAGAATAGAGAGAGAAGATATTGTAAATACAGATTTTTCAAAATATTCCTTTATATCACTTTTTGGAATGGGTTTAAATCTTTCTGATGAACAAAAAAATTCTTTAAAAAAAGGTATGTTAAAAAAAGCAAAAGTATTTGTTTATGCTTCAACTAATACAGAATCTGATATTTGTAATATTTTTGGAGAAGAATTAAAAAAAGTATCTGCATATATGGATAATGGTGGAGCAAAAAACATTGAAAATCTCTTTAATTATATAAGAGTTAATTGGGATAAAAAGAAATTTTTCATAAAAAAAATAGAAGAACCTGAATATATTCCTTTTGATACAATATTTCACAAAGGAAAAGATAATTATTTTGAAACTTTCACTGAATATCAAAACTTTTATGAAAAAAATAATTTATATAAAAAAGATAGACCTAAAGTATGTTTTATTACTTCAATAAAAGGCGGACCAAGATCTGTTGAAAGGCAGTTTGTTGATAATTTAATAACAATGCTAGAAGAAAAAAAACTTAATGTATATTCAGTTTCAGGTTTTATGAAAAGACATGAATTCCTTCAAGAAATAAAGCCTGATGCAGTAATTTATGTACCACATGGTAGACTTAATCCTGGAAGAGGTGATGTAACAACAGCTTGGCTTAAAGAACAAAATATTCCGCTTTTTTGCCCAATCGATATAAGTGAACCTTTTGATAAATGGCAAGAAGATCAGCAGGGTCTTGCTGGCGGAATGTTATCACAAAGTATTGTAGTTCCAGAAATTGATGGCGGAATTGAACCTTTTGCAATTTCAGCTCAATTTAAAAACAAAGATGGATTTTATCTTTCACTTGGAATTGAATCAAGACTTAAAACTTTTGTTAATAGAGTTTGTAATTGGATTGAACTTAAAATCAAAAAAAATAGTGAAAAGAAAATTGCAATATTATATTTCAAAGGTTCAGGAAACAATTCCCTCGTTGCAGGAGGACTTGAAGTTGCTCCATCACTTTTAAATATATTAAAAACACTTCAAAAAAATGGCTATAATACAGGAACTCTTCCAGAAACTCCAGAAGATCTCATGGATATAATACAAAAACAAGGACCTGTTATAATGCCTTATGCTGAAGGTAGAATAGAAGAATTCAAAAAAGATGGGAATCCTGAACTTATAGATATTAAAAATTATGAAAAATGGGCTAAAGCACAAATTCCTATTAAAAACTACAATGAAGTATTAAATCAATATGGAGAACCTTCTGAGGATTATTTAAGTGTTTTTAAAGATGATAAATATTATATAGCAATACCAAGAGTAAAATTTGGAAATATAGTAATTCTTCCGCAACTTTTACCAGCTATTGGAGAAAATACATCTGCTATAATACATGGAGCAAAAACAGCTCCTCCACATTCTTATATAGCTGAATATCTATGGATTAGAAACGGTTTTAAAGCAGATAGTATAATGCATTTTGGAACTCATGGATCTTTTGAGTTTTTACCATGGAAACAAACAGGTCTTTCCTCTTATGACTGGTCAGATTCATTAATTTCAGACCTTCCTCATCCTTATTTTTATACAATAAGCAATATAGGTGAAGCTGTTATAGCAAAAAGAAGATCTTATGCAACAATAATTTCACATTTAACTCCACCATTTATGGAATCAGGAATATATGGACCTTTTGAAGAAATACATGACAAAATCCATAATTATATGAGTGCGCAAGATGCTGAATTAAAAAAAGAATACTCTAATTCAATAAAAGAAATAATTTTAAAAAATAATATTGAAAAAGATCTTAATTTTGAAAATCTTGAAACAAAAGAACTTACACAAAAAAATATTGATAAAATACACAATTATATTCATATAGTTGAAGAAGAAAAAGTATCTGAAGGTCTTTATACAGCTGGAATACAATATAATAAATTTCAAGCTGAAAACACAGCAAAACTTATGACAATAGATACAATTTCCTTTAGTATGGCTAAAAAAGATTTAGAGCTCAAAAAAATAAATCAAGAACAATTTGATGATAAACATTTTTTTGAAAAAAATTATAAAGAAAAAGCATTGGATATAATTGAGAAAATGTTATTAGAAAACAAAAAAGCTGATGATTTCATTTCAGCAGATGAAAGAAAATTACTAAATGAATTTGAAAATTCAAATATGAAACTTGATAATGATCAATTTTTTGCAGATATGCTTTCAATGTCAGAAAACAATGAAATAATTAGCGAAACCTCAAATCTTTCTGATAAAGACCGTGATAAAATCATGACATTAATAGCATCAATAACAATATCTAAAGAAAAAACAGATTATATAAAATCTTTAAAAGATAATGAAAAACTAGCTAAAGCTATAAATGCAATACAACCTGAAAATATCGATAAAATAAAAAGAATATCCAAAATGATTCCAGCAATGGGAAAAGCAATGGAAATTCTTGAAAATAAAGATATTAAAGAAACTGTAACTTATCTCAAAAACACAAATGCTAATGAATTTATCTTTGAATTACTTAACAATCCAACAAAAATGAAAGAAATTGAATATAAAAAGAAAATGAAAATTGAAGAAATAATAAATATAGCTTGCAAAGAAGATTATTTAGAAACAATATTCACACTTTATTCAAAAGATAAAACTCAAATTTTAATTAATAAAACTGAAAAACTTATGATAAATGCTCTTAAAAAGTTTGAATTTTACAAAAAAAACAAACAAATAATAATCGAAAGCAAAGGTAACAAAGCAGATATCGAAGCAGTAAAAGCAATAATAAAAAACAAAGATTCCTATAAAGTATTATTAGAAAATGAAAATATAATAAAATCAAAAATAACATCAGAAAAAGATAAAAGAAAATCACTTTATAACTATGTAAAAAACTATAAAGAAGCAATAGAAAATGTAGCATTTTATAAACAAGCATTGCTTAATTCCACAGAAAGTGAAATGCAAGCAATATTAAACAGTTTTTCAGGCGGTTATATATATCCTTCCCCAGGAGGAGACCCTATAAGTAACACACAATCAGTACCAACAGGAAAAAATCTATATGCAATAGATGCAGAAAAAGCACCAACACCAGAAGCTTGGAAAATAGGAGTCAAATTAGCAAAAGTTATTATACAAAGAAAACTGGACAAAACCGGAGAATATCCAAAAAAAGTAGCATTTACAATGTGGGGCGGAGAGTTCATAAGACAACAAGGAATACAAATTGCAACAATATTATATTTATTGGGAACAGAACCAGTTTCAAATTCAAGAAATTCAGTTTATGCAGTAAAACTAATACCATCAGAAGAACTCAACAGACCAAGAATTGATGTATTTGTACAAACATCAGGACAATTTAGAGATATAGCTTCCTCTAGGATATTTCTAATAGATGAAGCAGTAAAAACTGCCAAAAATGCTTATATAAATGATAAATTCCCAAATTACATATATGAAAATTCATTAGAAGGAGAAAAAAAATTAGTAGAAAAAGGATTTTCGCCAGAAGAAGCAAGATTATTTTCAACTGCCAGAATATTCGGCGGAGTTAATGGAAATTATGGAACCGGAATAACAGGAATGGTTGAATCAGGCGATAAATGGGAAGATAAAGATGAAATAGCAGATCTTTATATAAAAAATATGGGAGCAATTTATACAAAAGAAAATTGGGGAATGTATAAAACAGGATTATTTGAAAGCTCAGCATCAGGAACAGACACAATATCATTCGGAAGATCAACAAATTCATGGGGACCACTATCACTTGACCATGTATATGAATTTATGGGCGGAGTAAGTTCAGCAATGACAAAAATAACAGGAAAAGAACCAGATGCATTATTCACCGATGTAAGAAACAAAAGTAACAGTAATATACAATCAGTCGATGAAGCAATATGGACAGAATCAAGAACAACCATACTCAATCCAAAATGGATAAAATCCTTACAAAAAGGAAGTGCAAGCTCAGCAAATCAATTTTCTGAAATATTCAGAAACACATATGGTTGGAATTCACTAAGACCATCTGCAATAGATAATGAATTATGGGACAACTTCCACTCAGTTTATATAGAAGATAAATATAACCTTAAAATTCAAGAATTTTTTGAAAAAGAAAACCCTTATGCATTACAGGAAATGACCTCTGTAATGCTTGAAACAGCAAGAAAAGGAATGTGGAAAACAAGCGAAGAAAATCTCAAAAAAATTGCAGAAATACATGTAAAACTCATAAATAAATACAATACATCCTGTTCAGGATTTGTATGCAATAACAGCAAATTACAAGATTTCATAACTCAAAAAGTTTCACCTGAAAACCAAAAACAATATAAAGAAAACATAGAAAAAACATTAAAAAGCCAAAATCAACAAAGCAAAAAAACAATAAAACTCAAAAAAGAAGAAATAACACTAAACAAAATAAAAGAAATAGTAAAATCAAATATTGAAGCTGTAATATCACTAGGAATAATAATATTATTATTTGCAGCAGCAGTATTCATAGGAACAAAAAAAAGAAGATAATGTGGATAATGTGGGTGTCGGTTCTCAACATTGACATTTTCATTTTGATAATTTTTCTGATAAACCTAATCCTGGTTTTAATCTAAGCCAGGATTTTTAGAGGTGTCGGTTCTCAACATTGACACTTAATTTTTTTTCGATTTTATTTAAAATCTCAGAGAGTTTAAAATTTAAATCCAATTCCTTATTAAACCTTTTTATAGCAATACTAATTGCTGAACCACTAACATTAAATTCTTCACCAATTTCTTTAATGGTTAATTCAGTATATTTTTTTAATAGATATATTATTATTTTTCTCTTTATTTTATCAGATAAACCAAAATTACCATTATTAAAAACACTTCTAATTCTATTTTCTATATTTTCAAAATCCATTACATTTTGATTATAAAAATTTTCTATCAAACGAGCGTCTTTTGTTTTAATCCAACCGAAAGCTAATGCCTTTTCTTTTACCCATTCAAAAAAAACATCACTTCCTAGAATAATATTTGCTTTTAATTCTATATCAGGATCAAATTTTTGATTAATCTAAGATTCAACATATTTTATATAATCTTCCCTACTATTACCATATAAATTTAATATCATTTTGGTGTCTAAAAAATCAGGTTTCTTGCAATTTGAAATGTAATATTTATAACTACTCCAACTATAATCAGAAATGTTTTTTACAATATCAGCTCTTAAAGGATTCAAATGAATATACGATGATAATACAAGAGCATAATTTTCTTTTTCAACAAGAATTGCTTTGTATCTTCCAGAAAATAAATGACCAATCCGATCATGTTTGTAATTATAGTAATTTGTATAACTCGTGTTTAATTTGTGCATAGCTTTTCTTAAATTACCATACGGAGTTTCAAGAAGAAGGTGATAATGATTTCCCATCAAGCAATAAGCATGAATAATAACACCGTATTTTTTATGAACCTCACTAAGATATTCAATAAATTTAAGTCTGTCAGAATCACATTTAAAAATACGGCTTCGAGTATTTCCCCTAGTTATTATATGATAAAAAGCACCTTCATATTCTATTCTTAATTTTCTGGCCATTATATAATTATACTTATAATTCAATAACTTTGTCAATGTTGAGAACCGACACCCACAAATCTTTTTACTTGTTTTAAATATTTTTCTATATATGGTTGTGGATTTAATTTTTGTGCTGTTTCTAACAGGTCTGCTGCTTTTTGATAATTTTCTCTTTCTACTTCGACTTTTGCTTGTTTTATTATTGATTGACTTCTATCTTCTGCTGTTCTTTCTGCTCTTTCATAATATATTATGGCTTTTTCATATTCTTTTTGGCTGAATTTTAAATCTCCGTTCATTAATAAAATTTGTGTATTTGTTGGATATTGTATTGCTAGTTTTTCTAATATATTTTGTGCTTCTGTATATTTTTGCGTATTTATTAGTATTCCTGCTTCGATTATTTTTATTGTTTTATCTTCTTTGGAATCTTTTTTTAATATACTTTTATTATTTTTGATTATATTCATTGCTTCCTGAATATTTCCATATTCAAAGAGATTTCCTGCTGCTTTTACTATGTCTTTTGCTTTTGCTTCTTTGTAATCAAATGCTTTTTTGTAATTTTGCCATGAATAATCGGGTTGTGAATTTATTAAATATAAATCTCCTAATGTTATATGTGTGCTATAATTTTTTTTTGTTAGTAAATTTGCTGTTTCTAATGTTGTTATTGCTTTTTGGTAATTTGCTGTTTCTGCATAACAATTTGTTAATATATGCCATAAATCTTTGTTTTTCATATCATTTTTAAGTGCTTCTTTTACTGTATATATACATTCGGTATATCTTTTTTGCATTAATAAGCTTCTTGCAAGTCCTGTTAATGCAGAATTATCTGTTATTTCAACTAGCATTGCCTGCCTATATGCGTTTTCTGCTGAAATTGGATTTCCTAATAGCATATTTGTATATCCTATTAAATTATAGGTTTTTGATGATACATTTCCTATTTCGGCTACTTTTTGAAACTCTAATGCTGCTTCTTCTACTCTTTGAAGTTTTAATAATACTTGGGCTAGATTTGCTCTTGCTCTATTGAATTTATTATTTTTATCTAATGCTTTTTTATACCATTCTATTGATTTTTCTAATTTATCCATTGCGTAATAAAAGCTTGCTATTGAAAAATCTATTGCTTCTGAAGATTTTTCTCCTGCTTTTGCGAGTAATGATTTCAATGCTTTTTGTGGTTCTTTTTCAAATTCCTCATGTGCTTTATTTATTAAATCTGCTTCCTGCTGTGTTACTGTTGGATCTATATTTCCAAATGAATATAAATTTTCCGCTTGAATGGTGCAATTCCCATTTTCACAATATTCATCGCTCCAACATATTATTGTTAATATCATTACAAAAACTATTGTTATTATGATTTTTAATTTTTCTTTCATATTTTTCTCCTAATGTAATTTATACTTTAATGGTATTTCTACTTTTACTTTTACTGTTTTTCCGTTTTTTTCAGCTGGTTTGAATACCCAATTTTTTATACAATTTAATGAGGTATTAACAAATACTTCTCCAGGATATGATTCTAAAATCTCAACTGATTCTACTTTTCCTTTTTCATCAACAACTGCTAAAACTACTACTTCTCCTTCTATGCTGTTATTTCTTGCCATTATTGGATATTGTGGTGGCATTGCAATTACTGGTGTTGGAGCTTTATCAACTTCATCTACATTCCATACTGGTATTTCAATATTAAGTTCTGACTCAAATCCTGCTGTTAGCTGTAAAAAATCTTTATCAAAAACTGGTCCAGCTGGTATTTTAGATTCTAATTTTAATGGACTTATCTTTTTTTTGACATTTATCATTCTTGGCTTGGCTTTTGTTTTGAAAGTATCTGTTTTTTTTTCTTTAATTTCCTGTTTTTTAACTTTTCTTTCAAAATGAACAATATTATATTTTTTTTGCTGTGGTTGATTTATTATCTTTATTGTATTAAATAATGGTAATAGAAGAAATATAGAACAACTTATAAGAATACTCATTGGAATTATCTTCAATAATGCATCTTTTTCATTATTTACTCTATATATTGATTTCATTTTTGCTATTCCTCCGTTGCTACACTTACATCTTCAACGCCTGCTAATCTGCATTCATCTACAATATGAATAACAATTCCTGAACGACTTTTTTCATCTGCTACAATTACTGCTGATTTTTTTTCATTTCTTAAATTGGCAGCAACTAATGTTCTAACTTGTGATAATTCAATTTCATTTCCACCCATAAAAATTCTATCTGAACTATCTACTCCAATTATTATGCTTTGTTTATCAAGCATTGTTGCACTTGAGGCTTGAGGTCTGTTTATTTCAACTCCACTTTCTTGAACAAAAGATGCTGTTACTATGAAAAATATAAGAAGTAAAAACATCATATCAATAAGTGGCGATATATTAATATCTGTAACTGTATCCTCATTTATTATTCTATTTAATCTTCTCATGTTCAACTCCTGATCTGAGGTTTATTTCTAAATTTCTGAATCTTATCTCAAGCTGATTTAATTTACTTGTTAATACTGATATTGCAAAAAGTCCTGGCAATGCTGCAATAAGTCCAAATTGTGTTGTTACAAGAGCTTGGCTTATTCCTTCTGATATAAGTTTTGAAGAATATCCAGTTGATATTGCAGAGAATGTTCTTATCATTCCCCAAACTGTTCCTAAAAGTCCGGCAAGTGGTGCTGCATTTACAAGTGCTTTTAAAAAATTGATATTATCACGAAAATATGGGAATTCTGCAAAATATATTTCAATCCATTTACCTGATATTATTTTATCTGAATCATTTAATACATATTTTAATATATTGGCAAAAAATTCACTGTATTTTCCTGTAAACTCAATTATTTCAATTTTGGGAACTTTTTTTTGAATCATAAGAAGAACTTTATCCTCAAGCCAATGAGGTATATTGACATAATTTTTAAGTTTAAAAAAAATCTTTAAAGATATAAAACATATAAAAAAACAAATTATGCCTATAAATAAAGCTATTATTCCACCATCTTTCATAGTAATAAGTGTTGATTTTATAAATTCATTCATCTTTTACAATTATCCTTTATTTTCAATCCATTTATAAATGCAATTGAAAGTTGTTCAATTCTTGAAATTATCTTTTTTACTTTTCTTGAAAAATACGCATGGGCAAGTAATGCTGGTATTGCAACTATTAGTCCGTATTTTGTAGTAATAAGAGCTTCCGATATACCATTTGATAAAAGACTTGCTTTCCCGCTTCCAAATACAGTTACAAGGTTAAAAGTATGTATCATACCTGTTACAGTTCCTAAAAGTCCAAGAAGTGGTGAAGCTGCTGCTGATACTGCCAGTATTGTTAAGTTTTTTTGAAGATATGGTAATTGAAATAGTATTTTTTCATGCATTATTTCTTCAATATCTTCTTTTGAAGCATTCATGTGATGAATCCCTTCATAAATGACAGGTCCAAGTGCTTTTCCTAAGGATTTTGCTTCTTTGAAAGCTTCAGAAATATTACATTCAGATATATGTTCAAGTATTTTTTCAATAGTATTTTCTTTTTCAAGATTTATATTCCATAATGAAACAATCTTGTAAATTATTGTTATAAAACAGATTATACCCAAAGCTATTATTGGATATAATATATAACCTCCTTTTCTAAACTCATCGGCTAATCCTCTTTCTAGTTCTGAAATCCTCTGAGCTTCTCCAAGACTTATATCAACTGGAAGTAATATTTTTTGATTTTTTTTGAAACTTTCAGAATAAATTTCAGAGTTTTTAACAATTACAGGAAATATTCTATTTTGTTGAGATAATGAAGTCCAAATTGGGCTATTATTGTTTTCTGTAAAAAATTCTACAGGTCCATAATTATAAAATATTCCATTAATTACATCACCATTTTTATTAATAGCATTTCCAATGAATTGTCTTCCACCGATTTTTTCTTTATTATAATTTCCAATATGTGTAATTAAAGATTCAATACTTTTTTTTGAAAGATTCAAGTTTGAGTCAAGTATATTTTTACTTATATCATTTACAATTTCATTTTTATCAATAATATCCGAAAATACTCTTGTTTTTGGTATATTTTCTAAATATTCTTGAATTAATGAAAAAACATAATCTTTATCACTATCAAGCATATTAAGTTGTTTTTTAAGATCTTCAAAATTACCTTCACTAGACATAAGTATATTTCGCTGATATCTGAAAGTATCTCTTTTTTGGCTAAGAATACTATTAAGTTTCATAATATCTTTTGCTAGAGGAATTCTTTCTTTATCTATATTATTTCTAATTTCAACAAGTTCTTTTCTTTCCTTTTCAAGAATAGATTCTGCTTTTTTAATATCATCAGTTAAATTTCCAAATACTGTAACTATATTCAAAGTAATTATTATTAAAATTTTCCAATACATTTTTACCTCACCTTATAAAACGGAAGTTTTAGCCATTCAGCAGGTCTTTCTTTTGTAAATATATCAATTGCATGTTTAACAGAATTTTTAATACTATTATCCTCGATAAACTCCCATTTATCTTCTCTAAATATAAGAATTCCTGAATTTTCCCCATTTTCTGATAAAGCAAATCCGCATGAAAGTCCCGCATAAAGAATTTTATATTCTCTTTTTTCTTCATTCCCAAGCATTTGCATATCAATATGAAAAGTATTATTGAGTTTTTCAATATGCGAATAAATAGAAAAAACAAGTTGTAATTTTTGTGAATTTGATAGTTTATCCCAAGAATTAAGTCTATTAACAAAAACATCTAAATGTTTTTTCAAACCATTTGGAAGTATTTTAACAATATCAAGTATATTTTCTCGAGCTTTTAAAACAACAGATAATAAACTTTTTAAAAACTTCTCATTTTCATCCTTTTCTCTAATAAATTCAGCATAAGTTTCCGAAGCTGAAGAATTTTCATTTTGCATTTTTTCAATTTCATTATCAAGATATTCACATTCTTTTAATAAAAGTTTTTTTTCTTCCTCAAGAATTTTGTAATCAGAATTCCATTTTTGTTTTTCATAACTTATTTCCTGACGAATTTTACCAATATTATTCATAATATTTTCAAGCTTTTCAAACTCACCTGGAATTTCAGAAAAACAACACAGGGAAAATATAAATATAATCCCTGTGAAAACAAACATTTTTTTATTATTAATTAAATAAAACATATATTAAAACCCCATTTCCATACCAATATATAAAATTCTTCCAGTTAAAGGCATATAAATAAAAGCAGCATCATCTGTTCTTCTATCTTTTTGAATTTTATCAGTAAGATTTTTAGCACCTAAAAAATACTTTATACCAGTTTCTTTATCTACTTTTTCAATTCTCAAATTAGCCTGCCAATAGCCTGAAGTTCTCTTAATCTCGTTTTTATCAACTCCATTATCAGCATAATAATCAATATATTGTTTTCCAGTAAATTCACTTCCTAACATAATAGAAACATCATCTAAAGCTTTAATGCTATAATTCAAACCCATTTTTATATCAGGAACTCTAGGAAGATTTTCACTATCTGATGCAAATTTACCATTCTGATAATCGTTCTTTGTAATATCAGCCCAATCACTTCTTGGACCATTGTATTTAGCATTTGTATAAGTTAAATAACCAGTAAATTCATTTTTATTATTCATAACTTTTTCATACTCGAATTCAATTCCAGTAGCAACTGCTTCACCCTCATTAATCCATTCATAATCATAATTTCTTGCAATAGCATTTGCTGAAACTGCATCTGAAAGTTCTATTTTTTTATCAATAGCAGTTCTAAAAATATTAACACCATATCTATGGTCTTTTTTCTTCCAATCAGCACTCATACCAATATGCAAAGAATCTTCAGGATCAAGATTATTACCTTTATAAACTCTCGGAGAACCCGAACAAAGATGAAGATCTTCAGAAAACGAATAAGGAACTCTAAATCCAGTACCAATATTAACTCTCAAAGTAATATCATCCTCAGGTTTATAAACAATTGCAGCCCTTGGATTAACAGCATTTTTTTTATAAGAATTATTTTCATCAGCAAGACCAGCAATAACAGTATTAGCAAAAGTTCTACCTTTAAAATGATCTTCACTTTCATGCTTGTCATATCTTAAACCAAAAACAATCTCAGTCCTTTCATTTTTTTTAAATTCATTTTGAATATAAAGACCAGTATTAGTAGCTTCTTTATCACTAATTGAAAGAAAAGCAGTACCATTAGCATTTATAATACCATCGCTATCAAAAAAATAATTCCCAAACTCTTTCATATCATTCTTTGAATAAGCAAGTCCAAAAAGCATATTATTTTTATCTTTAGAAATTTTATAATCAATACCAAAAACATTGTTTTTTTCATCAGCAATATAAGGTTTGAGTATATCAGAAGTAGGATAAACACCCATTTCACCTAAATAATCACCAACAAAAGTATCATTTGTAGCATCTCTTTTATGTTCAGAATAATTAAAGTTATAAGTAATATCCCTATTTTCATCAATTTTTTTATTATAAGAAAGAGTATAATCATCCCTGTTTGTAGTAATATTTTCAGTTCCTTCAGCAAACGGATTATCAATATCACCAGTAATATCCCCACCTTTTCTTTTTTCACTAATACCAGCATAAGCAAAAGTAAGCATATCATTACCAGAAATTTCATAAATATTAGTTCTAAATCCAATAGAAGAATTTTCACTATTAACCCTATCAGAACTAGTACCACCATCATTATCAAAACCCTCATCAATAGCACTTTGACTATCTTTTTGAGCATTAATTATAATATCAGCCTTATCACCAAGTCTTTTTACTGCACTAATCATATAACTATCAGTATTATTTTCACCTTTTTGAAATCCAAATAAAACCTCAGAATCATTACCATCAGTAAGAATAGGTCTTTTAGAAATAATGTTTATAACACCAGCAACACCACCAGAACCATAAAGAGCAGAACCAGCACCTTCAATAATCTCAATTCTACTAATATTTGAAGCAGGAATCTGTTGAAGACCATAAACAGCAGCAAGTCCAGAGTAAATAGGTTGACCATCAATGAGAATTTGAAGATCATCAGAAGGAAGACCATGCATTCTCACCATAGAAAAATTACAAGCAGAACACTGCTGTTCAATATGAAGACCAGGAATATTTTCAAGAGCTTGATAAAGATTAACAGCACCCTTAGCAGTAATCTGTTCGCTGGTAATAACACTAGTCCTAACAGCAACCTCATCAATTCTCTTCTCAGATTTAGTACCAGTAACAACAATCTGATCAAGCTTAAAATCCGGCGAATTGTTCGCCCAAGCAAAGTTTAGTAAAACAGATGAAACAATCAATCCCAAAACAAATGACTTTTTCATAAATTCTCCTTATGTTAGTTAAAGCTAATTTAGAGAAAATTTACAAAATTCAAGCTATAAAGTCAAGTGAAATTTTGAATTTATTGTATAACACAATGTATTTAATTAAATTTCTGTTTTTTATAACCGAACACTAATTAACAGTGTTCGGTTTATTTTAGGTTACCCTAACTTTTTTGACAAATAAATTAAATTAAAATATAGTTAGAGAAATTAACTTTGGAGGAAATTCATGAAAGCAATAGCAAAGATACTATTAATAGGAACACTAATAATACAAACAGGAATAACAGTAACGGCAAAACCAACACATACACATGAAATAAACACATTTATAGAATGTTCTGGTGGGTGCGGAAATTGCCCAAACGCGGGAAATTGCCCGACATTGCCAGCACCTACAGCTCCTGATACAGATACAGACACAGATTTAAAACCTTCAGATGGTGATACAAACTGCCATAATTAATCAGCTTGCCTCTGATTATTATTTATTTTTAAAGACCATAAATAAATGGTCTTTTTTTTTTATTTTTTATATTAGAGTTTTTTTTGAAATTTTTTAGTATCTTTTAGCTTTTTTTTGAGAAAATACGCAAATTATTTATCTAAATGACATCTTAATCGAAAATTTCGCTTATATTAAATAAAAAAATGCGTATTGCGGAGACCCTAATTCAATTATCTTCTACGGTTTTTTTTATACATTTTTTTGATTTTTTCTACTCTTTCTTCTTTTTCATGAAAGATTGAATCTGTCTTCCCTTTTAATAATGCTCTTTGAAATGCCCAAAATATTATAAATATTCCTGCAACAAAAAAAACAAGTCCATTATTACCCGGAAGAAATCCTACAAACATTAATACAAGAACAGTTATCACCATTAAAAGTGTTGACCAGTATAGCATTTATGCCCTCTATATTTTTTTATTATTTTGTTTTGAATTCATTTACCCATTTATCTACTTCTTCAAAACAACTTGATAAATTAGTGAGTGGATTATAAAATCCTTTTTTAGTTAAAAATCTATCTGTAAATTTTTCTTCTATAAATTCAAACGAATCTCCAATTACTCCACTATGACAACAAAAAAAAGATACTTTCCCTTTATAATCATCTTTAATTTTTTCAATAAACCATTTAACTGGTGGAGATATTGTCCTTGCCCAAACTGGTGAACCTATAATTATATTTTTATATTTTGAAATATCATTTATTTTAGAACATTTTGCTTCTGAATTAAAAAATTCTTTATCTCTTAATAAATCTAAATCAATTTTTTTATCTGGTATTAACTCAAATTTTTCACTGTTTAATGATTTTGTAATTTTTTCTGCGATTAATCTTGTATTCCCTGAAAAACTATAATAAACTACAATTGTATTACTCAAGTAATTCTCCAGTTAACTTTTTTTTCACTTTTATATTATCATTTATTTTTATAATTTAAAAGTTAACATAGTTATGTTTTACTATAAATATGTTTTTATCCGATATAAAGAGAAAAAGGTATTTTATATGTCGCTTTTTATTCTTGCTCTAATAAGTATTATTGTTGTTGTCGTTATAGCATATTTTATTTTTTTTATTTTTACTTATGAAAAAAAAGATAAAAACATGGAAATTGAAAAAACAATAAGTAAAAAAAATATTTCATCTGAATTATATAATACTAAAGATATGTCTTATTCTGTGGATAAAAAGTTTAAATCACGAGAATCTGCTTTAAAAAAAATGGAAGAAGAAAATACTATACCTCCTATTTATGCTGGAAAAAGCAAGAAAAATTCCAAAGAAGAAAAATATCTACGAAAAATAGCAGATAATAATCCTAAACTTCTTGCACAGATTTTTAAAGATGTTTTAGAAGAAGATCCAGAGTGGAAATTCCTTAAAAAAAATTTAAAGTAAAAAAAATGCTCCAATAATCATTATCAATATACCCACAGCTCGTTCTTTTATTTTTTCCTTATATAAAACTCTAGCCAGAATTACTGATATTACCATTGAAAGCATATTAGCCGGTTCTGCTACACTTATTTCAATAGTTTTAATAGCATATAACAAAAATATATAGGAATATGTATTTATCGCTCCAGCTATAAGACTTATAAATGGTTTTTCTATTAACAGTGCAAATTGCAATTTTTTTCTACCTGTAAAAAAGTTATAAAAATAAAGAATTATGCTTATTTGACTATATAATACAAAACCATATACAACAGGATTTATTTCTTTAATAAGAATTTTATCAGCTACCCTACCAACAGAAAGTAGAAGCGAAAAAAGTATCATTAACTGACAAGGTCTATTATTAAAAATAGCTTTAATTGAAAGAAAAAAATTCCCCTGTCTATTAAGCCAAGAAGAACCATAAATCATCAGAATTAATCCAAAAACTTTATTAAAAGTAAATGATTCACCCAAAAATATAACTGAAATACCAAGAAGAAAAAAAACATTAAAATTATAAAGAGGCCCAACAAGAGAAACCTCACCATCAGTTAAAGATTTTACATATAAAGTAAATGTTATTGAATAAATTATTGCACAAACAAAAATTTTAGCATAAACCCAAAGATCTTGTGGCCATTCTACATGAAATAGAAATGGAATAAAGAAAAAAACAGCAGTAAAGAACAATACAAAATTAGTACCTTGACCAGAACGAGATTTTCCAAGCTCTTTTACAGCAATTCGTTCATATCCAAGAAGCATAATCCTTGCTGTAAGCGCTAAATATGGCAACATAATAAAAAATTGGGGGTCAGGTCTTCAGAATTCGATTTTGCAAAATCGAATTCCGAAGACCTGACCCCCATAATCCTATAAAGTATTCATTTTTTCTTTTATCTTAGCGGAAATTCTATCTTTTTCATTTAGTAAATTATCGCATTCTGCCAATATATTTTCAATATAATTTAAATCTTCTACTGATGATGCATTTATTTTTACATTATAATATGCACCTGTTATCGCTGCTTCTGCACATAACGCTGCAACTCCTGCATCTGAAAGACAATTTGGATTTCCTTTATATGCTACTTCATAAGCTAATTTTAATACTTCAAGTGAATTTTTCATTGTATTAAACGGTATTTCCATTGCATATTTATTTGATTCTTGAATTGCTTTATTTCTTGTTTTTTTATCATCTTCTGTTTTTTTAGGAAGTTTTCTTGATTCTACCATTTTATTGTAAGCTTCTGTATCATCATCTATTGCTTGTAAAAGGGATTTTTTTAAATTTTGTCCACTTGCTCCAACTTTTTCAAGTAAATCTTTATTTTCTTCATAATCTTTTTTGTAATAAGTCAAATTTGTTACCATTGCTGCAAGAGATGCTCCTAATGCTCCTAATAATGCTGCAACCGAACCTCCGCCTGGGGCTGGGGAATCACTTGCAAGTTCATCGCAGAATTCTGTTATTTTAAGATCTTTTAATCCTTTTTTAGTAAAACGATAATCTATAACTTTTTGCTCAATTTCAAAAGGATTTAATTCATCAAGACCCATTGATATTACAGCAGTTCTTAGTATATCCATTTCAGATAAAGCAACCGAAGTTCCCTGTTTTTTAAGAAAATACAATCCAGCTTCAATAAGTGCATCTTTAGGGATTAATCCAACTAACTCACTTCCTGTAACTCTAGCTCCTAATTTTTCAGCCTGCTCTCTGACTGTTTCATAAACTATATGAAGAGGAGTTTCAATATGATCCATAATATTTATTGTTACTTGAGCTCTTTTATATTCTTCAATAAACCATCCAGTTGCCTGTACATTCTTCAAAAGTCCAGGATTTCTAAGGAATTTACCATCATCTCCTCTTAGACCTTTGCCATTTTCATCTTTTTGAATCCTTCCGGTTTCTCTAATTTCAAGACCAATTTCTTTTGCAATAGCAGTTCTTGCTGTATTAAGATTAACATTGTATGCAATAAGAAATTTCCTAACTCCAATTGCAGTTGCACCGGACTTAGCATTAAATTCAGCTTTACCAAAATCTGGTTTCCATTCAGGGTCTTTAAATTTTTCTTCAAGACCTTCATACTCACCTTTTCTAATATCAGGTAATCTAACTCTTTCAGGTTTTGATGCAGAAAAACCATATAAATAAACAGGAATATTTAATTCTCTGCCAACTCTTTCACCTAATTTTTTAGATAATTCAATACATTCATCAAAATCAATTCCTGAAATTGGTATAAATGGGCATACATCAGTAGCTCCCATCCTAGAATGTTCTCCTTTATGATTTCTCATATCAATAATTTCAGAAGCTTTTTTTATGCCACGAAACGCAGCTTCAAGAACTATTTCAGGTTCACCAGCGATAGTGACTACAGTTCTATTAGTAGCTTTTCCAGGATCAACATCAAGAAGTTTTACACCTTCAACTTCCTCTATTGCATCAGTAATAAGTTTAATTTTTTTAAGATCTCTTCCTTCACTGAAATTTGGAACACATTCAACTAATTTAGCCATAATTCACTCTCCTTTAATTACTTATAACTTAATCAATAAGATAACATATACACGAGAACTAGACAATACATAAACAACGATTTTTTAAATAGATTTTATTGTAATATTTTTCATTCAAATATTTTATAAAAATGCAAAAATCTTCTTATAAGCATATTATCGGCGGGAATTCTTTTTTCAAAAACTTTTTTCAACTCAGAATAATACCATTTTTGCCTATCTTTAGTTGCATTAAATTTAAGCCATAATTCTTCACCAAGTAGATAGAAATCATTATTCATACTCTCAAGATTATTGATTTTATCGGCAATAGCTACTTTAAGTCCATCATAAGAAATAGAATTCAAATTATCAATAGTGTGTTTTTTTCTATCTTCCCAAGATTTATTATTATGGTCAGGTTCAGAAGCTTCTTTGACAAGTTCAAGAACTCTTTCTCCAAAATTAATTTTAATATCATTTTCATTAAATTCAGTATCTTCAAGAACATCATGCAAAACCCCTGCTATAACCACTTCATCACATTCAAGATTATTCATAAGAAGAAGACCAACACCAATAGGATGAACAATATAAGGAATATCTGAACATTTCCTTTTTTGCCCAATATGAGCCTTAACAGCAAAATCAAGAGCTTTTTTAATATCAGAATTCAAACAAACCTCCAAATAAAGAGCATTTACTTTTAAATTAGAGATATATATTATATCATAAAATCAAACATAAAAACATGGAGATTTTAAGTATAATGAGTAAATATAAAATAATATTTTACAGATTTTTATTTTTTTCAGCCCTTATATCAATATTTATAATTGCAGTTCTTCCATCTGAAAAACTATCAACAACAATGAAAATAAATGATATATTAAATCATTCAGCAGCATTCATAACTTTATCATTTTTATTTTCATTATCTTTTAAAAAAACAAAATCTTTATATCTTTTTGTAAGTTTAGCTTTTTACGGAATATTAATCGAAACAGTTCAATATTTTTTACCATGGAGAAGCTGTGATTTAAAAGACTTTTTAGTAGATATATCAGCAATCATTATATTTATTCTAATTAATAAATTGTATAAATGGAGAATAAAAGAATTTGATAGAAATTAAAAATCTAACAATAATATTTTTCACATTTCTTACAGTATATTTTAGCATAAAACCAAAAAAGACCAGAATAATTTCACTTAATATGGTAAGTATTTCTATAATATCAATATTATCATTGTATATAACCAAAGTTATCAATATAGATATAATATATTTAGGAATATTCGGCAATGGATTTTTTAGACCAATCAAAATAATAATAATTTTTTTCACAACAGCATATTCAAGCATAAGCACCGATATTACTGGGATATTTGATTTTTTTGCCTACAGAATAGTCAGATACTCTAAAGGCAATGGCAAAACATTATTTTTGTATTTTTACATATTCTCAATAATACTAACAATATTCACATCAAATGATATTGTAATATTAACCCTTACTCCGATAATTTTCTATTTAGGAAAACATGCCCATATAAATATAATCCCACTTTTATTTGCAGAATTCTTCGGAGCAAACACATCTTCCATGCTTTTATACATAGGAAATCCAACAAATATAATAGTCGCAAACACAGCAGGAATAAAATTCAACGAATATTTCGCAAATATGTTAATTCCAACAATAATAGCCATAATATCAAATTTCATTTTACTATACATATATTTTCGAAAAACATTCACAAGAAAATATGAAATAAATCACAATTCAACATATATCATAAAAAACAAATACGATGCAGTAATAAGCCTTATACTTATTTTTTTAATGCTAATAGCTTTGATACTTTCAGAAAATTTCAACATCAAAATTTACATAATAACGCTGTTTTTCTCAATACTATTTGTAATTGAAGATATAATATTCGCAATTTATTACAAAATATGTCATTACACAGAAAAAAGATATAAAAGTTCAACAATAAGATTTTTCAAAACAGTAATACCAAAAGAAAAAAATGATTTTTTAATATCAATAGGAAGAATTCCATGGAAAATACTACCCTTTCTACTATCAATATTTATAATGATAAAAGCACTTGAAATAAATGGATTTATAACAGATACAGCAATATTACTTTCAACACTAATAAAAGGAAAATTCTCAGCAAGCATAATAATAGCAACAGTTTCAGCAATTCTAGCCAATTTAATAAACAATCAACCAATGACAATATTTATGAGTTCAGTCGTAAAAAACAGCTTTTTCACAAATCAATCAGAAATAAGACAAATATCAAACTACTCTATAATAATAGCCAGTAATCTAGGTGCAAACCTTACTCTAATCGGAGCTCTCGCAGGAATAATGTGGAGTCAGATAATTCAAAAAAAAGGCTTGGAAATCACTTATATAACATTCCTCAAAGCAGGTTTTTTTATAACACCAATAACAATATTTTTATCAATAATAGGATTATGAAAACATATGGGGTCGGTCCTTAAAGGGTTTTCAAAACAAATATTTTTAATATATACTTATTTTATTATTTTTATTGAAAATGAAATTTCTTTGAATATATCACTATAAAAATCTATATTCCATAAAACTAGATATTTTACTTATTAAAATTATCAAAAAACCTTTCAGGAAAAATAATATTGGTGATTTTCCAAGAAATACCGTATCTATTAAGCACAACATCAATCTTCTTCTCAGGTTTAAAAGGATTTAAACTCAAGTGAAATTCATCTTTACCAATTTTACTAATCTTATATTTTTCCATCAATTCATCAATATTAATATTTTTAGAAATATCATTGTTATTATCGTTTTGTTTATCAATTGAATCATCCTGTTCAATTTCCTTTCTCTTATCTAAAAGTTCAGTTATACCTTCAGGACTTACATAAGTATTAAGTAAATTATCAGCAATTTTAGAGACAAATTTCTCAAAAAAAACCGCCATTGGATTTGATTCCAACTCCATATTTTTATCTTTTGTCATATTTTTTGCAAGTTGTTTTTTTATATTAGGTCTTAATAATTCAAAATCAATACAGGAAATAACTTTAATTGCATTATTAGAATCAAAACCACTTTTAAATTTATATAAAGTATAAAAAGGACCGCCGATAAAAAATAATCCTAAAACAACAAATATTACGACAATAACAGCAAGTTTTTTCATAAACACTCCAAAACCACTCAAAAATTTTTTTTAACAAATATCGCTTGTAATTGCGTAAAACCCGCAATCTATATACTTTTTACGGCTTAACTAATACTTATATATATTTCCGCTGTAAACATTGAGAGGACCGACCCCAATGTTTTACATTAAAAGAAATCTTTCCATGGTGAATTTTTAATTATATAATCTGCAAATTTTCCCACATTTTCATTTTGCATTGCTTCAAATTCTGATGAATCCTTTGGGGATTCTGGTTCAAAAAAACAAGTTGGATCTTCTGCTAAATAATGTCCATTATGATAATAGGATAATGCTCTGCATCCACCGCAAGCATCTTTGTATTTACATCTTCCACATTTTCCTTGTAGATTTTCTCTTGTTCTTAATTCTTTTAGTATTTTATTTTCTTTTAGTATTTTTAATAATGGGGTTTCTCTTATGTTTCCGCAATTGACTTCTGTATCTAGTAGATGTACGCATGGTGCTACATTTCCTTCGGCTGATATTCCTATATATCCTCTTCCTGCTTGACATCCTAGTTGTTTTATTGCAATTTTTGATTTTAACCAGTTTTTTTGAAAGAATTTTGGTGCTGTAAAAAATGGTACAAAACTTACATAGGATAAGTAATTTTCTCTTAATGCTGGATGTATATAATCTCTCATGTCGTTTTTATCAAATAAAAGGTCTTTATAATTATCTCCTCTTCCTCGAGGAACCATTGGTGATCTTAATACTGGGATATTTGTTTTTGTTGCATAAGCTAATATATCTTTGAGTTCTTCTTTGTTTTTCTTTGTAACTGTTACAACAAAAAAGTATGGAACTCCCATTTCTTTTAATATTGCGGTTTTTTCTTCTATATGATCTAATCTGTTTTCGTGTGCAATTGTATCTTTATCCTGCATTAATGAGTCAAGCGATAATACAAATAATGATTTTTTATCAGTTGCTTTTCTAACTTCATTAACTAAATCTTTTTCAATTAAAATTCCATTTGTATTTATATATGACCACATATTTTTAGATGAATTATATGAAAGTATATCGAGTGCATCTTCTCTTAATAGAAATTCTCCACCTGAAAAAGCTATTGCTGCTTTTGAAGAGTATTTTTTGAGTTCATCAATTACATTATGCTTTATTTCATCAAGTGTTAGTTCATTATCTGAAGTCTGCGGGCTATTAGTCATACAAAATGGACATTTTAAATTACATCTTCTTGTTGTTTCAAGATAGCACATAAAAAATTTTGGTAACATTGTTTCTCCTATATAAAATCTTTTTATAATTTTGAGTAAATATTACAACATATCTATATTATAGACAAGTAAAATTTTAATAAATTATTTAGTTTTAATGTGTTTTGTCAATATTTAATAATTCTGATATATTTAATAAAAGTTTTTATATATGTTATTTTGAGGTGTAAACATGGAAAATAATTTAATTTCACAAAAAATAATTGAAATTACAGATGAAATTGATTCAAAGATAATAAATTACAGACAAGACTTTCATAAATATGCTGAAACTGCTTGGCTTGAAATTAGAACTTCTTCTATAATTGCTCAAGCACTGGATAATCTTGGTTTTGATATAAAATTAGGTAGAGAAATAATAAATAAAGATTCAAGAATGGGTCTTCCATCTCAAGAAATTTTAGATGAAAACTATAAAAGAGCGTTGAATCAAGGTGCAATTAAAAAATATGCTGAAAAATTAAAAGATGGATTTACCGGAGTTTGTGGCATTTTAAAAAATGGAAATGGTCCAGTTATAGCTTTAAGATTTGATATTGATGCTCTTGAAATAAATGAAACGAATAATTTAGATCATATTCCTAATATTAAAAAATACTCATCTATAAATGAAAATTCTATGCATTCATGCGGTCATGATACTCATGCTTCCGTAGGACTTGGAGTTGCAGAAGTAATTTCAAAACTTAAAGATAAAATAAAAGGAACTATAAAATTAATATTTCAACCCGCAGAAGAAGGAGTTCGTGGAGCAAAATCAATTGTAGACAGTGGAATTTTAGACAATGTTAATTTTCTTTTTGGTCATCATATAATGTGTGGATATACAAAAGGTGAAATTATGACTTGTATGGGCGGATATCTTGCTACACAAAAATTTGACGCTGTAATTTCAGGTAAATCTTCACATGCTGGAGGAAATCCACAAAGCGGAGATAATGCACTTCTTGCAGCAAGTAACGCTGTAATTAATCTTTATGCAATACCAAGACATAGTGATGGTATAACCAGAATAAATGTTGGTAAACTCAATGCTGGAACAGGTAGAAATGTTATATGTGATAAAGCTTGTCTTGTTATTGAAACTCGTGGTCAAAACAACAAATTAAGTGATTATATGTATAATAAAGCAATTAATATTTTAAAAACTTGCTCTGATATGTATAATTGCAAACTCAAAATAATATCAATGGGTGGAGCTTTAAGCGGATATTCTGACCGTAAACTCGCTGATATTATTGAAAATACTATAAAAAAATATTTAACAAATCTCAAAATAATATCATCTGATAGAAATATGGGTTCTGAAGATTTCACCTATATGATGGATAAAGTTCAAAAAAACGGCGGACTTGCAGTTAATATTGGTGTTGGAGCTGATATTAAAGATAAAAACCTCCATGCACACACTCCTGAATACGATATTGATGAAACAACAATGAAAACCACAATAAGACTTTTATCAAATGTAATATTTGAGGTTTACAATGAAAACATGCATTAAATGTCATAATAATATATTAATGGATGAATTCAAAAAAAATTTAGTAACACTTGATATTTGCCCATTATGCAATGGAATATGGTTTGATTCTAATGAATTATTCCAAAGTTCAGAAGAAATTTCTGCTGATTCATTTATAAATTCATCTACATTAATAAAACAAACCGAAATTTCATGCCCAAATTGTTCAACAAATCAAGATTTAATAAATCTTGATTTATATAAATTTTCCAAACAAAATATAGAAATCGAATTTGAAAAATGTCCAAATTGCAATGGAATATGGCTTGATAACGGTGAATTTCAAAAAATCAGACAAGCATATTCATTTAAACCAAATAATAAAAAAATAATAAGCCGAGCATCAACAATAATTGAAGGAAGTTTAGAAGATGAGATTTATTCAAATTACAAAAATGCAAAAGGTGCAAATCCAACATCTATAAAAACTTATATAATATCATTATTGTTAGGAATACCATTTGAATATGAAAACAAAACAATAAATTTCCCATGGACAATATTTTTTATAATAGCAATAAATTTTCTATTATATTTTATCATTTACTTTTCAAGAGATTTATATTTAATTATTTTCACCAATTTCACAGTTTCATTAAAAAACATATTAAACGGCAAATTATACACAACATTTACATACGCTTTCATACACATGAGCTTTTTACATGTAGCATTAAACATGTATTTTATGTGGATATTTGGTGATAACATATATGATATATTTTTACTCAATGGCAAAAAGAAAGGAAGAATTAATTTTATTATTTACTTTTTAATATGTGCAATAATAGCAGGTTTTGGACATATTCTTAATGTATTTTTTTCAAAAGATTTTTACTCAATTCCACTCGCAGGAGCATCAGGAGTTACAAGTGCATTAGTAGCAAGTTATTACAGATTATTTCCAAAAGCTAAGTTTTTTATGGTAGTATTTTTCATACCAATTTATGGAAAAATAAAATATTTTGTAATTTTTTATTTAGGATCAAATCTTATTTATGCATTAAAAGATGGAATAAATTCCAAAATATCATGGCAAACTCACCTAGCAGGTTTTATAGCTGGATATTTTTTAATTGAAAAATTCATACCCAAAAAAGCATTACATATACAAGATTAAAGAAATTCAGATTTAATTTTAACAATATTTTTTTCATTTTTATCAAATTCAATACCAAGCAATATTATTTTTTTATTACTATCAAGGTATTTTTCATGATATTTTTTATCTTTAATCTGTTCTAAAGCATTTGAACCATCTGTTTTGAATTCAATAATATAAATTGTATCAGAAAGAATAATAGTTAAATCAATTCTTCCTTTATTTGTAACATCTTCACCAATAACATTAATACCAAGAGCTTTCAAGTATG
>JALOAD010000076.1 GCA_023228995.1 Candidatus Muiribacterium halophilum
TCATCACTTTTTATTACAGGTTCATCTATAAAATATTCTGTATAAAAATATATAAACTCATTATCATGACAAGCTGAAATTTTATAATTACCAACTTTTAATTCATCGCCATAACTTGAATCTTTTATAGCATCAAGTATAATAAAATCACCAGATTTTGGTACTTTTAAACTATTATTTAAAGTTTCTGAAACTATTGACATACTATCATGAGAAGTTTTTATAAGCTTCCAAAAACCATTTCTATATATATCTTCTAAAAGAACATAATTATTTCCTATTTCTTTAACTCTAACAAAATTCAACATTTTTTGAACTTCTTCTTTTGAAGGTTCTGTTGAATCTATAGCTGATTCGACACCAACATCATTCATATTTGGTATTAAAATATTATTTTTTTGAGAGAATTCAAGCAATTCTTTATTTATATTTTTTAATAATTTCTGTTTTTCATCTTCAAAAACTATTTTTTTCATATGATTTATTTCAACATCAGTAAGATTAAAACCTGGTATATTATCACCTTCTAAAACTTCATAAGTAATATTATTTTCTTTATTATAAAGAGATGCTGTCAATTTGCCATTATCATTTTTGGATATTTTTTGAAGTTTATAGGAAAAATCAGATTTTTCATCTATAAGTATAAATCTACCAATTTCTTGTGAATAAACAACAATTGTTGATATAACAACAAAAATTAATAAATAAAATATTTTTTTACTCATAATTAAATCCCCTCTATTTAAATCCTTTGTTTAAATATTAATCCAAATAAGGTCCTAATGTCAATATACGGTTTTTTAGAAAGTTGATAAAATTTCTCTAACAGCATGTTCAAGACTTATTTCTTTTTCTGAAAAATTCTTAAGATCTTTTAATTTAAGAATATTTTTTTCATTTTCATCCTCTCCGATTATAACAGCAAATCTATAACCATTCTTTTCAGCATATTTAAATTGTTTTTTCATTTTAGCATTTTCGTGATAAATATCTGTTTTTATATTTTCTTTTCTAAATATACAAGCTATATCCAAATATTTACTTTGAATTTTTTCATCAAGATTAAATATAATCACATCTGAAACAGTGTTTTTCTTTTCTCCAAAAAAATCTCTTTCCTCAAGAGCTGTTATTAATCTTGAAATTCCAATAGAAGCACCAATTGCAGGTATTTTTTCTCCTGTAAAAAGCGACACAAGACCATCGTATCTTCCACCAGAAAAAATCGCTCCATATTGTGGAGATTCTACAAGTACTGTTTCAAAAACAATACCTGTGTAATAATCAAGACCTCTTATAATCAAAGGATCAAATTTAAGATGTTTATTCATAAACAAGCAATATTCAAATATTTTTTTAAATTTATCAATTTCATTTTTTAATTCATCAGGTATAATTTCAAGTTTTGACATAAATTTTTGCAAAGAATCAATATTATCAATTAAAAAGTATTCATTTATAATATTAATCTGTTCATTGTTTAAAAGTTTTTCTAATTCATCATCAAAAACTTTTATAGGAAGTTTATCTTTTTTATCCATAAGAATTGCAGTTTTTTTCTTTCCTTCCTCATCAAGTTTCATTATATTAAAAAGAAAATCAACAAATACTCTTGAATTAATCTTTATTAAAAAATCTTCAATTTTTAGATTTGATAAAGTATTATTAATTAAACTTACAATTTCAACATCTGATAAAACCGAATCTGAACCTACTATATCGCAATCACATTGATAAAACTCCCTATATCTACCTTTTTGAGTATTCTCAGCTCTCCAAACTGGAGCAATATGATATCTTTTAAAAGGAAAATTCAACTCATTTTTATGCAAAGCTACAAATCTTGCAAGAGGAACGGTTAAATCATATCTCATTCCTACATCTCTTTGTCCATTATCCTGAAATCTATACATAAGTTTTTCATTTTCATCTCCGCCCTTACCAGTTAAAATATCAATATATTCAAGAGCTGGTGTATAAATTGGAGAAAAACCGTAATTTTCAAATGTATTTTTTATATTAGATAAAAATTTTTCTTTTATAATTGCATCACATGGTAGTAAATCTCTAAAACCTTTTAATAATCTTGCTTTAATATTACTCATAAATCATCCTCCACTTTTGACTTTAATTCCCCATACAACATTGAACATTCGCCATTGTTCTTGCTTTCCCTATTCCCCATATCTAAAAACTATCTCGCCTTTATATACTGTCATTAGTACTTTAGTATTGAGTATATTATCACATTTTAACATATCTTGCGAAAGAACAACCATATCTGCCTGATTTCCAATTAATAAATCTCCCGAAAAAGATTTTTCAAAAACAGCCGGAGTAATCGTATAAGCAATCAAAGCTTCTTTAACACTAATAGTTTCATTTATATTCCAATCTTTATTATTATCATCTCTTGATGTAGCCCAAAAAACACTCTTTACAACATCAGCTTCAACAACAGGAACATCAGAACCAAATATAAGATTACCTGAATTATTTAGAATTGTTCTAAATCTATAGAGATAATTTATCCTGTCACTTAAATACTTTTTTGACAATTCTATATCATCTTTAATATGTAATGGTTGCATTGAAAACCATTTTGATTTGATTTTTACTATATCTTCATCACTAATTAATTGAGCATGTTCAATTCTTGAATTTTTCATATTATATTTAATGAATTTATCCAAAATAATACTAACTGCTTTATCACCTATAGCATGAATTGCAACATCAATATTATTTTTTGAACATTGTTTTAAAATACTATCAATTTCATCTTCATTTAAAACTAAAATACCTGAAAAATCATAATTTGTGAAATTATCTTTCATACAGCATGTAAGTGAACCAAGCGAACCATCTGCAAAAAGTTTTAAACCAAAAAACATGTCATTATTTTTATTAATATGATTTCTATAATAATTTAAAATATTAAGTTTTAAATTATCTTTTTCATCTTTAATAAAATCAGCAATTACATCATCATCCATATTATGAACTGTTGTAATACCGTATTTATGAAAATAATTTTGAGTAAGTTTAAAATTATCTTTCAAATCTTTTATATTTGTTTTTAAATACTCTTCAAAAATATCCTCACCTTTTTCAAATATCAATCCTGTAAATAATCCATTTTTATTTTTTTGAGAGTATTTATCAAATAATTGTTTTTTATCATCAGGAATAAATTCCATAGCTTTTGAATTAATCAAAAATGAATGTATATCTTTTGAATGAAAAAATATTGGATTATATGGAGTAATTCTATCAATTTCAAACAAATCTGGCATATTTTCAAGAAAATTCCTTGAAAATCCTCCGCCTATTATCCATTCATTTTTTTTAAAATTATTTAAACTTTTTTTTAAAGTATCTAAAAACTCATATTTATCAGTTTTTTCATTAAATATAATTTCAGAAAATCTTTTTGTAAGAAATTCCAAATGTACATGACAATCATGAAATCCTGGATACACAGTGTTTCCTTCAAGATCTACACTGTTTTTAAAAAATTCCAAAGGTATATCGTTTTTTTCTTTGAATAAATCTATAATAATTCCTTTATTATCTACAAGCACAGCATAATAAATTTTTGAAAATTCATCTGAATAAATATTACCATTAAAAAACAATTTATTATTTATCATTTTTCCTCTAAAATCCCATAAACAATGCCTTCACCATTAGAATTTAAAGATACTTTAACATATAAATCTTCATTATTAATTTTATTTTCATAATCAATAGCTTTGCCTTCTTCAACATAATAATCTTCAATACCAAAATTAATAAACAATTTAAACTTTTTGTTTTTTTCATTATCTAAAACAGCATAGGAATATTTAACATGACCTTTTATAAAAGTTAAATTTTTTTCAGGTTTTTTTAAAGAATATCCATTATAAGACCAAACATTTAAATTATTTTTTAAAATAATATAAATAGCTTCACCTTTAGGTAATTTATTTTCTAATTTTATTTCTAATTCAGAAAAATCATAAGTTAATCTAATATATTCTCCTCTCATTATAGATCTTGGATCTACAGGATTAACTTTTAAAATTATCTTTTTGCCTTTTTCTATATGATTATGTTTTGAATAAACCATAAAAAGTAAAAACAAAACCTGAATAATTACAATTGTTATATAAATATATTTTTTATTTTTACTCATTTGTCCTCCTTTATTATTTCAATAATATTTCTTCTTTTTCTTTCAATAAAAGTAGAAATCAAAATCAGGATAAAACCTGTTACAAAAAAATAAAAACCTCGAGGAAGGTATTTATAAGCATAATCTAAATATCTTGCTATAAAATGAATAAGAAAAAAAACAACACCAATATTAACAAATAATATGCTTTTTTGTTTTATATTTATATTTATAGTTTTAATTGTAAAATAAAGTAGATTTATATTAAAAATAATATAAATAAAACTATTAGCATATTTTAAATCTTTAATATATGGTGCTAAAACTAATAAAAATACTGGTAACATTTGAAATAAATAAAAAAATCTATTATCTTTTAATTTTTTAAATGAAAAAGCGTACCATATTAAGGAAAAAAGTAAAATATCAATAAAAGTATATAATAAATTAGTATTATATGTTTTATTTGAAAAAAACTCAATTGTCGTTGTTATTACACGTTTATTGCTCATAAAAAACAAGGAAAAAAACACAAGAATATAATTCCAAAATTTATATGTATTTATAAATTTACCTATATTAATTTTCTTTTCAATTGAAATAACATAAAAAACAAGCCCAATAGATAAATAAAGTAGATTTGAAATAACACTCTGACTAAAATCTCCAAAATATCCTATAAAAGTAAAAGAAAACCAAGATAAAAAAGAAATTATACATAAATTTATTAAAAAAGCTGAAACTCTTTTATAGCCAATACAAACAAAAAACATTATAAATGCTAAATAAACAAGGTTTAGTTTATGAAAATCATTAGTTAAAAAAACATTCCAAAAATGCAATAAAACCATTGGCAATAATACAAATATCTTATTTTTAAAAAGAAAAATAAATGGAATTACAAGTAAACCCCATGCAAGAAGTCCATTGCTATATTTAGATTGTATATTAAATATTTGAGCAACAAGAAAAATCGATGCACCAAATACAATATTACCCAAAAAAACAATACTTGTTCCTGTTTTCTTTCTATTAGTATAATTATACAAAACAAAACCTATAATATAGGACAATATAAGAAAAGAATTTACAATTAAAAACCTTGTCCATTTACCAAATTCATTCCAATTTGAAGATATAAATAGTATTACACTTGCACCAATTAAAATAGCTCCAAACAAGGATATTATTGCAGAAAAACTAAAAATCCCAGACTCATTTTTATTATTATTATAATAATCTGCAATTTTATCACTCTGTTGTTGTGTAATAATACCTTTTTCTTTTATTTCCTCTATTCTTTTATAAAACCAGTGAAAAAAAACAGTATTCATAAATATTCCTCTATATTTTTTTTATTATCCAAACTAGTTGAAACCTCTAAATTATACAATATTTAATATATTTTTTAAACAAAAACATTTTGATTTTAAATGAGGATTAAAAAAAAGAAACCCTGATTTTTTCAACAGCCTCTAAAATACCGAATGATTATTTTTTTGCGTTATTGTAATGATAAAAAAATCAAAAGCGAGATCCCGGCTCAGAATAGTACCGGGATGACAGTTTCTCAGAATAGTACCGGTATGACATTATATTGGTTTTTGATTATTTATATTGTTGCTAATTCAATTTTATTTAAAGTTTTATCCCACATATACTTTTGAGCATTTTGTTTTTTATCAATTAACATCTTAGCTTCACCAATTGTTATACATGTTCCTGGAAATATATCTTTTGATATCCTAATATAAGGAAAGCTGTTAAAATTATATAAAGTTTTTTCGATTTCAATTAATTTATTTTTTATTTTTTCTATTTCACTTAAAATAATTTTATTTTTATTACTTAATACACAAAGTATTTTTTTAACTTCATTCTCCATAGAACACGGATCACAATAATTGCCAAGAATCTTTTGAAGATAAGCTGATATTTTTACATTCATTTCTCTAAGCTCTTCTAGTTTTAAAACTTTTTCATTATATTCAATTTGAGAATAATAATTAAGTCCTGCAATAAGTCTTGTTGTTGTTCCCATTGGAGAACCAGCTTCAACACATTCAATTCCATTAAAACCATATACTAAAGATGCAACTAATTGACCTTTTTCTCCAGATGCAATAACTTTATTCCCAGCTATTATTGTACTTCTTATAGCAGCTTTAGATATATATACATCATTTCCTGCCGATACAAAAGAATTTTCTATAAATTTTGCTGAAATATTTTTATCTGCTTTTACAATACATTTTTCTTTAGTTAAAATACCTTTAATTACAGTAATATTTCCATTAGAATATACATTTGATGAATAAATATTGCCATCAACATGTATGTCACCTCTAACATTGATATCAAAACCATCATTTATGTTACCATGAATAATTAGCGAACCATCAAAATTAATATTACCTATTTCAAGATCAAAATCACCTTGTATTACAAGTTCAGGATAAACTGAAACTTGGTTGTTTTCTCCAATATGAACTCTTCCTTCTATTTCAGAATAAACAGCATTTTCGTTTTCAACAAATTTTGTGTTTAGACCGGGAAAAAGTTTTTCTTCTTTAAGAACAGCAGGAATGATTTTATTACCAGTAACATCAATACCTTCTTTTGATGGTTCGCCTGGAATAATTGATATTATTTTTTCTCCTGATTCAACACTTTTTACTTTATTAATGTCTCTATAATCTATTTTTTCATTATCAGTTATTTTTTCATTATTATATTTTTTCTCAAAATGCAATATATAAGTTTCAGCTTTTCCATCAAAAGCAGGAATTCCTTTAGCTATCAATTTTTTTCTTATTATTTTATTTTTTTTTATCGCATTAGAAACATAATTATTTATTATCTGCCAATCAATTCCGTAATTTACCTGTATTTTTTCAAGATATTTTTTTACCTTTTCTACAGTAACTGGACTTCCTTTGCCAACAGGAGGATAAACTGTTAAAAACACTTTCAATTTATCTGAAGAAATATCAATATCAAAACTACCATTTTCAGATATTAAAAACTCAGTTATATCTTTTAATGATTCTTCAGAATTTATATTATCAGAATCTTGAGGAATAGATAATTCTTTAGTTTTATCAACAAGATTAAGACCTTCTTTCAAAAGTATTTTAATAGCTTTATCCATTTTTTCCCCTTATATCCTTTAATATATTAAAATATATTATAATTAAACTTTATATATTTTTCAAGTTATTTATTAATTTTATCAGTGTTTGTTAGTTTTTTTCATTTTCATTTAATTAACTGCTATTATATTATATATTATATTTTTAACCTTTAATTTTCAGTATTTAGTCCAATTTGACTAAAGTTTTTTTAAGATGTATTATTTATTAACTTAAAAATTGATTTTCTCTGGAGTTTAAAATGAAAATAAGATTTTGTTTATTAATTTGTCTTTTAACATTATTTACCATTGCAAATACTGGTTGTGGTAAAAAACCGTCTAAACCAATGCTTAGTACTACTCCAAAAGATGCAGTTTTATTCAATGATACTCAAGAAAGAGAACTTATAATAAAAGATGAAAAACCACTTCTTAAAACTAAACCAGTCGTTGATATAAACTCAAAACCAGAGCTTGAAGAATATTAAAAAATAATATTATAGGTAGCAAAATATATGAAAATCAATAAAATATTCAATTCTATTTACCATTTAAAATTCAAAACTCAATACAATTTATGTTCAACATTTTTAAGATTTCAAGAACATTATGAATCACCTGAATTTAGAGGTAAAATATTTACTTTAAAACAATATAAAAATTGGTATATTAAAAATTCTCCAGGTGGGAAAAAAACAGGAAAATTCACATATTATAAAGATTGGTCAGGTTTTAATATTCCATCTAATATTTTTGATTTATTCTTAAAAGGAAAATTTAACCCTCTAAGTAATAAAGAAAAAAAATTTATTAATATTATTCAAAATATAAAAGAAAAAAATTTTTATATAATTGGTACTTTTGGAAAGAACGATACTAGCACTTTAAAACATGAAATAGCTCATGGATTATTTTATACAGAAAAAAGTTACAGAGAAAAAGTTATAACAATAATTAATTCTTTATGTAAAACTGATACTGAAAAAATAATAAATTATTTTAAAAATTCAACTGGATATCATTGTGAAATATTCAATGATGAATTAAATTCTTATATATTATGCGATCTTGATTTATTAAATAAAAAAGGTATTTATTCTGAAAACCTTATTGAAAAACAAAAAGAATTACAAAAAGAATTTGAGAATACAACCAAAGGGTTTTTATAATACAATCTTTATGTTGTGCTTTTGTAAATATTTATACCGCTTATAACAGCATCGATTATAGCTTTTATTTCAAGAAGGTCAAAAGGTTTATATACAAACCCCTCAGGATAATTTTCACGACCTGAAACACGAAATTTTGCCTCATCAGTGCAATTGTCTGATAAAAAAATAACTTTTTGATTTGGTTTTTCTTTGATTTTATCAAATACTTCAGATTTATTAATTGCTGGCATATTGTAATCAAGTAAAATTACATCATAGTCATTTTCTAAAACAGCTTTTAATCCATCTTCACTATCAATACAACATTGTACAATATAACCTTTTTCATCAAGAAAAAAGTACAATTGATTTATTAATTCTTGTTCATCATCTATTATAAGTATTTTATTTCTTGTCATATATTATAAAACATCAAAAGAAAAATCGATTAATTGTGTAAATTTATCAGCATTTTCTCTATCTGCTCTTGAAAAAAACTTTTTAAACCAAAGTTGAACATCTTTTTCAAATTCTTCTATCTGTTCACGCATAAATATAGGGGTAATTTGTGATTTTTTCATTTTATCAGCAATTTTAGCCTGATTATGTGTGAAACCTAAACTTTTATAATCTTCACCATTAAAAAACTTCTCAATTTTTTCAATATCTTCTTTAAATATATGAATATTAAGAAAAATACTATTACAAACATCATATATATCTTTTAAAATGTTTTCACACATATTAATTCCAAAAGAAGTAATGTTATTATCAGCAAAAAAAACAGAAACATCTAAAAAATCAGATTCTAATTGAGGCCAGTTTAGTGGTCTAAACTCGTTATTTTCTTCAAGATTTATTTTTTTACAAATACCATTGTAAGGAATAGTCATCTTAACTTCCAATAAAGTCGGAGTTAAAGATATTATAATACCTTCCAGAGTTCTTTCATCATAATTAACACTGAAATCCATTGTTTTTTCCCCTAAAAAGTATTTTATTTTTATTTCTTGTGATTATAACATAAATATACAAAAAATAAAAGAGTATTAAAAAAATTAACAACATCCCGGCTCAGAATAGTACCGGGATGACAAAAATTCAGAATAGTACCAGAATGACAGATTTAACGAGAATTCGTTAGAAAATTTTCAATTAAAATAAAGTATGAAGGATTTTCTATAAACAAAAGCAAAAAAAAAATCTACTCGGTAACTTGAGTGAACGTTGCGAAGCATATAATACACGGATGTATTATAAGTGAACGAAGGTAAAGAGATATTTTATATGGATGTAAAATATCGAATGGTACCGAATGATTATTTTTTTGCGTTATTGTAATGATAAAAAAATCAAAAACAGATCCCGGCTCAGAATAGTACCGGGATGACAGTTTTTCAGAATCATGCCAGGATGACATTATATTGATTTTTGTTTATTTAATCAGAAAACTTAATTAGATGCAAAACATTGCTAATTTTTAATTATTAATTATTAATTATCAATTAATGTTCAGTTTACTGAACATTAGCAAGAGCTCCCATTGGATCCCATGGTTCAAGACTTACAACAGGTTTTTTTATAGCTTCTAAAAGTTTATCTGAAAGATATTCTCGCCTAATTACAACCTGATATGTATAATCTTCAAACCATTTATCACTCATTACAAAAAAGCCATCTTTCCCAGCTGTAGTTCCCCATGAATTTTCAACTTTCCATCTATCTGTTTTTCCTTTTAAAATATTAACACCGGTAAAAAGCATAGCATGTGTAAGAAGACTTTCGCCATATTCAAGCCTTGAAGCTTTGTCAAGATTAAATTTCACCCCTAAAGCATCAGAGTATAAATATAATTCACTATCAAGTATTCCCTTTTCTCTATGAGACATTTTACCAACATCACAACCAAACCATACCGGTTCATCATTTAAAAGCTGTTTTTTGGCAAGCTCTTTCATAATCTTTTTATCAACATTCAAATAAAATACTTCTCTACCTTCAATAACATTTCCTAAATACTTAACAGTAAAAGATTGATTAAATGGTTTGTCTTCTGAAGGAGCATTGATAATGCTAATATAATCATAAAGATCTACATTCACATAATAATTGAAAAATTCCAAAGGTGTTAAATCAGTATTCTGATGAAATACTCCATCATCATCGTCATATTCAAAATCAAATATTTCAGGAGGAGTTCCAAGAAACATTACAAGCATATTATATATTTCTTTTAACATATTAACTTTTTCGCTTTTCAATTTATCTGTACTTTCACCATTTTTTTTCATTAATCTTAAAACTTTTGCAAATTCTCTAAGTTTTGTTGTGAGAATTCTATCCATTATCTGTGAATTTGAACTATGAAATGTCTCTGGCATAATATATTTTGGAACAGAACCATATTTTTTTACAAGATTAGAAAACATATCCCATTGACCACCATCCTGCATTGGGGCAGAAAGTAACCACATTACAACTCTAGAATATATATGTTCATCAGCAGTTTCAATGATTTTTTCAAGAAAGTAATTGCTTTTTTCAAATTTATCCCAGAAAAAAATATAATTTTGTGAAAACTCAAATTCTTTTATATTGAATTGTTTTGCAACATGTATGCTTAACATGTTCAAACCAGCAAATATCCAGCATCTACCTGATTTTTCTTGTGCAGTAGCTTTACCAGTGGCTATTTCATTTGAATAAGTATGTTGCATTTTAATCAAAGAGTTATTATTAAACGCTACTTTATTAATTCCATTGTTAATAATAGCATTTCTTATAGCCATCTTTTCAGGAGTATCATTAAAGCTTCCTTTAATCTCCAATAATGTAGAAGAATCAATATTTTCATTAATACTCATACTTGTCCCCCATGACATATAAAATTTACCTATAACCATATCGGAAAAGTGCAAAAATTGATATAAAAATATTTTTAAGGTAATATAACTATATAGTTTAACTAAACAGTTAAGAGGTTAATATGA
>JALOAD010000020.1 GCA_023228995.1 Candidatus Muiribacterium halophilum
AGTCAGAATATACAATAAGCGAATTATATTATGAGTCGTAGTCCCTTTCAGGGATTTCTTAGTATTTCAATATATAATCGGAAAAATGGAGGATTATTATGAGATTAGTCGTAGTCCCTTTCAGGGATTTCTTAGTATTTCAATAGAAGTATTTTCCCAATTAGGATAAACCATCTAAAATCGTCGTAGTCCCTTTCAGGGATTTCTTAGTATTTCAATAACAAGAGCTTCGTATGTTTTCGGTATAAGGGTAATATGTCGTAGTCCCTTTCAGGGATTTCTTAGTATTTCAATAAAATTCAACGGTGCTTTGGTACTTAAAAATAAATGTTGACGTCGTAGTCCCTTTCAGGGATTTCTTAGTATTTCAATAAAAAGGAAGAAAAATGAAAAAAGAAGAAATATGGTTATCAGCGTCGTAGTCCCTTTCAGGGATTTCTTAGTATTTCAATCGGAAGAAATGGAGTAAGAGACAGTCAGCTTAAGGTTACAGTCGTAGTCCCTTTCAGGGATTTCTTAGTATTTCAATAGTAACAGATATTTTTACCGTTTTCAAGGTTGTATTTTGTTCTCTTTCTGTACATGCCTATTATGGCTCTAAAAATTTTTTTTGAATATCTACATTCTTCGATATATTCTACCATTACATGTTTTAGCATTCATGCCAATTTTATGTTTTGTATAATCTTGTACAGAAATTTGTTATTATTAAATTATTATGACATCTTGATTGTATTCTTCGATTTTAAATCTTTCAATATTTCCGTTTCTTTCTATTTTTTTTATACATGATTCACATAATGCAAAAAAATATAGTCTATCTGTTTCTAAATCTATTAAATTTAGTAATTTTTCTTTTATTGCATTATATTCCATATTACTTACTGTTAATTCAAAAATACTGAATTGTGTCCTTATTCCATAAGATTCAAGTACTTTATAAACTTTTCTTCTCTTCCTGTTGTCTGATATATCATAGCAAATTACAAGGTTCATGGTTTATACGGTTTTGATTAAATATGGGTTAAATTCACTTGTTTTTCCTTTAATAAAATTCTCAAGTGATCTTGTTTGTGACATAACTGGATTGTTTTCTATAAAACAGGAAGATAAACCTAAGTTTTTTTCAAATTCTGAAATTATGAGATTTCTCGTCTTTTCACTTATTAATACATAATCTTTATTGTCAAAATCAAAATTATCGAAATCTACCATTTTTTTGTTTATTAACTTTAATATTATTCTATCTCCAATACTTCTGAAATTTTCCATAAGATCGAGTGTTAATGACGGTCTATTATATCTTGTGCTATGATAAAAACCTGCGAAAGGATCTAATCCTGCTAGTTCGACAAAGTAATATGTGAAATATCTTATTACTCCATAAATGTAATTAAGCATTGAATTTACTGGATTGTTTGAACCTCTTCTTTCTCTTCCTTTGAATTCAAGTTCTTCTGGGTTTATTAAGAGTTTAAAAACAGAAAAATATTTTCTTGCAGCAAAACCTTCGATTCCTCTTAATGAATCCTGATTTTCAACTATTTCAATTTTCCTTATTGCTTCTTTTAAATTGTTTATTACATCAGTAATTTCTTGGGAGTTTCTTCTTCGATTAAATGATAATAATAAATCGATTGTGTTTAAAAGTTTTGCTTTTACTAATTCTTTTGCTAAATATAAGGTTTTTTCTTTGTTTTGAAATAATTGTGTTTGTTTTAATCTTAGTAAGTAATCTGGATTTGTCTTTCCTGTTAATTTCCCGCAGAAATTACCGTCGGTATTCATAAATGCTACTGGTATATTTCCATATAAAAACCATCTTATTAAGGGTGTTGTGATTTTTATATTTCCGAATAAAACAACTCCTCTTATTTTCATTGCTGGAACACTTGTTATTGTTTGTTTGTCATAAACGATATTAACTCTTCCACCACTTTTTACTAGTTTTGCTCCTTGTTTCTGAACATATAATACACTCATTAAAAAACCTCCGTGTTTTTTTATGGAAATAAAGACAGATCCCGGCTCAGAAGCATACCGGGATGACAAAAATTCAGAAGCATACCGGGATGACAGAGCTAATGAAGCAATTAATAATTAATAATTAATAATTAAAAATTAAAAATTGACAATATAAAGCAAGGAAAAATTTTTTGAATAATGAAATCAAAGAAAATTAATTAAGAGGAACTATGGAGACTGTTACGAAGTATGCAATATACGGATGTATTGCAAAGGCGAACATCGTAAGAGGGAATTATACATGGAAGTTAAATTTCATGTGGTCCGATAAATTAATATTTCTTTGATGAAATAATAAATAATTATAAAGCTAAAGAAGATCCCGGCTCAGAAGCATACCGGGATGACAAAAATTCAGAAGCATACCGGGATGACAAAAATTCAGAAGCATACCGGGATGACAAAAATTCAGAAGCATACCGGGATGACAAAAAACAAAATCATGCCGGGCTGAGACTGTTGAAAAAATCATATTTTCTTTTTTTAACTTAATTTTAAAAACAAACTGCATGGTCAGGCTGACCTATGTAAGCTAAATTTAAAGCTCGGCACAGACCCTATTTTGTATCAATGTTTGTTTTTTTTTAGTTTTTCAACAGCCTTAGCATTATTAAACATTCATTTAATTGTCAAAGACCATTTATTATTAATTATTAATTATTAATTATTAATTATTAATTAATATTATTCAATTTCTTCCATTTTACACCATCCAAATGGTTCCATACTTCCATTTAATCGAGTTACCATTTTTCTTGTTTTTGGATTATTTAAAACGCCTTTTTTCCCATGAATTTGAAATCCTATTGTATCAAGTTCATTTACAAGTGTTATTGAATGAGCTCCAGAACCATTTCCAATTCTTATAAGTTCAAGTTCATCTTCAATACTATTATAAAACTCAGATAAATTTTTATTATTATTCCAATATTTCTTTTCTTTTGTAATAATTTTATCTGAAAAAGCTTTTGTAAAGAATAATATATCATCAAAATTTGTAGGAAATGAATCATTTTTTTGTATTCCTAACCTTGCAAATTCTTTTTTCCAACTTTCTAAACCTTGTTTATTTAGTTTTACTGAAAATTCAAATTCTGTATTCTGTGGAATAACTTCCTGCTCAAATAATGGTGTTCCTGAATTTGATTTCATTCCATGTACCTTAAAATTGATTAATTCTGAATTATCTTCTCCAATCAGTTTTGCATCACTTATTTGTATGAATCTAAAAAAATCATTTTTGGCATCGTACTTTTTTTGTTTATAATCTTGTGCTCCTTCAAAATTAACAATATTATCTTTTACAAAAAATCTATTAACTAAAGCATTATACTTTCCATTTGATTTCCAATTTACATTATTATAATTCTTATTATTATCTTCTATCTGATTATCAAAAATACTTGCTAAGATTGATGTTCTAATAGCTCCTTTTATTGAAGAACCTGGTATAAATGGTTTTTTATAAGCATCTCTTATAAATGGATAAATTGTATTTTTTACTTCAGATACCTTTTTTTTAATTTTGTAATATGATAATTCTTCAAGTAATTCTTTATCTAACTTTTCCTCAAGTGCAATACCACATTCTTCTTTTAAAAATGTCTGCAAGTTTAAAAGTTTTGTATTTCCAGTGTGCATTACCATATTTGTCATTTTGTTTATAAAAGTTATATCAAGATTTTCGCCTGCTTTACTAAGTTTTTTGAGAAGTAGATTTTTATTTATAAAATATACATATTCTTCGCCTTCAAATATTTCATAAAATCTTATTTCTTCTCCTGATTTAATACTTAAAGGACTTAATGTAGTTAATCTTATTTTGTATGAATTATCCATTAAATCCCTCCTTTTATTGCAAGATTTATAGTTTTGCCATATCTATAAACTTTGTGTGTATAAATATTATTTTCAAAAGTATCAATTTTTCCATTTATATTTATTGGAAATACTGATCCTGCTGAAAATGCATAACCTGGTACTTTAAAAGTTCCTTTTTCGTGAACTCTTCCGCCTTTTTTGACTAATCCATAACCTGTTTGTCCGATTTGCTCCTTTATCTTTTCGATTTCTTCTACTGTTGGTATTACTTCTGATAAAGTGTAATATCTTTTGGCTTCAAATTCATTATTAACTGTTATTTGACTAAAATCTATTTCAAAACATCCTGCTCCTGTACTTCTATCTGAACCTATTCCAGTTATTCCGAGAGATTTTAAGACTTTTTTAAATTTTTCTGTAAATTCACTTTTTATTTCATATATAAAATATAATCCTGAATCTTTGTTAAAATACATTTCTTTTACTCTAAATAACTTGTTATCTTCAGATATTTTTATTGCAACTTTTTGAGGTAAATCTGTTGTAATGCTTTTTTTGAGCTTTGAATATGCTTTTATTTCTGTTTCAACTGCTTCTTTTCCAAGTCTTTTTCCTGCTATTAAATTTTCAAGAGAGGTTTTTGTGAGATATGTTAATGCTTTTATTTTCTTTCTATTGTTATCATAAAAGTCATTGCTTAAATCTTCTCTTGTTATATTTAATCTTGGTCTTGGAAAGTATAATGTATCTGATACATAAGGAAATGCATTTGATACTTTAAATTCATTATCTATTAAGGTTTTTGTTGCATCTTCTAATCCGTATATTTCTTTCCATTCAATAAATATTGCACTGAATAATCTATCTGATGATATATAATCAGTAGTGTTTTCAAGCTCATATCCGGTATGTCCAAAACGAGCTCTAAATCTAAAATTCATTTTACATACATTAAATTTCACAATAAAGCTCCTTTATTTCAGAATTTTTTCAATATCTTCTTTAGAAATATCATTACCTGAAATATTAAAAACTTCTGCTTCTTTAAATTTAAAACTTACTTTTCCACTTCCTCTTGTGCCTGAACCGCCAAGATAATCATATTCTAATAAATCTATTCCTTTTTTTAGATATTCTAAAATATCTTTGTAATTATCATTATATATTGATGCTACTATTTCAACATCAAATTCAGTTTCTGCTGGAACTCTTTCTAAATCTCTTGGAGTTGCTTCACCTTTTATTCTATCTATTGTGTTTTCTTTTTTGTTTTCTGTGTATAAAAGTTCTGTATTAATTTCTTTTAGCTTTTCTTTATAAACATCTGTTATAAAGGAATCTCTAAATATTAATTTGCCTGTAATCTTTTTTTCTTTATCTGATGCTGATCCAAAATATTGACATAATTTGCAATTATCTTCTACACATTCATGTCTTTTTGAAACTGCTTTTCCATCTGCAAATTCTAATAAACATCTTATTTTGCCTTTTAATGAACTTCCTGGTATATATGGAAAACTATCTATTGGATTTCTTAATACTGGATTATCTACTCCACCGATTTCCATTGCTCCGCTATTACCACCGATATGTAACCCTGTTTCTGCTTTTAATATATAATTTATTTTCACTTTTCCTGTAAGTTTTGTCATATTATTTTCCTCCTTGCATTTTGTAAAAAGATATTAGGGATTCTAAATATTTAACGAATTTTCCAAAATTTTCTTTTGAAAAATTTGCATACTGTTGATCAATAAGTTCAATAAGATGTAAGAAAAAATATCTAACACTAGCAGAAGCTCTTCCACCTTGATAAGCTAGTATTGGTTTTAAATAAATTATTTCTCTTTTTAAATCTTCATCCTTATATTCCTTTTTCTTTAAATCAATTCTTTTTACTTCAGAAAAAAACTTTCTTACTGATGTCATGGTTAAATTTCTATCATTAAACCATACTAAAGAATTTTCAGATGCAGTATTAACTAATTCATCTGGTTTGCAATTAATTAAATCAATTTTTTTTAATGCTGAATTCCTTTGATTATTCTGATATGCCATTTTTTTCTCCTCCATTTTTTTTATTTATATTTTTACTTCTGTGCATATATTCTATTAATCTTAAAATTGTTAAGTTTTTTTCTGAACTTTCAACTATATGTTCAAGGGATTCTCCTTTTATTGATGCAAGTCTTTCTGTAACTTTTTCATAAGCTTTTCTTTTATATTCATCTTTTTCTATGGTTTTTTTGTTATATATGTAATTTCTTCCTAATTTATATCCTAATTGAGGAAATATATAATAAAAATCCTGTTTATTTTTGTTTTCTTTATTATCAAATAAATCTATATGTTTATCTATTTGAGTAATTATTGAATAAAAAATCGAATGTCCAAATCCTTTTATTTCAAGGCTTGTATTTTTATTTATTGAATATCCAAATCCTGAAAAATCATCAAGTATTTCATGACAATATTCTCTTAATGGATCCCAATGAAATGCTTTATTCCATAATGCAATGCTGTCTTTTTCTTTTCCTCCTTTTTTATTACTTTTTGCTATTTTTTCTTGTTCTTCTGATATTTGCGAAAATATATGTACTGGAAAGGATGGCGATACAATTGTATAACCTGCTGATAGTGTTAAAGCTGGATTATCACAGGTGTATTTTTTGAAACTATCTCTTATTCTATAAGCATATTCTAATACATCATCCCATGCTCCTATCATAAAAAGATCATCTCCTCCTGAATATATTATCATTACAGAAGTTTTATCTTTTCTTAATATTGGTGTTTTAAAAAATATATTATCTTTTTGACTTTTATCATCTATTATTTGATGAATTATTTGTTTGAAATATATGTTTAAACTTCTTGATAATGCAGAAAATCTTGAAATTGTTTGTTCATGTGGTTTAAATCCTGATTTAAATGTTGTTCCAAGATTATCAACATCCATTCTTAAAACACCAAGTCCATTTACTCCAATGCTATTATTAGTAAATTCTGATAATTCTGATATATCTGATATTTGTTTTAATTGTCCTATATATATGGAAGTTGTATTTCCGTTTGAATATATTTTAGCTTCTTCTGAATTAACACAATAATTTTTAATAGAATCCTGTTTTATCGTTTCTGAAAAATAGTAATAAACTCCATTAACTTCAAGATAAGTTTCATTTCCTTTTACATCTTTTGATGAAATTAAATATTTATGATTTCTTGTAAATTGACTTCCAAAATCTTCAAATCTTTTACATTGTTCACATTTTGTTACTTCATCATCTTTTAATGGTGCTGTTGATAATGGTTTATTACATACTTTGCATTCAGATTTAGGTATTTCTCGTTTTCTAAATATTTCATCAAGTGATTTTGAGAATTTTTTGTTTTTTGATTCTCCTAATTCTTGTGTTAATTCTATGCATAAATTGGCAAAATTTGAAGTTTCAGATTCTTTTTTATCTTTACTTGGTTTAAATACTTCTCTGTCAAAATCTTTTGTTTTATGTGCAACAAAAAGTTTGCCTGAAAATTCTTCAAATAACCAAAAGTTTAATTTTTGAAAGAATTCATTTATCATTTTTTCAGCATTATCAGTAGCTTGGCTTAGTATATAACCTCCACCACCTCCTGTGTATAAAACACATGGTCTTGAAAGGTTCAGACTTTTTAGTAATTCTGTATTGATATATTCTGAAATTAATTCAATGTAAAAAGATCTTGTTTTAAGATTTTTTAATGCTCCTTTTGTTGGTATTGTATATATAAAATCCTGAATTCCTGATATATCAAATCTTATTAATTTGAATATGTTTTTTTTTGTAATTGTTTCTAATTTATTATAACTTTCGGGAATGTTTCCTGTTTCTTGAATATATCTATATATAACTTCAGATATTGCAGATGTTGTTTTTACATGGTCAAACAATGATATATCTGGTGATTCGGTTTCTTCTTTTCTTTCTGCTGTATATGATGGAACTCTTGAAAGATATTTTTCAAGTAAAAAAGTTATATTATCTGTATCTATTGTTTTTAATTCTGAAAGATCTTTTTCAAATTCTGTAAATCTTGATCTGTAAATATTATAATTATTTGAAGTATCTAAACTTGGATAATTTTCTTTTAAATCTAAATTTAAATATTTAATATTTTGTTCTGATGATTGTATTTTTGAGAAAACTGACATTAATGGTATATCTGAATTCCAGTTTATACTTTCATCTTTTTCACTTTTAAGTTTTGATCTTTCTGATGAGGAATAATTATCAGCTAAACATACTATCCAATCAAATAAATTACCTGATTTTGAAGAATCCATATCTATATACTCTTCTTTTGAAGTTTCTTGATTACTATGATGTCTATATGCAATATTATATACAATTTCACTGAAGTTTTTAATTTTAAGAAAATCTCTACCTTTTTCTTGATGTTTTCCTTTTTTAAAATTCTCGCTTCTTTGTATAAATTTGCCTATATCATGTAGAAGTGCTCCGATCACAAGTTCTTTGCGTAGATTTTCACTTGTTAAATCAATTTGCTTGCTCATTTTCCCTCCTAAATAATTTTAACTTATAATAATTTTATTCTTAGTTTTTTTTAATTTGTTATCTGTCCAAAACCAAATGCTGTTTTTGCTCCAACTCCGCTATAATATGCAAATCTAAATAATTTATATACTTTTTTTCTTTCTTTTAATGATAGATTTTTTAATTCAAGAACTATTCTTCCTGTAAATCCTATCAAATCTATTTTTTTTAGATTAGATGTTTTAGTTTTTATATTTAAATAGCTAATTTGAATTCTCTCTGCTATTTCTTCTATATTTTGTATATTATATTCTTCTGATATTATTGAATTGTATTTTTTTACAATGCTTTTTAATATTAATCCCATATCTGGTATTACTATATGTGTTTTATTTTTTTTGAAAAATGTTGGACTTATGAATCTTACTGTTATTTTTTCGAGTTCTGACTTTCCGTTATATTCAAGACTTTCTATTTCATCAATTCGTGAATATCTTGATTTTGAACTTTGTGCAAATATTATATTTGTAATTTCAAATTCTTTTTTATCTATATTTATTTTTTTACTTTTAATTATAGTATCTATAAAAGCACTGTATATATTATCTTTTAAAATTGTTATTCTTAATTTAACTATATTTTCTTCTCTTTCTTTAAAAAAAGGACTTATTGTAAATAATGTTTGTTGCGATTCATGCAGTTTTTCTGATAATTCAGGTGAGTTTTTTTCTATCATTTGCAAAAACCATGCATAAAGAGCGTAATTATAGTTTTTCTTTTTTAAATATTCTTGTGTATCTTTTATTTCTAATACAATGCTATATAACATATTTACCTCTTTATATTTTTTCTATTCTTTTTCTTAATGTATGACTTTTAACTTTTAAAAATTCTGCTGTTTTTGATACATTATTGTCAAAACTTGATAATGATTTATTATATATATCTTTTTCTATATTCTTTATATAATCATCAACTGATAAATTCTTTGAATTTCTTATTTCAAGATAATCTTTATAATGATCTTTTTTATTTATTCTAATACTTTCAGGAAGAAGATCTATATTATCAATGTATGCACTTTCTGATATTATTAATAATCTTTTTATTGTGTTTTCAAGTTCTCTTACATTTCCTGACCATGAGTATGAGAGCATTTTTTCATAAATTTCTTCTGATAATTTAGAGTTTTTAATATATTCTTTGTTATATTTTTCCATAAAAAACTTTATTAGTAAAACTATATCGCTTCTTCTTTCTCTTAATGGTGGTATTTTAATAGTTACTATCGTTAATCTATGATAAAGATCTTCTCTAAATCTTCCTTTATTTATAAATTCTATTAGATTTCTATTTGTTGCTGTAACAAGTCTAAAATCAACTTTTTTTTCTTTTGTACTTCCAACTGATAAAAATTTACCATCTTGTAAAATCCTTAATAATTTAGCTTGAAAAAACAATGGCATTTCTCCTATTTCATCCAAAAACAATGTTCCACCACTTGCTTCTTCTATAAGTCCTTTTTTTGATATAACCGCTCCTGTAAATGCACCTTTTTCATATCCGAATAATTCTGACTCAAATATACTTTCTGGAATTGCTGCACAGTTTATACTTACAAAGTTATTGTTTTTTCTATTACTTAAATCATGAATTTTTCTAGCGAATAATTCCTTTCCTGTACCTGATTCTCCTGTAATTAATACAGATTCATCATAACCTGAAATTGCTCCTGCATACTCAAAACATTTTAGCATTTCAGGATGTTCTCCAATTATATCGCTAAATTTATCATGTAATAATTTTTTATTTTTTTTGAATTTTTGAAGACTTTGATTAATATTTTCTTTTTTGGAATCAATATTTATTCCAGGAAAACATACATTATCAATATGTATTTCTGAAAATTTATAAACTCCATTGTTATACTGTGGTTCTGTTCCTTGTATTAAATATGCTGGAAGTAAACCTGCAAGTTTTAGCATTATCCAAACTGTTTTCATTTGAGCTGTTCCGGGATCTATATATACTGAAAATTCAGATTTTTTATTTTCATTTAATATTTCTTCAATATTTGATTTAACATTTATGAAAATTTCTGAATAATCTCTTGGGTCATTTAAAATTATTTTTTTATTTATTATATTTATATTTTCATTTTTGTATATTTCTTTTAAATTATATGCTTTATCTGATAATTCCTCTGCGTGAAATACATACACAATATCAAATTTTTTTTTATTAAGAAGAGATAAAACTGGTCCTTTTATTTTTTTGTCAGAGTATGGATCTCTATTACCAATCCATGTAATAAGTATATTTTTCATTTGTTTAATAATCCTTTTATCCTTGCTATTAAATTAGGGTATTTTTGTTTATAAATGAATTTATACATAATTTTTAACTGTTCAATAAAATTAAAATCTTCAATTTCAATACTTCCTATATCTATAATATCATGTGCTAAATTATTCCTATATTCATTAATTATTAAGTAAATTTCTTTATGTTTATCAAAAAACACCTTAAATAGTTCTTTATCTTTGCTATTTTGATAAATATAAAATAGATTAATTAAAAAATTCGCATTGTTTGAGCTAGATTTATTCCATTTTTTAAAATCATTCCAAGGATCAATACTTAAATCTTTTAAAATATCATATTCTTTATTTTCCATTATTATTTTTGAATAAAAGTTATTAAGGTCTTGATTTTTTGCTAAAATATTTTTTTGCAAAGAATTATAATTTAAATCAGCTGATACATTAAAATAATTTTCATTTAATTTTAACACCATAGCTTCAAGAATACAGTTTATTTTGATTATTAATTCTGTTATATTTTCTTTTTCAAAAAGATTTTCTATTAGAGAAAACAAGATTTGGATTTTATTATCTATTTTTTTCCAATCTTTAATCATTATTTTTAATTTATCAAAATCTTTTATTTGATTACTGATTGAATATGTTTCAAATTCATTTGATAAAATATTCAAAGATTGTTTAAATCTATTTTGATAAAAATTTAAAAGAAATTTTGAAATTATTGTTTTTTCTTTATTATCAGAAATTTGATAAAACTCTTCCATAACTGAATAATCTGTTATTTTTTTGTTATTTTTTATTTCTTTTATATAACTTGATAAAAAATGTGTTTTCATCATATCTGCAAATTCTATAAAATTTACACTTTGCCCATTTTCATTATTAACTGAATACATAAATCTTATTTTTTTTGGTAAATTTATAGAAACCATTATCAATGAAAACATTAATGCAGGAGCTCCTGCTGTAGGACAAACAAAATGTAAATCACTTCTATTAGTAATATTATTTATCTTTTGCGATATTTTTTTATTATATTCTTCATAAGCAATTACATAATTAGTAGGATTTATAGCAATTTGAACAATTTCAAATTTACTGTTTTTCCCTTTAAAAAATAATTCAATAAGTTTACCACAATATTTTGTATCTTGAGCATGAAATCCTTTATCTAAAGCTTCTTGTTGTGTAACAATAATTAAAGATTCTGTAACTATATCAGAATATTCATTTTTTAATTTATTAATATAAGAATTATATATTGGAAAAAGTTTTTCTTTATTTATTTTATATTTATTTAATAACTCTTGATCATTATCTAAAATATTAAATATTTTTTTTGTAACTTCAAAATAGTTTTTTTTCGCCAAACTAACTATATCATCATCTAATAAATTAAAATCATTAATAAAATGTGTTTTAAACTCATTAGGAATACTAAAATCATTTGTACCAATATTCGTAATTATAGATATTTTTTTCATATTTTCAACCTTTATCGTTTTTTCTTATCATTATAAACCTTTTATACAGAATAGTATAATAAAAACTAACTAACTAAAAACCGGAAGACTTATAAAATAAATTCTAATTAAACTCTCTGATTAAATATCGCAACATATAGAAGCAAGAGGAGAATTTTTCTCTCCTCTTTTAATAAACATTACTAAATTCTATAATCTGTAAAAAATTTCCTAAACGCTTTTTCTATTGATAACGACTCAGCTTTTTTTGATATTTCATTAAAACCTCCTTTAAAATCAGAAAACAGATAACCTTCTTTAGATGAATTTTTAGTGTTTTCTTTATAAATTACATTACCCGTTTTGTCTGTAACCTTTAAAGTAGTTTCAGCATAACCAACATCATGAAACGCTCCAAACAATGGGTATGCAATAAGCCAACCACCCCAATTAATGTTTCTTTTTGTTTTAACATCACTAAATATAGAAATATGCAAATCTGCATCTTCCTTGTTTTCAGTAATTTCAAAATCATTACTCTCAAGAATTGTATTAACCCTAGATTTTAAATCCTGTTCAGTTTTAGTAGAAATCTTTGTAATATACACCTTATCCGCAAAAACATTTGCCACCAAAAACAAACTAATAACAATTAAATAGATTTTTTTCATTAATCCTCCTTTTTTTTTAAAATCTATACAAAAGTAACAGCAAACTTTGTGCCAATAGTTTTTTTGGCTTAAACAAGGGATTTAATGAAATTTAAATAACAAAAAAAGTAAAAATTATTAACCAGAAGTTAATTTTTTTTAATTGTGGGGTGTCGGTTCTTGACATTGACAATCTCAATCATTTATAAGCGTATATTAAACAGATTTGAACAATTCAATTATTAAAATTTCTGATATGATTAAATTCTAACAAGATAGATTTCTATATTTAAGCTATAATTTGATAAATATTCTTGTATATTAAGCTAGAAATAGTAAAAAAGATCTGAGTATCAAATTCTCGACTTTATGTTTCCACTTCACATATACTTATAAATGTTTTGTTTTGTCAATGTCAAGAACCGACACCCTTATTTTTTATAATTTGGTGCTTCTTTGGTTATTGTTATGTCATGTGGATGTGCTTCTTTTAATCCTGCTGGGGATACTTTTGTAAATACTGAGTTTTTGTGGAATTCTTCTATTGTTTTTACTCCGCAATATCCCATTGAACTTCTTAATCCGCCTATGAACTGATATATTACATCTGCTATTGTTCCTGAATATGGTACCATTCCTTCTATTCCTTCTGGTACTAGTTTGCTATCTTCTACTTCATCTTGAAAATATCGTTTTCTTGATCCTTCGCCTGTTTTCATTGCTGCTAGTGATCCCATTCCTCTGTATGCTACATATTTTCTGCCATTATATAAAATTTTTTCTCCTGGTGATTCTTCTGTTCCTGCAAAATTTGATCCCATCATTACTGTTGATGCTCCTGCTCCTATTGCTTTTGCTACATCTCCTGAATATCTTATTCCGCCATCTGCTATTACTGGGATTTTGCCTCTTAATGCTTTTGAACATTCATATATTGCTGTTATTTGTGGAATTCCAACTCCTGCAACAACTCTTGTTGTGCATATTGAACCTGGTCCTATTCCTACTTTTACTCCATCTGCTCCTGCATTGTATAGGTCTAATGCTGCTTGCGATGTTGCTATATTTCCTGCTATGATTTGAATGTTACTGTATTTATCTTTTACTTTTTTTAATGTTTCTAAAACTCCTTTGGTATGTCCATGTGCTGTGTCTATAATTATTACATCAACTTTTTCTTTTATGAGTTTGTCTATTCTGTCATAATCATGTACTGATACTGCTGCTCCACATATTAATCTATGTTTTTCATCTACATTCATAATTGCTGGTGCTTTTGCTACAATTCCTTTTATGTCATTTAAACAGAATAATCCTGCTAATTTATTATCTTTATCTACGACAGGGAGTTTTGATATTTTTTTTTCAAGCATTATTCCATAGGCTTTATTAAAATTAATGTTTTTTTCAGAATATACTACTTTGCTTGTCATATGCTTTTTTACTGTATCTTTGTAATCAACTACAAATTTCATATCATGTGATGTGAAAATTCCTTTTAATCTTTGGGTATTTCTTTCAATTACTGGAAATGATGAAAAATTGTATTCTTTGCTTACTTTCATATTGAAAATTTCTTCAATTGTATTATCCTCATATATAAATACTGGTTTTTCTATAAAACCATTAAGAAATTTTTTGACTTTGGCTACTTGTAAACTTTGTTCTTCAATTGTCATATTTTTGTGAATTATTCCAATGCAACCTAATCTTGCAAGTTCAGTTGCCATTTTCCATTCAGTGACAGTATCCATAGCTGCTGATACAAATGGATTGAAAAGTTCGATTTTTGAAGTTAATTTAGTTTTAAGAATTGTTTCTTTAGGTAAAACTTCTGAATATTGCACAACCAAAGATACATCATCAAAAGTTAGTCCATTAAATGGGAAATTGTTCATGAAAGGATCTATTTTGAACATTATTACCTCCATAATCAGAGTGTAAAATCTTGAGAGTATGTTGAAAAAGTCTGTTTTCTTTTTTCAAAATTAACTTTAAAAATAAACAGCATGGTCAGGCCGACCTATGTAACCTAATTTTAGAGCTCGGCACAGACCCTATTTTGTATCAATGTTTATTTTTTAAGTTTTTCAACAGCCTCTTAATAATTAACATAATAAAACAAAGTTAAGTAGAGGTCAAATTAGTATAAGGCTGTTAAAAAATATTTTCTTTTTCAACAGCCTCGGTACATAGTGCTTTAATTTATACTATATTTATAAACTTTTTTAGCATCAGTATTCAATATAAACATATAATCATCTGTTAATGCAATACCACCATTTGGATTAACTAAATCTTTAGCATTAGGTATTTCAATTGTTTTATTAAACACAATACTATTTGAAGTAATATCGTATAATAAAATATTATAAGATGTTTTTTCACTATTATATCCTAATACATAAGCTTTTTTACCATCTGATGATATCTTAATATCAAATGTAAATACATTTGTTGATGGTAAAGATATTTCTTTTATTTTACCAAAACTTGTATTGTATATGGAGATTTTTTCTTTTGTTGCTATGTATAAAACATTGTTTGCATAACAGATTTGTCCTTTTGAATTCTGAGGAATATTATCATGTTCAAATGTTTTTCCACTATAATCTATCTTTAATAAATTCGCATTAGTTTGAGATGTATTATAAATGTCAAATATTATATTATCATCTTTATCTTCAATAATTTCATCCATTATATTGCTCCATTTGCTCCTATCAGCAAGATTTATATCATAAGGATTTGGAAGAATCCATCCTTCATGAACATGTCCTGGATCAACATCAACTTCATCATAAGCAAGAATTATAGAATTCGCTTTAGTTCCATTATTTATATTATATTTTGTAATTTCTTGATAATGATATAAATATCCATAAGTAGGATCTGTAGCAGATTTAACTGCACTTGCGATTATATATTGATTATCATTTGAAACAGCTATTTTTGTATAATTATTTATATTAATGGAAAAACTCTTTTCAAAATTTGTATTATATTTAGTTATGTTTTTGAAAACAGTTTTATCTGGAATAATATCATCTGGACCTGCATAGGAAATTATAAGATTATTTAAATTATCTGTTGCAATTTGTTCTGGTTTGTATGTTGTATCATAAGTATTTACTAATGTTAAAGTGTTTGCAGAAACTTCTCCAATATTAATATTTAAAATTATTTCAGCACTATCCTTTTTATCCCAATATTTATTTTTATGCTCAAAAATATATTTTAAATTAGCAATTCCTTCCGAATTAGGTGCTGTGTAAATTCCAGTTGTAGGAATATAATTTCCTAATCCGTTCATTAAACTCCAATTTGAAGCTATATTGGGTATTGTAACTTCTGTGTTTTCAAATAAACCTTTTATAGCAATATCAGTCAATTTAAAAGTTTTGCTTTTTTCAATATCAATTTTAGAATTGGATAAAATTAATTTTTTTAATCTTGGTCCATAAGCTAAATCCCAGCTTAAACTTGTTGCAGAATCTGACAAATTAGCACTCCAAGTTAATGGGTCTTTATCAAATAAACTAAGTGAAATATCAAAATCTGATAATATTCCTGCTTGAACTCCCCATTCAAAATTTAAAGGATATGGTCCGCCTACACTATAATTTGTTGAATTATAATCTATTTCATTATAAAGACTTGCATACAAAGAAAGATTAGGTCCTCCGAGTTTTGAGTAAAAATTAGTTTTTAGTTTTGGTCCTGCATAAAATTTCAAATTACCATTTCCAATTAATGTTGGTTCATTTACACTAAAACTTTTGTCATAATCTGTTATTGTTTCCCACTTATCATCTGTTTGTGTGTAAATAACACCAAATCTTGCATTATCAACAAAATTAGCTGTTACTTCTGCTGTAGCATTAAAACTACCTTTCATTCCAACATCAAAAGGTATTTCCACATCTATCCAAACTGGAATTGGAACAGGTATTCCAGGTATTACTGCTAAAAATTTTACCTTTGTATTTACAAGATTTCCTATAGTTATTTCTTTATCAATTGCACCTGTTGAAACTACTTTTAATCCATATTTACTATCATTTTTAGTTCTTAAAGCTGTGTAAAAGTAATTAAAACCATCATAGAATTTTATATTCATAAGAAGATTCATTTTAATATCAATATCACCAGTTGCAATTAAAGATACATTTTTTTCTGATACTAAATCTTTTTCAAAATTAAAACCTATTGATGCATCAGAATGTATTGGTGCTTTTGATGGTGAATATTTATTATCAGGTAATTTAAACTCAGTTGATGTAATTGGTAATTCAATGTTTATTTCACCATATTTGATTATATCTTCCAATGGAACATCAATAGTTTTTACATTTGCCGAAACTTCTGTTGTAGTTATATTAATAATTTTTTTAAATGGATAAATATACTTTCCATTCATTTCATCTTCAGATAATACTAATATTTCATTTATTTTATATGTAAATACTTCAGATGTTGTAAAAGTAAATTTTAAAGTATTATCATTAATTAAACTATTAAAGTTTTTATTCCAATCCTTATCAGTTATTACATTAGGATATAATTCAGGATTTTTATTTACTAAACCGTCTGGAGATTTAACTAATTTCATATCTATTTCACCTAATTCTTTGACAGATATAGATTCAGTTTTTGAAAAATCATAAGGTGTTTTTGCTGTTGTAACAACTCCACCACCTCCGCCTCCACAGCCAAAAGCAAACAAAACAATACTTATTAAACATAATAAAACAATTTTTTTCTCAAATAAATTAAACATAAAATTCCCTCTTTTTAATATAGTGTTATTTACTATAAGGTATTTTATTTTAAATTTCAAAAAAAATCTTTGCCAGCTCAAATAATACGATTAAAAAAGTCTAAATATTTAATAATCTAGTTTTTAATTTCTTCCCGGTTTTCTCTGTTTGCCGTTTTTGTCTTCCGGTAATTATTTTTTATAATCAAATGCGTCTGAAATACCGATAAAACCAAAGACTAAAAGCTTTTTTAGGAGAATTCTATATGAAAAAATCAGTTTTTCTAATTATTTTGATATTTAATATTTTTTTTATACAAGCTCAAACAATTGATATAAAAGGTTATATTCTCAATGAAAAAGAACAACCTATTTTTGATTTTATTGAAGTTACAATAAATGCTCAGAGTATTATAACTGGTGATTCTAAATATGTATTTGAAAATATGCCTGTTGGTGATTATGTTATAAAAGTCAATTCTCCAGAATCAAAAAATCATAATCCAATTTTTTCTAGTTATGAAACTAAATTCACCTTAACTTTTGAAAATTATAAAATGGAATTCTGGAATTATTCTCCTAAAGTTATTCTTACAAAAGGTCAAACTTTTAATTTTAAATCTTTGGTTAAAGATAAAACTGGAAATGTTTTACCTGAAATGAATATAAAGTTGTATTCATATCAAAAGCAAAGATTTATACATTCATTTTCTAATATTGAAACTGGTTCATATAGAGTTATAATTAATGATCCTTTTTCTCCTTTATATCAAAAAGAATATGATTTTACCGAAAATAATAATAAAAGAAATATGATTGAACTTATTATTGGTACTTATAATGATAATGTAATAGTTCAGAGTTTTGCTGTATGGAAAGATCATAGAATTGTTTATAATACTGATAATAAAAATATTGGAAATATAATTTCTTTAAATTATCCTGGTTCTCCTTTTATTTATAATCTTGATTTTGAAAAAATTGCTCCTTGGGTTGTAAAAAGTTGGCCAATTAATAATCAAACAATGTTTTCTATTAGAGATAAAATAAAAGTTGTTTTTTCTGAAAATATTAATTTTGATCAAAGTTTAAAATCAAAAATTCTTTTATATAATACTGATAATAAAGAATACCTGGATATATCTCTTACTTATGATATTGAATCAAGAACAATTATTATAACTCCAAAAGAACTTTTAAAAAAAGTTTCTCAATATATTCTTATTGTATCTAATATTTCAGATATTAATAATAATGTTATGCCATCTGATTATAAAATAGTTTTTTATACTGAAGCAGATGATTTTGAAGATTTTAATCATAAATATCTTGTTAAAAATATACAAAATATTGAACTTGATAAATATATTCCTATTACTGATGGTTCTTCTACAACTGAAATTATGTCAAAATTTAATTCATCAACTTCTTCTTCTTTTGATAAAAATAATTTTGTAATTAAAAATCCTGATATTCAGTTTAATATTCCAAGTGATAATGCTTATTATTCAAATGATATAATTCCTGATTATAAAATTACAGGTATTGATGATTTTAAATTAAGTTTTTATCTTGATAGTGGTGAAATTCCTGTTAATTTCAAAATTTCTGAAGAAGGTCGTCATTCTCTTATTGCTACTTTATATGATAATGAAAAAAATGAATTAAAAAAGGAAAAAATTTCTTTTGTTATTGATAAAACAAAACCTTTAATTAAACTTTCAAAAGAATATCCTGATGTTTATTATTGTAATTCTTTTGAAGAAATTATAGAAATATCTGATAATAATCTTAAAGAAGCTAAAATATTATTAAATAATAGAGAACACAAAAATGATATAAAATTAACAGAAAATGGTAATTATAACTTGCTTATAACTGCAATTGATAATTCTAACAATAAAAGTGAATTATCTATGGATATTATAGTTGATAATCAAAAACCTATGATTATTTCAAAACCTTTATTAGAGGATGGAATGTTTTATCAAACTCCTTTTGATATCAAATTTGAAATAGTTGATAGTAATATTGATATTGTTCGAATTTTAAAAAATGGTAAAGATTCAGAAAAAAATATAACCTTAGAAAATGCAGGGCAATATACTTTTAAAGTATTTGCTAAAGATAAATCTGGAAATGAAAATATTATTGAAAAAAGAATTGAAGTTTTTCCTATAGCAATTTATAATAGTAGAGTCAAATTCGAAGGAATTAAAAATTTATTTAATGATTTCAAAAATACTCTCAATAATATTGCTACAAAATATGGTGAATTATCAAAAGAAAGAGTTATTCTTTCTATTCTTACAAAAGATAATAGACATTCAACTGGAATTCCTGAGTATAACAAACTTTTAGATGAGTTTAATAAAATACAAATTGAATCTAAAAATCCTCAAGAGAATAATATTTTAAAAACAATAATGCTTATTGATGAATATTGGGTATATCCTAAAGTAGGTCAATATCTTGCAGAACATTTTGATAGACTTAAAAAAAGTGTGCTTGAATATGATTATAGTAGAGAAAAATTCTCTGAATTAAAAGATATTATCAGCTCAGCTCATGGTAATGTTTACGCACTTTATGAAGAAAAGAAAGATAGAAATCTTGATTTTTTTAATATGTATTATCAAAAATATGTTGAAAGTCTTAATAAGTTTAGGATTTTAGCAAAAAGTTCGCAAGAAAAACAAAAGCAATATGAATCTATGCTTAATAATCTTTATTTTGCAAATAAAATAATAAATATTAATCCTAAAATTGATAATAGTGCAATTATTCATCCATCTATGAAAGGTATTACTAAAGACCTTCTTATGTCAACATTGCGAGATAGAGCTAAAGGCAGTTTTGAAACTATTAAAAATAATTTGAAAGATTCTAATTTAAAAAAATATCTAGAATCAATAGAAACCGAATTTCAAAAACGACTTTTAGTAAATGATCTTAAATTTGTAAAAAATGAATTTAATATAGTTTCATTTGATTTTTTAATGATTGAATTAGCTTTTATAGTTAATAATCAGCATTTTGAAATGGAAGTATGGTATGAAAAATCTGGTGATTCATATAAAGTAGATCATATAACAAATCTTATAAGTATTTCTTATGAACTTTCAAAAGTCCCAACAAAAGTTCAAACTGAACCTGCTGAAATGCCTCATGAAACAACATCACCTCTTTTATATATAATATTAATAATTATAACCTTAATATTATTTGGTAGCATAATTGGATTTATCATTATCAAAAAGAAAAAACAAAAAGAACAAGCTATTGAACAAACTTTTAAAAATGATAATGATGATATTTTAATTGAATCTGAGAATGAAATTACACATTCAGATGACAAAACAACTGAATTTACTCAAATAGCAGAAGATAATATTAAAGAAAAAACTGATTTTACTGAAATAAAAAAAGATGAAGAACAAGTTATAAAAGAAAAAGTAAAATTAAAAACTGTTTTAATACAAAAATTTGATATTTTAAAAAATAAAGTTAAAAATATTTTTGAAAAAATTCAGAATAAAATTGTATGCTTAAAAACAAAGCTTAAAGATAAAGCAACTAAAAAACCTAAAAACAAAGTTAAAGAAGAAAAAATAATTGAAAAAGTGTATTCTTTAAGTGATATTTATCCAGAAGATTTAGATTCTTTTAGAAGTAGTAGAATTGAAGATTTTGATTTTCTTGAAAAAATACTTAACAAAGATACTGTTCACGAAGAAACTATTGAAAAACAGGAAAAAAAACCTGTAATTTTAACTACAATTGAAGAAAATGAAATACCTGTTCTTAGCGATGATGTATTAGAAAATATAGTTGATGAACTCGAAACATCAGTAAAATCAGGTGCTGTATTGGATGAAGAATTAGAGGAAAATACTAATCAATTTACAGAAGCTCTTGATGAATTATCAATTCAAACTCCGATTGAATTAATTGAAGCGGAAAAAAAAGAATTAAATGATAAAAAAATAGCAAAAGACCTTGGAGTTAACGATTTAATCGGTGAAGAAGATCTTGATGAATATTTGAATCTTGAAATAATATCAGGTGATGGTGAAGATAATTCTAAAACTGAAGAAGAAGTTTCACTTGTGAAAGATGATAATTCTCAGTCAAAAAAAGATAATTCACTTTTAGAAGATGTTAATTCTAATAATGAAAAAAATACTGAAGATGATTCAGATGAACTGCTTGCATTAGATGAATTGTTAAATTTAAATGATGATGATGAAAAAAATTAAATCCAAAAAATGTAAATAAAATAAAAAAAAGAAATCCCGGCTAAGAATCATGCCGGGATGACATTATATTGATTTTTTTTATTTTTAAAAAACTATAAAAAGTTATCTTATGCTGTAAAAAGCATTTTTGCCTAAAAAATTTGCTGTTTCGCCAAGTTCTTCTTCAATTCTTATAAGTTGATTATATTTTGCAATTCTATCAGTTCTTGAAGCAGAACCAGTTTTAATCTGACCTGAATTAACTGCAACTGCAAGATCAGCAATAGTAGTATCTTCAGTTTCACCAGATCTATGAGATATAACCGCTGTATATCCAGCTTTATAAGCCATTTCAATTGCTTCAAGCGTTTCGGTAAGAGTACCAATCTGATTCACTTTAATAAGAATAGAATTACCAATTCCTCTTTTAATCCCTTCTTTAAATATTTTAGTATTTGTAACAAAAATATCATCTCCTACAAGCTGAACTTTTCCACCAATTCTTTTTGTAAGTCTTTCCCAACCTTCCCAGTCTCCTTCGGCAAGACCATCTTCAATTGAAATAATTGGATAATTATTAACTAAGTTTTCATAATAATCAATCATATCATCTGATGAAAAAGATTTTCCACCTTCCGCTCCAAGTATATATTTACCATCTTTATAAAATTCAGAAGCTGCAACATCAAGAGCAATCATTATATCTTTTCCAGGTTCATATCCTGCTTTTTTTATAGCTTCCATAATCAGTTTTATAGGTTCTTCATTATCTTCTACATGAGGAGCAAATCCACCTTCATCTCCAACAGCTGTATTAAGACCTTTTTCATTAAGAAGTTTTTTAAGATTATGAAAAGTTTCTGCTCCCATTCTCAATGCTTCTGAAAATGTAGCTGCACCCACAGGCATTACCATATATTCCTGAAAATCCGCATTATTATCAGCATGTTCTCCACCATTAAGAATATTCATCATTGGTAAAGGAATTGTTTTTGCATTTACTCCTCCAACATATTGATATAAAGGAAGTCCAAGATAAGTTGATGCTGCTCTTGCAACTGCAAGCGAAACTCCAAGTATTGCATTTGCACCAAGTTTAGATTTATTGTCAGTTCCATCAAGATCTATCATTATTTTATCAATCATTACCTGATTTGTTGCATCAAATCCAACTATTTCAGGTGCAATTATTTCATTAACATTATTTACAGCTTTTAAAACACCTTTTCCCATCCATCTGCTTCCATCTTTATCTCTTAATTCAAGAGCTTCTCTAGTGCCTGTTGATGCACCTGAAGGAACAATTGCTCTTCCCATAGTACCATCTTCAAGAATAACTTCTACTTCAACTGTAGGATTTCCTCTTGAATCTATAACTTCTCTAGCCCATATATAATCTATTACGCTCATGTTACCTCCTGATATTTTTTCAATTGTTTTCAATCGAATGTTGACAATAAATTAACAGAATATCATTTAAAAATCAATTTACCAAAATGTAAAAAAAGTTAACGCTGTGAAAGCGGTATGTGGAGCGTATAAGGGCGGTACATTTCACTATTTCTCAGTTTTTTTGTGAAAACTGCATCATTCCAGAAAGAATAATTACAATACCAATTATCTGAGTAATATTTAATGTCTCTTTAATTATAATATAATTCATCAAAGCTGCAAAAACAGGCTTTAGCATAAAAAATGAAGCACCCTCAAAAGCAGATATTGTTTTTAAAGCTTCTCCATATAAAAAATAAGCAACACCGCTAACAAAAATACCTAAATATAATAATATAGAAGTATTTTTAATAGTAAATTCATATATTGGATAATCTCCAAAACTCGAATAAGCTAGAGCTAGAAATAAAGCTGACCAAAAAAAAGATAATGAATTAAATCTTAAATTACCATATTTCATAATATATTTTTTAGATAAAACTGTATAGAGTGCAAATGTTAAAGATGATAATAAACCAAAAATAATTCCTAAAGAAATATTTTTTGAATTCTCACTGTTATCAAAAACTCCAGAGCCATAAACAAGCACAACAATTCCAGTAATTCCCAACACCAAAGCTGTGGTTTTTTTAATATCCATTTTTTCTTTAAGTATTATCCAAGCAAAAAAAACTACAAATAACGGATTTGCAGAAATAAGTACAGCAGCTATTGTAGCTTTTCCATAAAATATTGATAATTGTAAAAACATCATAGATATACAAACATTCAAAATACCTGAAAGAACAATTTTTAAATAATCTGATATTTTTAAACTTTCAGGAGATTTTTCTATAAATTTATACAAAAAAAACAAGAAAATCCCACCATAAAAAAATCTATAAACTGTTACAGAATTAGGACTAACTCCATTTCCCAAAAGTTTGCCACACAATTCTAGTGTAGAAAACAAAAATATAGTAATAATGCAGTAAATATATGCTTTAAATGTCTTACTCACTCTAATTTACCTTTCAAGTTTCATACTAAAAATAAAACTAAAATCATAATCATCATTATTAATTATATCAAGATAATCTCCGCCATTATTCTTTGTAAAAGCAAAAGACATATTTTCTTCAATCTGATATTTAATTCCTAATGATAAAGCAGAACCATTATAATCAGCAATAAATTTAAGATCTTTATTTTCTTTCCCAAATAACCATTCGAGCTGCCCGTCTAATGCTATAAAAAAACTATCTGGTTCAACATCATTAATATCAAAGTCGCCGTATAAACTAATACCACCAACACTATGACCAAAATTAAACCCAGCTTTGAAACCCGAATAAGCAATATAAACTGAATGAGAATTATCTGAAGCTGTACATAGTGTCATTCCAAGGTCAAATTCTTTACCTAGAAATCTTATATCAATATAAGCACAATCTTCATCATTTTCAGTGTCAGACGCAATTATTACCGAAACAGGATTGCCATTTACAAGCTTAGTGTGATATCCAATGCTCATTTCAGATTTTGTATCAATATCATTAATTTTTAATGACATCTGACCATCAGAAAGTGCATTATTGTTGCTTTCATAACCAAAAGAATTAATAATAATTCCTACAAACAATATAACAGTTAAAAACTTTTTCATAAAACCTCCATTTTTTTTGAAAATAAAACACAAAAGGGATTTTTTTAAATCCCTTTTATTTAATCAATACATTTATTAACAAATTATATTTCTTTTAAATTTATCTTCTTCCTCTGTCACTTCTTGGTTTACCAGAACGGTTTGCTCCGTCCCTATTGCCGCCGTAGGAAGGTTTACTTGAACGGTTTGCTCCGTCCCTGTTTCCACCATAAGAAGGTCTATCGTTTCTGTCATTTCTTGGTCTATCAGAACGAGGTGCTCCGTCCCTGTTTCCACCATAAGAAGGTCTATCATTTCTGTCATTTCTTGGTCTATCAGAACGAGGTGCTCCATCTCTGTTTCCACCATAAGAAGGTCTATCGTTTCTGTCATTTCTTGGTCTATCAGAACGAGGTGCTCCATCTCTGTTTCCACCATAAGAAGGTCTATCGTTTCTGTCATTTCTTGGTCTATCAGAACGAGGTGCTCCGTCCCTGTTTCCACCATAAGAAGGTCTATCATTTCTGTCATTTCTTGGTCTATCAGAACGAGGTGCTCCATCTCTGTTTCCACCATAAGAAGGTCTATCATTTCTGTCATTTCTTGGTCTGTCCGAACGATTTCCACCATCTCTGTTTCCACCATAAGAAGGTCTATCATTTCTGTCATTTCTTGGTCTGTCCGAACGATTTCCACCATCTCTGTTTCCACCATAAGAAGGTCTAGAATTCCTATCATTTCTTGGTCTATCAAAACGGTTTCCGCCTCTATCGTTTCTATCTCTTTTTGGTTTAGGTTCTTCTATTGTTATCATTCTTCCATTAAGTTCATAATCAGTTAATTTAACAGTAGCTACTTTTGCTTCTTCAGCACTTGCCATTACAATAAAACCATAACCTTTATCTTTAATTACATCAGCTTCTAAAACATTACCAACTGTCTGAAATAATTCTCTTAAATCATCATTTGTAACATTAAAACTTAAGTTTCCGATAAATAATTTACCAGTTTGATCTTTTGCTCGAGGAGATCTATCTGTTCTTTTGTTATCTCTATCACCTTTATCTTTTTTTGGTTTAGATTCTTCTATTGTTATCATTCTTCCAAGAAGATCATAATCAGTAAGTTTATCAAAAGCAATCTGAGCTTCTTCTGGACTTGCCATTACAACAAAACCATATCCTCTATCTCTAATAACATCTACTTCTACAACAACACCACATGTCTGAAATAATTCTCTCAAATCATTATTTGTGACATCAAAACTTAAATTTCCAACAAACAATTTTTCACTTTTCATTTTACTTTCTCCTTTTTTAAAAAACCTCTTATTAATTATTGCATAATTGCAGAAAAATTTTTTAGAAATGAGGTTTAAGAATGCACTTACATAAATTGGTCAAAAGAATATTTAATGAAATATTGCTTTGAAAATTCGCTCCCAAAGGACTATGCATTGTTAAAAATCTGCTCTTTAATTTCTCCTAGACTTACCGCCGTAAGTTCGCTCCAAAATGCCCTTCGATATGTTTTCCGCAAAATCGCAAATGCAATAAAGGATTCAATTAGTTTTAAAATAATATCATAAAAAATAAAATAAAGATAGTTTTTTAAAAAAAATGTTAAATAGTTTGAACCCGATATTGGCTTGTCATATTATGGCTTTGCCAAGATGTATGCTTTCAGCATAGATTGCTGACAAGTCACAATGTGACTTCGTCAGCGTTTTTGAACTTTGCTCAAGTTTTAAGCCTAGTTTTACTTGTAAAACTCCATCGTGAGCATAGCGAACTATCTTGTTGAAATCTTGCATTTTAAGTTTCAACATCATCGTGCATTCATGCACAAACTCTATTAACCAACTAAATTCTTTGTTAATTAGCGACTGCTATAGCAGACTTATTAACGCTGTCTTCGCCTGCTAATTAGATACAAAGTATCGTTAATTATGACGAAGTCACAGTGGTGACTTCGTCATAATAATTGTGATTTCATCACATTATTTCTTAACTCTGCTAATTCTATATAAAAATATAGTAACTATTGCAAATGGAATCAATATACCGTAGGAATAGAAAAAAGTTGATTTATAAACATTTGAAAATATATCAAGAACAACATCCCATTTATAATATACAAACAAAGCGATAATAACACCCATAAGAGCTTCACCTGCAATTACACCTGATGAAAATAATATTCCACCTTCATCATCTACTTTATTTTTTTTATCAACTATTAGTCGGACCAGTCCCCCCACCATAATTGGAGTAGAAAGAGACATTGGCAAATAAAGACCAACAGCAAAAGCAAGAGAATTAATACCAAAAAGTTCGATTACACCAGCAGAAAATGCACCTGTAAAAACAAGACCCCATGGCAAATTTGATTCCATAACACCTTTTATAACAATTGCCATAAGAGAAGCTTGTGGAGCTGCAAGTTCTGAACTACCTATAACATAAGCATCATTTAAAAGATATAATGTACTTCCAATTGCAAGTGCAGAAGCAAAAACACCAATCAATTCACCAAGCTGTTGTTTCCAAGGAGTAGCTCCAACAAGATAACCAGTTTTTAAATCTTGAGAAGTATCACCAGCAATACAAATACCAATACAGACAATTGCACCAATTGTTATTGCAGCAATCATACCTTGCTGACCAATATATCCTGAATATACAAGAATAATTGAAACTATCAAAAGTGTCGCAATAGTCATACCAGATGCAGGATTAGATGAACTACCCACAATACCGACTATTCTTGAAGATACAGTAACAAAAAAGAAAGAAAATACAACAACTAACAATGTAACAAGTGGAGCTTTTGCAATACCTTGACTAACAAACCAAAGACAAGTAAAAATTGCAATAACAATAATTCCTATCAAAACATATTTTGAAGGAATATCTTTATCTGTTCTTTTTTCTTTTTGTTTGTTTTCCATTTTAAAACCTGAAACACCTTCTTTAAATGATGAAATAATTGTAGGAAGCGATTTTATAAGACTTATAAATCCACCAAAAGCAACAGCTCCAGCACCAATATATCTTATATAATTAGTCCAAACTCCCCATGCATCCATATTTTTAATAAGATCTGCAGCAGGAAAAATTGCTTTATCAGCAAATTGACCAAAAAACGAAATAAGTGGTATAAATACAAACCATCCTAAAAGTCCACCACCAAGCATATATGCAGCAATTTTAGGCCCAATTATATATCCAACCGCAAGCAAGGACGGAGTTGCCTCCATTCCTAAAAGTCCATTTTTAATTCCTTTAATATGAGCTTCAGGCTCGCCATTAAACATTTTTAAACCAGAAACTGCAAATTTATAAACAGCACCAATTATTCCACCAATAAATACTGAACGAGCTTTTACCCCACCTTCTTGACCTGCAACGAGAACTTCAGCACAGGCAGTACCTTCTGGATAAGGCAGATTATAGTGTTCTTTTACAATAAGATATTTTCTAAGTGGTATCATAAATAAAACTCCCATCCATCCACCAAGAAGAGCCATTATAAAAATTTGTAAAAGATCAGGATTCAAACCCCAAATAAACATAGCAGGAATAGTAAAAATAACACCAGCTGCAAGAGATTCCCCAGCCGAACCAACAGTTTGAGACATATTATTTTCAAGTATTGTTCCCTTTAAATATCTTAATATAGCCATTGATACAACTGCTGCTGGAATAGAAGCAGAAACAGTCATTCCAACCTTTAAACCAAGATAAGCATTTGCCATTCCAAATATAACTGCAAGAATTGCACCCAGAATAACAGCTTTATAGCTGAATTCTTTCATTTGCACATTATCTGGAACTGCATGTTTTAAATCTGCCATATAACCCCCCAAAATTTTTAAAAATATAATGTATTGAACAATTATACTAAATTTTTGATTATTTCGTGAAAAAATTTTTTTTTAAAAAAAAGAGAAAGCTGAATATCAAATGGTATCGAATGATTATTTTTTTGCGTTAATGTAATGATAAAAATCAAAAGCGAGATCCCGGCTCAGAATCATGCCGGGATGACAAAACTCTCTGAATCATACCGGGATGACAAAACTCTCAGAAGCAGATGACATTTTTTTATATGAAATTTCCTTTGGGATGCCATTTTATTAATTTTTAATTTTTAATCAGCAGTTTTTCCCTGCTTCTTATATATTTTTATAAAATAATCAACAAAAACCGGGTCAAACTGTGTCCCTTTATTTTTTTCAAGCTCTTCAAAAGCAAGCTCAGCATCCATACCCTTTCTATAAGGACGATCAGAAGTCATAGCATCAAAAGCATCACCAACTGCAATTATCCTAGCACCAACAGGAATATCCTCACCTTTTATACCATCAGGATAGCCTGTACCATCATATTTTTCATGATGATGTTTAATAGTAGCTGTAAGATTTTTAAGAAAATCAACAGGTTCTATAATTTTAGCAGAAATAACAGGATGATCCTTGATTATCTCATATTCTTCCGAAGTAAGAGCTCCAGGTTTACATAAAATCGCATCTCTAATACCAATTTTACCAATATCATGAAGCAAAGCTGCAATCTCAATATCCTGAACAAATTTTTCATTAAATCCAGCTACTTTTGCAATTTTTACAGAATATTCAGCAACTCTTCTTGAATGTCCATGAGTATATGAATCTTTACTATCCATTGTATTTGCAAGCAATTCAACAATACTTTTATAAAGTGATTTTATTCTGTCAAAAAGTAATCCATTATGAATTGCATAAGCTGCTTGATTAGCAATATTTTCAAGAAGCATAAGATCTTTTTCATTAAAAGGAATCTCACCAATTCTGTTTAAAACTTCTAAAACTCCAATAACTTTATCATGTATTTTCATTGGAATTGCAATTAATGAATTTGTTTTATACTCTGTTTCTTTATCAGTACCGCCAAAAAATCTTCCATCTTTACTAGTATCAGGAACAATAGCCGACTCACCATTTTGTAAAACCCAGCCGGCTATTCCCTGATTTTTTTTAAGTCTGACTTTTTTTACAGCATCCCCTTTTTCCCCAATTCCGACAACAAAGAAAAGATCATCCATTCCTTCATCATACAAAATTATTGAACTTGACTCAGCCTGCATTACTTTTGTTGTTATTTTCATTATTTTATTGAGCAGACCGTCTTCGCCATATAATTCGATAGTTTTGGAAATATCCCTGCCAATCTCATACAAAACAGATAATTCATCATTTGTCTGCATTAACAGTTTTTCTTTCCTTAACTTTCCATAAAGATTTATTATTATTGTTTTAAAAACCGGGTCAAGAATAACTTTTTTGTAACTCTTAAGTACAATATTATACAAAAGATTTGGATTTTCATTATCTTTAAAAGAAATAATATTAAAACCATTTACAATACAATTATTTTCAATACAATTTTCATTAATAGACTTTTCTAGCAATGCAAATTCTCTTTCATTTATATTGGAATATCTAATATTAAGACCTACCGAGCTTTTTTCTATAAAAGCACCAATTGGAATATTACATTTTTTCATAATAACATTAACTATTTTGCTTCCAGTTTCATCTATAGATTCCATATTAACAAGTTTATTCATAAGATTTGCAAGAAATTCATTAGGAAGTTTTAATTCTTCAATATCATTTAGAAGTTTTCTTTTTACTCTAAATATTTTTAAAGCTTTACCAGTATTATCATCAACATCTATTATAACACCGTTCAAAACAGGATCTCCTGTAGCTCCACGCCATCTTGTTGGCCTAATTGTTCTATACTGTTCAATCACCTCAATTGGAACGCAACCAGCAACAGAATCAATATCTCCAGTCATTCCAACATCAGTAATATAAGCAGTTCCGCCAGACATTATTGTTTCATCAGCAGTAGTAACATGAGTATGAGTACCTACAATAGCAGAAACTCTTCCATCTAAAAATCTTCCTAAAGCCATTTTTTCAATAGTAGCTTCTGCATGAAAATCTATAAATATAAATTTAACCTTATCTTTCATTTTTTCAACAAGTACATCAAGTGAATGAAATGGTGATTCCATGTGTGAAAAAATCTCTTTACCTAAAATATTTACAATACTTTCTTGACCATGAGCATTTACAACTAATATATCACCTTTTTTTGTATTTTTAATAATATAACCTTTACCTGGATTATTACCTGGAAAATTCAAAGGTCTTAAAATAGAATAATTCGGATCATCTATAATGTCATAAATTTCTTTATTTGACCAAGTATGATTTCCAAGAGTAATTACATCAGCACCGCTATCTATTATTATCTTAGCAGATTTTTTATCAAGTCCAATTCCATTTGCAGCGTTTTCTCCGTTAACAATAATAATATCAGGTTCAAATTCATTTTTTAATTTAGGAATAAGAATAGAAGCAGCTTCTAAACCTGGAGTATCATCAATGTCGCCTACAAACAAAATTCTCATTTAAACAACTCCCCGAAAACACCTTTATATTTACCATTATTTTCATAAATTATAAGTGGTTTTTCAACCTTTGTATCTATGTTTTTCCTTTTACTACATTCAACAATTACTATATAAGCTTTAGAACTTTCATTAGAGTGAACAAATTGTATTCTTTCAACACCCATTTTAAACTTTTGTGAATTCATAAATATTTCACTAATCCTTGAAGCTTTATGAGTAAAAACAAATTTACCTTTATTATTTAAATAACTGTTAGCAGTACTAAAAAGACTTTCCATATCCATGTTTAATTCAAATTTTGCAATTTTTTCACTTTGTTTATCAGGTAAAACTCCTGAATTCATCTTCATATAAGGCGGATTACTCATTACAATATCAAATTTCTTCTTATCGTTTAGAAATTTATCTTTAACATAATCACCTTTTAACACACTTATATTTGAAAGATTATTTTTTTTAAAATTTTCTTCTGCAATATTAGCTAAAACAGGTTGTATTTCTATTCCATATATTTCTAAACCTGGCTTTCTTGATTCTATAACAAATTCTAAAATCCCTGTCGAACAACCGAGATCTATTACGCTTTTAACATAATCCAACTCGATAAAATAACCAAGAGCTATTGAATCAATGGTAAATTTATAATCTTCGCTCTGACTCAATAAATAATGCTTTTCCCCAAAGCTTTCTAATTTAAACTGCAAACTCATCTTCGTTTTCTTCCACAGCTTTTTCCAATGCTTTTATAGCAACTTCAAGCTGTTCATCTTCAGGCTCTTTTGTTGTAATATGCTGTAACCATAATCCAGGTGTTACAAAAGATTTAATTATAGGATTAGATATATTTCTGCCTGCCATTTTTATAAATTCAAATGAAAGACCTGCAACTAATGGCATAAGTAAGATTTTATAAAAAATCTTTAAATACCATTCATCAACTTTTACAAATGAAAACACTAACATTGATATTATCATTACAAACATTAAAAATGATGTGCCACATCTTGGATGAAATCTAGAGTGTTTTCTAACATTTTCAAGATTTAGATCTTCATTGTTTTCATAAGCGTAAATTGTTTTATGCTCAGCACCATGATACATAAAGACTTTTTCAATATCTTCAAGCCTTGATATTGAATAAACATAAATTAAAAAGATGAGAATTCTGACAATACCTTCAAAAACATTTAAATATAGATGGTTATTTATACCTGTATATTCAAATAATCTCGAAGCTATCGACGGAAGCATAATAAACATAAAAACACCCAAAAACCCTGCAAAAAACAGAGTAAAGAATATTTCTCTAGCTGATAATTCTTCTTCTTCCTCTCCAATTTTAGTAGACGCAATATTTGCTGATATTGTAAGATATTTCACCCCTATAACAAGTGCATTATACAATGAATATACTCCACGAAATATTGGTAATTTTAAAAAGGGAAATTTTTTACTACCACTCTCAACATTTTCATGTTTTAATATAATGTTTCCCGCAGGATTTCTTACTGCAAGAGCGATAGAATTGTCAGCACGCATCATTATACCTTCGATAACTGCTTGTCCGCCTACTTCCTTCATAATATACTCCCCGATTTTTCTTTTGTTATCGGCAGATAAATTCAAGGAATTAACGAAGAGATTGCAGTTTTCATGAGGTTTTTAAGTTGTTTTGTTAAACAAAAGCTTTAGGTTTTTTGCACCGGTAGTCAGTTACACTTACAGAACACTATACTTTTAAAAATAAAAAAAACAATAAAACTTAAAGTAAATATTTAAATAAAATTAATTATTTTTTTTGAAAATAAATTTTTAAAAACATCAATTGAAATTTTATAATTAATATTATTTTCAATATCTTCTATACTTTGACCTGATTTTTTAAATAAATTAAGAATAATATCACTGTTTTTTTTATCATCAATCCATGAATTAGAATTATTAATAAAATCAAAATAATAAATACAAAAATTATTAAAATTTGGAATTTCTTTAGGAAATTTAATTTTATCATAAATAAAAACAGTTTTTGAAAGTTTAAATCTTGCATTTGAATTAAAATCAATATTATCAACATTATTAATATTATCAAAATTTGTGTTTTTTGTATTTATAACATTATTATCAATTTTATTTAAAAAACTTTCATTAGCAATTCTTTCAATATCATTAGCTTTAAAATCCTTTGAACTTTCAACAAAATCCATATTAAGAATATTAGACAATTCATTAAAATTATAATTTTTATTTTGTTTAATAACTTGATAAACAATTCTAAAAACATTAATTCTTGATACTGAATGAAATTTAAGGCCATTTAATTTGAAGAACTTTAGAATTTCATCAAAAAAATCAAATATACCGTAATTATCAGCAATATATCTTAAAGTATTAAAAATATACTCAGAATTATAAAATATATTAATCATTTTAGATATATCATCAAAATAACTAATTTGTTCAATACTCATAGAAACAGTTTTAATAACTTCATAAGGAGCTTTATTCCAGGCTATAATATTAAATTTTTCTTTATTTTCATAAAAATAACTACCTTTTAAAAGTTTGAGAGTATTTATTTGTAATTTATGAGGCATAAGATTTAAAATTTTATTAATAGCAAATTTGAAATTATAGAATTTTTCATTAGGAAGACCAATAATAAGATCAATATGTTCATATATTTTTTTTGAATTAATTATTTTTTTCATATTATCATATAGTTTTTCAAGATTTTCTTTTCTACCACTAGTTTTAAGAACATTTTCATCAAGACTTTGAACACCAATTTCAAATTGAAAAACACCTTTAGGAATTTTTTTTAAAAATTCAAAAAAATCATCATTAAGAAGATCAGCCTTTATCTCAAATTGAAACAATTGATTTGGTCTTCTTTTTTGAAGAATATACTCTAAAATAGTAATAGCACGATTAATATCCAAATTAAAAGTTCTATCAATACATCTAAAAGTTGAAAAATCATAATTAACAATAATATCAATAATTTTTTTAACATTTTGAATAGAATAATTTCTCACATCATTAGAAATACCAGAAATACAATATCTACAAGAAAACGGGCAACCTCGAGAAGTTTCATAATAAATAAAATTTTTATCTTTATTAATAAGTCTATCAGTCCAAGGAAGTTTTAAACAATCAAGATTTTCAACAACAGCTGGAGATTTTATAATTAAATTTTTATCTTTTTTATAACATAAACCATCAATATCAGGATAATAATCCTTTGAATCAATTGCATTTACAAGTTTAGCGAAGCTAATATCACCTTCACCAGATATAATATAATCAATATAATTATTTTCAAGAATTTCTCTACAATTATAAGAAACTTCAGGTCCACCAAGAACAATAATAGTATTAGGAAGAATTTTTTTTAAAACATCACAAATTTGTAAAGTAATATCAATATTCCATATATAACAAGAAAAACAAACAATATCAGCATTTTGTGAAATTATAGTTTTTAAAATAGAATCAATTTCCATATTAATATTAAATTCAATAATATTTTTATCAAACTTACTATCAATATTTGCAAAAAGATAAGGAATAGCAAGAGAAACCTGAGAAAATCTTGAATGAATTGCAGTTAATAATATTTTCATAAATCAATATTACAATTACAAAAAACAATTTGCAACCTCAAAATTCGCCATAAACAAAATGTTCACTGAACATTTTTACCCTTTTATCAAATTCCCGCATTTTCCCGAACCCTGTGTTTTTCCTCTTTCTCTATTTGACTTTTTTGACTAAAAAGCTTAATATATAATTATAAAATGTATTTTATTATAAATATATTTTTTAAAAAAAGAGGAAATAATGTTAATAAACGAAAAAATTTTAAATAATATACCTTGCGGAACTCTTATAACTCAAAATACTGGCAATGTTATTTATTTTAATGATTATTTATTAACTTTATTTAATTCTGAGTCAAATATAATTGATTTTTCAAAAACTCAGATTCCTGAATTAATAAAATTAAACAAAGATTTTTTACAAAATAAAATAGCTTCTAATACTTTGTTTATAAAATATAACAATACTGATAAACACTTTCATTACTCAATGAAAAAAATAATTGAAAACAATGAAGAATTTTTTATTTTTACATTTATCGATATATCTTCAATAAAAAACAATATTACAAAATTAAATGATTATTTCTATTCAGCAATAATGAATCTTAAAAATCCAATTATATATTCGCTTAATGAAATAGAAAATATTGTAAAAAACTGTTCAGACGATAATTGCATTGACAAAAATAAAATTAAATCAATAAGAGAAAATTCAAAAAAATTTATCGATAACATCGAAGAACTTAAATTTAATTATATAAAAAACTTTAATTGTGCTAATAATCATAAAAAAACTAATCTTAAAGATCTTTTAACATATATAACTAATGGAATGAAGTTTTTGGAATGTAATAAAAAAATAAATTGTAATATTAATTTTAATGAAAACGACATACATGAAATTTTTGTTAATCCAGATATGGCTAAAAAAGCTTTTGTCTATCTTTTTGAATATATAAGCGAAGAATTTGAATTTATATCAGACGATTTTGATATAAATATCAGTAACATAGACAATAAACTAAATATTGATATGTTATTTAAAATAAATTCTTACAATTTAAAAAAATTTAAATCTTTTGAAATTGAAAAAATATTTTTAAATATTGGCGGGTTATTTAACATAAAATTAAATAATAACAATGGACAAATTAATATTAAATTTCCAATTTTTCACGAAGAAAAAACAGATGACAAACTTAAAATGGCAGTTGTAGAAGACGATCTTGATATACTTGAATTATATAAAGCAATATTTTCTGATAACAATGAACTAAATATAGAATACTTTGATTCTGCCAAAGTATTTCTTGATAAAAAAAGAGATTTTGAATTGCTAATTGTAGATCTTTATATGCCTGAAGTATCTGGATTTGACCTTATTAAAAATTATACAAAGCAAAATAAAGATTGCAAAATAATAATAGTTTCAGGTGCACCACCTCAATCAATAACAAAAAATACAAATCCACAAATAGTTGATGTACTTGCAAAACCAATTGATATTTTATATCTTATGAATACATTAAAAAAAGCTATTAATCTTCTTCGTTAAGTCTAATGTGTATCATTGTTTCACCAGCATCATTAGTCTCAACTTTTAACACTCTAACCTCACCTTTACCAGCAAGAAACTGTCTTTTAAGAAATGCAAGTCTTGTCTTTATTTTTTCACCATCTTTTACAGTTTTTTTAAGATAATTAGGATAATCTTTGAATATAAGTTTTTCAATATAATTAATATCTTCTCTTGTAACACCATTTTCAAGAAGTTCGTCTTTACCTTTTCTTTCAATACTATCAACAATATCGGTTAAAACAAGGAAAAGATCATATTCGTTTTTTATTCCTTTTTGAGAACATAAATAAGAACTTCTTGTTCTTGTAACTAACTTTTTTTTAGGAAAACTTCTTAAAATATCATAATTTACTATTGAAGAATTTATTTTTTTAAATGGCTCTAAATCAAAATAAGAAAAATCTGTAGTTTTTTCTTTATAATCCTCTTCATTTTCCATTTCATTAGGAATTGTTATTTTAAGAATTAAATTCTTTTTTGTACCCTGAACCTGATCTTTTTGTGGAAATGTAATAACTGATTCAGAAAAAACACAAATACCTGTAAAAAGGAGAAATCCGCAAAGAAATTTTTTCATTAGAACCTCCGTGTCTAATCAATCTCAATCAGTTTTTTTAGGCTTTTATTTAATATTGTGCAACCATCTTCTGTAACAACAATATCATCCTCAATTCTAATTCCGCCCCAACCAGGTAAATAAATTCCAGGTTCTACCGTTACAACATTACCAGGTTTGAGAATACTCAAAGAACCTGCTGCTAATCGAGGACTTTCATGTACTTCAATACCAACACCATGACCAAGACCATGCCCGAAAAATCCACCAAAACCTTTTTTGGTAATATAATCCCGAGCTACCTTATCTATATCGGCAGCTTTAGCACCCGGTTTAATTTTTTCTATAGCTTTTAATTGAGCAGATAAAACTATATTATAAATTTTTTCAAATTTATGACTTGCTTTACCAAAAAAAACAGTTCTTGTCATATCAGAACAGTAATTATCAGCAATACAACCAAAATCAAGTTTAAGCATTTGACCTTTTTGTAGCTTTCTTTTATCAGAGCATACAGCATGCGGAAGACTTGAGTTTTCACCAATAGCTGCAATTGTTTCAAAAGAGTTTTTTGAAGCACCAAATTCTACATGTTTGCGTCTTATAATCTCAGCAATTTCTGTTTCACTAATTCCTTCATGTAAATTTTCTATCACATAAGAAAATGCTTTATCAGTAATATTAACAGCTTTTTTTATACATTTTAATTCATTATCATCTTTAATTTCTCTTAAAATTTCCAAAAATGAACTTACAGGAATTAATTTAACTTTTTTATCGATAAATCTTTTATATTCAGCAAAAGTCATAAACTCACATTCAAAACCAATATTAATATTAGTGTCAAAATGTTCAAAAAAATCTTTTCTTGTTGACATTACAACTTCAGCATCTATTGTTTTTTTAGATTTAATATCTTCAAAGTAAATAAAATTCGTTATAATCTTAATGCTATCTTTAAAAAGAAGAATATAAGTTGCATCTGCATGAACTCCAGTAATATAAAACACATTAACAGGATTCATAATAAGCATAGCATCAATTTTATTTTCTTTTAATAGATAAGCATAATTTTTGATCATAAATTACTCCTTATTTCGTTAAATTTAATTTTTTGGCTTCCTGCTGCACAAAAAGTCATTTTTTTAAAATCTATATATTTTTCTGAAACACGTACAATATCATCAATACTAACATTATCAATTGAACTTACAACTTCTTCAATCGGAATAAGTCTATCATAATAAATTAATGAGCTCGCCTGTCTTCTCATACGAGCAGAAGTGTTTTCAAGAGAAAGAACAATATTACCTTTAAGCTGTTCTTTTCCTCTTATAAGCTCATCTTTTGTAATTGTATTTTTCATAATATTAATCATTTCTTGCATAGTTAAATCTATTACTTTCATAGTGTTTTTTTCATTGCAAGCAAAATAAACAACAAACATACCAGAATTAGCATGCGATTGAGTATAACTATAAATTGTATAAACTAAACCAAATTTTTCTCTTATTTTCTGAAAAAGTCTTGATGACATTCCACCACCTAAAATAGATGATAAAATACCAAATGCAAATTTATCCTGATTAACCTGTGAAGGACCTGTTGTAGCAAGACAAAAATGAGTTTGTTTAATATCTTTTTTTATAAATACAGGTTTACGAGATTTAAAAGTTTCAGGAATTATAATTTTTGGAGTATTTTTACGGGATATATCAGAAAAATACTTTGCAATAAGTTTTTTAAACTCTATTTCTTTAAAATTCCCAGCAATACTTATTATAAGATTAGGAGCAGTATAATGTTCACCAACAAAATCAACCATATTATCACGAGTAATACTATTAACAGATTCAATAGAACCAAGTATATTTCTTCCAAAAGGATGCTTATCCCAAAATATTTCATTTATCATATCATTAACAAGTTCATCAGGATTATCTTCATACATCATAATTTCTTCAATTACAACTTCTCTTTCCTTTTCAAGTTCTTCAGGTTCAAAAGTTGAATTAATAGTAATATCAGCAAGAGCTTCAACCGCAAGTTCCAGATGTTCATCAATAAGTCTAGCATAATAACAAGTATATTCTTTAGAAGAAAAAGCATTAAGATAACCGCCAACTCTATCAAATTCTTCAGCTATATCTTTAGCAGTTCTTTTTTTTGTCCCTTTAAAAAGCATATGCTCAGTAAAATGAGATATACCAGTTGAAAATCTACCTTCATAACAAGTACCAGACTTTACCCAAACCCCAATACTTATTGATTTAACATAAGGAAGTTTTTCATAAATTACAGTAATATCATTTATTTTTTTTATTTTTACCAAAACCCTTCTCCCTGTTTTCATATAGATTTATCAAAGCTCTTTCCTCATTATATGTAAGAGCTCTATACTGACCTTTTGCAACTCCAAAAAGTTTTATAGGGCCAAATCTAACTCGAATAAGTCTTGATACTTTATGTCCCCACATTTCACAAAGCTTTCTTATTTCTCGGTTAACTCCCTCACAAACAACAACAGCAATCCACGAAGAATTTCTATTAGATTTTATAATCCTAATATGCTGAGGTCGAACAAGTCTTCCATCAATTCTTCTAGGTTTCATCATTTCAGGTAATTCGGAATGATAAACTATTTTATTAACCTTAACTTTATATTCTCTTTCAATCTTATTTTCGGGTTTTGAAAGAAATTCCTTCATATCACCGTCATTTGTTAGAAGAACAAGACCTTCTGAATTAAAATCAAGTCTTCCTATGTTTGAAAGAAACATTTTATCTTTAATAAGATCAAATATAGTCGGTCTACCTTCTGGATCATTGTGAGTACAAAGATATCCTGCTGGTTTGTTAAGAATAAGGAATTTTTTGACAGGAGCAAATTTTATTTCTTTACCATCAACAACTAATTTATCATAAGAAAGATCAACTTTAGTACCAAGTTCTGCTTTCTGATGATTAACAAGTATTTTCCCTTGTTTTATAAGTTCTTCAGTTTTTCTTCTTGACATAATACCAAGATTTGAAAGTAGTTTCTGAATCCTTTCTGCTACCATATTTACCTCACTCTAAATTTAAAAGTTCAATTTTTATATTTGTTTACAATCTTTAAATAATTTTTTATTTATATATTTTGATTTAATTTAACAGAAAGTCTAAAATCTGTCTATTTAAAAAATATCGACGAAATTTAATAAAAATCGAATAAAAGATAATAGATTATTAAAAAGGTTTATAGAGTTAAAGGGTTGTGAGTTTATGGGGTTTAAACACTACGAACACTACAAACGCTACAAACACTATAAACTCTTTTCTACTTCGCTATCTTTCTCTTCCTAGCTTTTTAAACTCTCTTATTACTAAAATAAAAATAACAATAGAACTTATAACATCAGAAACCGGATATGACAACCAAATTCCATCAAGTTTGAAAAATCTTCCCATAATAAAAAATAAAGGAATAAGAAATATAAACTGCCTAAGCAAAGAAACCCATAAAGAAACTTTAACCCTGCCAAGAGCTTGAAAAAGACCAGAAGCAATAATTTGAAAACCAGCCAATAAAAGAGCAATATGCGAATATAGCAAGGCTTGTTTACCATGTTTTACAAGAATAGGATCATCTGAAAAAAAACTAAAAATATTATGTGAAAAGAAAAATATAATAACAATATAAAACAATCCCATAATAGAAGTTAAAAATACAGAAAAATAAACAGCTTCTTTAACTCTCTTTATATTCCCAGCACCAAAATTATAACCAATAACTGGATTAACACCCTGAAGAACTCCAAACATAGGAAGAAATATAAACATATTAATCCTGTTAATAATACCAAGCACAGCAATAACTCCAAAACCACCATAAATAGGAAGTATATTATTCAAAACAATAACAAGTATACTAGCACTAATTTGCCTTAAAAAAGAAGCAGCACCAATACCAATAACTTCTTTTAAAACATTAAATTTAAATTTAAAATTCCTAATATTAATCCTAATAGAACTATTTTTATTAAGAAAATAAAAAACAAGATGAAAAAATCCCGCAATCCAAGAAATAGAAGTAGCCAAAGCAACACCATCTGTATTCATATTCAATCTAAATATAAAAATATAATCTAAAATTATATTGATAATTCCAGAAATAAACATAACTTCCATAGCTTTTTTAGTATTACCTTCACTTCTAACAATATTATTAACAGCAATAAGTAATATCAAAAAAGGAACACCTGGCAGAAGATACAAAACATAATTTTTAGCAAAAAAATAGGTTTCTTTATCACCACCCGAAAGATTAATAAAAACATCTTTAAATATATAAACAAGAAAAGCTAGTAAAATACCAATAAAAAACGAAGTAATAACAGTTGTCGAAAAAGTAAGATCAGCTTTTTTTTGTTCCTTTTTACCAAGAGCCCTTGAAATAATAGAACCAGCACCAATACCCAACATTTGTGAAATCGCCATTAAAAAAAGATGAAATGGAAGTGCAACAGTAACACCAGCAAGACCTCTAACACCAACACCCCAGCTAATTAAAAAAGCATCAACAATATTATACATAGCTATAAGAAGCATTCCAAATATTGCCGGAATAGAAAGCTCTATAATAAGTTTTTTAATACTTTCAGTACCAAGTCTTACACTCTGTGTTTTCAAAACAAACTCCAAAAAAAATAATTAAAAAATCAGCATAAAATTCAAATTCAAATTCAAATTCAAAAAGAATAATAAAGCTAAAAAAGAATTATACAACATTATAAAAATAAAATAAAAAAAGCGAAGATAAAAATCCCCGCTTTAATACGCTTCACATACTGTTCTTATACTTCCACTATTTCACCATCTTACCATCTCACTACTTCACAGGTCTACCTATCACGGCTTCTCACTTTTGTGGTTTCCAAATATACTTACCAGTATTATCAATATAACCAAATGTATCTTTTTTTGTATAAACTTTTGCAATTCCATTTTTAAAAGGATATGCTTCAGTCCACTGAATATTATTTAATTTTTCACCCTTTAAATCAACATAATTATAAAACTCTGTTGGTTCTTTAGGCATTTCAGCATATACTTCGGCAGGAATATTACCACGATATTTAGCTTTGATAGCCTTTACTATCATTGGAACATAACCTTCAGAAAATTCAAAATCATGAATACCAAACATACCAGGTTCAATTATCATAATACCTGTAGATCTAAAAGCACTTTTACCACCAGTTAATCTTACATTAAGATTTCTTGCAACATTATCAACTTTATTCATAATATCTCGATAAGTATTAGCATAAACCCCAAGATATCCAGTTGTAATTCTATTAAAAGTTCTTTCAAAAACAGGTTTTCCAGTTTTATCAATAATAGTCCAACCTTTATAATCATCAGTTGGTTCGTAAATCGCAGCAGCATAACCATTTTTAAATGGCATTGCCAAAGCATAATGAGCCGGAATTACAATTTCACCCTGAAGATTATAATAACCCCATTTTCTGTTTATCATAACAGGTGCAAGACCTTCTGAAAAGCTACCAATTGCCATAGTAGTACTTTTATCAAGAGTAATAACTTCTTTACCAGTTTTATCAATAAAAGCATAATGATAATTATTCAAAGCATTACCATCTTCAGAAAAAACCGCAGCTATTCCCTCATTAAAAATACCTGCACTTTTAAAATATCCAATTTCACCGTTAGTAATAACTTTTTTACCCAAATTATTAATATAAACCCATTCTCCAGAAGCAATCATAACAGGGGCAAGTCCATCTGAAAATCTTTTAGCATCTCCAACATTGTTTTCAAGGAGAAGATTATCAGTTTTATCAATAAAATTATAAGCAGCACCTCTTGAAGCAGTCTGAACTATTGCAAAACCTTCTGAAAACGTGGTTGCTGATAAATATTTTCCCTCAATAACTGTTTTACCAGTTTCATCAATATAACCCCATTTATTATTTCTAAATTTAACTGGAGCAAGACCTTCAACAAAATCACCAGCATATTTGAATTCAGGTTTTATAACAACTTTACCAGTATTATCAATATATCCCCATTTATTTCTCTTACTAATTGATAAAAGGTCAGATGAAAAAGCATTAATCATCAAAAACACAACAATAATAATTCCAAATATTTTTTTCATAAAAGCTCCTAATTAATCTTCAATCGGTTGATTAGCATAAACGCCAACTGCATAAAAGTTTGAAAAAGAAGTTGTTCCTTCCATTCTTATATACCAATCTCCAGGTGTAGCTGGATTAAACACATTTCCATCTCCAAATTCGCTTGCCAAATCATATGAATAGTCAAAATTTGAAGAAGTTGCCTGGCTACCATGTTTAATATAAGTTTTTATTTTACCTTCTTCACCACTATCATTTGCAGTTCCAAGATATAAATATGTATAACCTGCTGGTACTGTTAATTTAAAGTCAAAATATGTTCCTGCACTTCCAGAAAATTTTAAAGATTTAACATTATTTTGAAGAACAGTAAGACTACCGCCGGAAGTACCACCTGTATCTCCTCCTGGATCTGGGGTTTCAGTTACAGTTACAGCAATATCCGCATGATAAGGATTTTCATTTTCTTCATACATAACTCTAATAGTTGCAGACCCCGCTGTTGCAGGAGCTGTATAAGTTGTTCCTGAAATTGATCCGCCACCTGAAAATGCAAACCAACTTACATTTGTAACAACTGCACTTGTATTGTCAGTATAAGAAGCTGTTACAGTAAAGTTAGACAAATTTATATTTCCATTTTTCACAACAGATGCTGTATTTGGGTTAACTGTTAAATTATTAAGTGTTTTTGGTTCATAAACTTCTATTGGAAGTTCAGCTGTTTTTGTAACTTCTGTACTTGTATATTTATTGTTGTATTTATAAGTAAAAGTAAGTTTTTCAGTATTAGTACTTACTGCATTTGGTGCTGTATAAATATTTCCTGCTATTGTTCCACTACCAGTATTTGTTATAGTTAAATCAGCATCAGTATATGAAATCTCAGCTGTTGATCCATCAAAAGTACCTATAATTTTTACTTTATCTTCAAAATTATAAGGTTTAGTTTTTTCTACTCTTGCATTAACAGGATCTAAAGCAATACTTTTTAATTCAGGACCATTTCCAAGTGACCATGATGTATCAAATAAGTTTTCATCTACTTCATCAGGAATTCCATCTATTGGAAGAATTTTTTTCAACCCTGTAAAATCTATTTCTGCATTTGATACTAATCCTGCTTGAAAGTTCCATTCATATCCTAATGGCATTACAGTTTTATCTATATTAGCCTCTGCATCAAAATTTAATTTGCCAAAAAATGAAACTTTTGGTCCAGCAATATCATATATTTTTGTTATAAGTTCAGGACCTGTATATCCCATAATACTAACTGCTCCTGAAAGTGTAGGAGGAGTAAATTCCTGTGTTTTATTATAAACACTAATAGGAGTCCAATTATTGCTTACTCTATTATATAAAAGACCCATTGTTCCATTATCTGTTCTTGTAAATTTTGTAGTTGTATCTGCTGTAACATTCGCTTCAATTCCAACATAAAAAGGAATTTCAACATCAATCCAGACAGGAATTGGTATTAGAGTTCCTGGAATAGTTACAATAAATTTCATTTTTTTATTAAGAATTTTACCAATTTCTACAATTTTTGAAGAATCCCATGAACCATTTACATTAAACCCAATATCTGAAGTCTGAGATGCAATTATTGAAGTACCAAAGCCATAAACTTTGCCTTCTTCAATACTTAATATAAATGTAAATTTTAATTTCATGTCTATTTGACCTAAAGCCTTTACAATAACACCGTCTTTATTATAAAGTTCTTTATCTAGATTAAAACTTACACTTTTTTCATCTAAAAATGGAGCTTTTCTATTAAGAGTTATTCCAGGAGCTAAATTTCCAGAATCTACATCTCCTGTTGTTACTTCTTGTGTAAATTGTATATCAAGAGATTTAAAGACAGCAGTAAGAGGAGCATCTTCTGTAACGACAGTATAATTATCTCCATTTTTAGTTATAGATGATATCTTTTTATATGGATAAATATCCTCATTTGTAAGAGGATATTTTGAAAAAACCATAATTTCATTTGTTGAATAATGAAAAGCTTCTCCTGAATCAAGATTAAATACAACTTCATTTGTTGTTAAAGATGTTACTTTGTTTTGAATATCATCAGTAAGTATTTTTATTTCATTTGTAGTTGATAATAGAACATTTTGTATATCTGGTAATATTTCTACTATCTGTTTAGTAGCATTTTGATTAAAATCAAAAATCCACTTTGACTGGTGGTACCACAGCTGAGCTTCCTCCGCCTCCGCATCCTGTTATTAGCAAAATTACCATTGCTAATAAAAATATTGTTATTTTCTGTTTTTTCACTGTTTCCTCCATATTTTTTATATTTTAAAGCTTTTTTGACATAGTTATTACATTAAATGGAATTATTCCACAAAAACATAAAATAAATTTTTAAATTTTTGAGAATTTAGCTTGTCATTATATAAACAAGAAATGCATAAGCTAAAATATAAGATAAATCACCTATTATATTACATAGTAATTTTTTCAATTTAAACCCTCTCACAACTTTTTTTTGATTAAATTATTATAATTATAATTTATAAAAAAGCAAATTAATTTTTATTTATAAAATCATCAAAAAGTTTTTTTAAAGGTTCTCTAAATATGAAACCTATTACTATTAAAGGAAAAATTAAACCTGCAAATTGTAATAAAAAAGGTAAAAATATTATACCTAAAAACACAAGTACTGGTATAAGTATTTCTTTATTGACCTTTAACCCCTGAGGTTTTTCATTGATTTTATCAAAATCAACTATATAATCGCCATTTTCGTCTTTTTTTGCAGTTTCTTCTTTATTAATTTCACCTGTATTAACTGTTTTTAATGTTTCTTTTATCTTTTCTTTTGCTTTTTTTAATTCAGGTGATAGATTTTTTACAAATACATCTTTTACTATTTCAAAAATCAACCATATTACAAGAATAAATATAGCATAATCAATAATTCCCATTTTAAACCTCCAAGTATATTTATCTATATTATCACATAATAATAAAAAAAGCTCCGGTTTTTCAAATTTATCTTGGTTTTGAATCTATAATTCTAAATTAAAAAATCGAATTCCGAAGACCTGACCCTGAATTTTTTTATAATCTTATTAAATAATGGTTTATAACAGCTTTTTTTATGTTTTTTTCTTTTAATATTTTTATAAAATCAATTAAATTCCTTTTTGTATTTAGTGAATTTTTTATTCCATTTTTATAATAATAATTGTTATTTTGTTTTTTTAAACTCATATTATTGTCATAAAAAATACCGAGTTCTTCTTTATTATCAATGGTTTGTTTGATTATTTTTTCTATTTCTATTTTATTTATTTTCTCAAAATGTATTGAATTATTTGTGAAATATATTTCTTTAAAACTTTCTTTGGTTTTAATTACTGGAAATAATATATTGTTTTTAATTTTATATTTTTCAAGATAAAAATATAATAATGCTGCTCCTGCTGAATATTCATGTCCAATTAGCTCTTTGGTATTAATTGCTAAATCATAATTTATATTACTGTATTCTAAATTTTTAACAATGTTTATAATTGCAAAATTATTATTTGCAATTGAAAAAATATAATATTTTTTATTTTCAGAGGAATAAATTGCTATTTTTTTAAAATCTTTATTAATTGAAAAATAATAATATGCTAAACTCCAATATTTTTCAGCATAATAATATTTTATTTCTTTATCTGTATACTCTTCTATTATATATTGCATATTAAGGTTTATTTTCAAATATTGTTTTAATTTTTGAGTAAATTCTTTGAATTTAAATGGATATTCCAAAATATGCTTTTTTATTAATGTTAAAAAATCATTATATGGTTTTTGTGCAAAAACAATACTGTCAACATCAGAAAGAGTTATTTTTCTTTGTTTTAGACAATAATCAATTGACATAAATGGATAATCATCAGTCGATTCTATACTAAAATCTTTTTCACAAACACTGTATAAAAGTTCTCCGTTTTCTGATATTGAACAGGATTTTTCAAAACCAACGCAAATACCTAATACTATCATTTTATATTCCTGCGTATATAAATGCCATTATTGCTGTTGGTCCTATATAAAACACTAATATTGATATTAATGCAAAAAAAATCAATATCGGTGCAAAGAACCACGCTTTATGCTTAATTATCATATTTATCATGTTTTTTAATATATTTAAAAATCTCATTTTCCCTCACTTAAAATGGTTTTTTTAAATCTTCTTTTAATATAGTTTTTATTGATAAATTATCTTTATCTTCAAAAATAATTCTTTTTAATAAAAATAAAATTTTGTATATTGGAAAAATCAAAAAATATACAAATAAAATTATAATATTAAAAATTACCTTTTCTGCAATAAATATCCCAATCTTTTTCATCACAAATCCTATTTTTTATTAATATTTCACCTAGAAAATCTTTATTTTTACTAAATTCAAGTTTTTCTTGAGCTTGTTCTTTTGTCATTTGATTTTGTCTTATAAGTTTGCTCATTTCTATATTGTAATGAGTATATCCATAACATTTTAACTGAATATAGCTTGAAATGAAATTAAATATACAATTAGTTGAATTTTTAGGATAACTATCTGTTTTTTCCCAACCTGTTTTTTTAATAAGTTCTATTTTTTCATTATCTGATATATCACTGTTAAACCAATGCGGAGAAATCACTTCAATTCCTTTACCATATTTTTGGTTTATTTTATCCATACTAAGTGGAAATTTTTCAAATCCTTTGATTTGTCTCATTCTATTTTTGATAAAATCTGATGTATCTTTAGACATTTCCATATATTCTGTTTTATTTTCTTTGGAAGACATCTGCCCTTTAGTCCAACCTGCTATTATATATTTAACTTTTAGACTTTTTGCAAGTTCATAACTTTTAATCATATACCACATTGAACAAACAGAACATGGTGAAACTTTGATATTTTCTTTTACAATAACTTTAAATACTGATTTTAATTCTGTATATCTTCTTAATATAGAATCACAATCAACATATTTGCAAGCTTTTATAACATTATTTATAGCTGTTGAATCTTCAAAACCATGATCAAATGTAAATACTATTGGATTTAAACCATATTTTTCTTTTATTGTCAAGAGTGCAGAAACACTGTCCTTTCCTCCTGAACACATTAATATACAATGATATTTTCCTTTACTCTGCTTTTTTATTTTTTTTACTTTTTTTTCAAAATCAATTGATAATAATAGTTCTGGTTTATGTTCGTGACAAATATCACAAATTCCATCTTCTTGTATTTTTATATATTTACTTGCTATAAGCATACATTTTTTACATTTTATCATTTTAATAATCCTTGTTTCTTTAAATGTTCATAAGCTGTATTTGCTGCAAGTTCTGCTCCTTTTGCGTTAAAATGACCATCTTTTTGTAAATAATTAGAGATTTCATCCAAATCATCGAGATTTTTAAATTTTCTGTCTATATCAATTAAAACATTTGGATTATCTTGAAAAATATCATAAATATTATTCATTCTATAATAAGGATAATTCATTATAAATAATTTTATATCTTTTAATTTACAAATATCAATTAAATTTTCAATATCTTTTCTTAAGTTTTTTTGCGATAATTTTGAGAAATCTTTTTTGGATTTAATAAAATTTAATAATTTTTCTCTATATTCTAATTTTAATTTTTTATAATAAAATTCAGCAATTTCATTTTTATCATTATTAAAATATAATTCTGCCAAACTCTCAATTGTATCCTTATTATATGGATTCATAGAATATGCTTTCAATAAAAATTTTTCAGCTTTTTCAAAAAAATCACTTTCATGCTTTAATATTTCATTATAAGAATACGCAGTATATATTTCAGCATTATTAGGATTTAAATTTTCAGCATTCTTTAAATACTTTTCACAATTTAGAAAATCTCCTTTTTTTATGCTATGACTTGCTAATTGAATAAAAATTCTCTCATCATTCTTTAATTTTTTTAATCCTAGATTTAATATTTCACCTGCTTTCTCACTATTTTCATTTTCCTCAAGAAATTCATAATACTCAAGATAAGAATGAAAACTGTCAGTTTTTTTTGTTAATATAGATTTAAATATAAATTCAGCTTTGTTTTCATAACCGTTTTTTTGATATAAATCAGCTAATATTAAATAAGCAGATGTATCGTTTGAATTTAATTTAATAGCTTTTAAAAGATAATCAAATGAAGTTTTAAAATTACCAAATTCTAGATTCAAATAACCTAAACCAATAAGACCTTCATATTTATCTTTAATTGACAAAAAAATACTTTCTGCTTCTTCTTCTTTTCCCATATTAATATATGTTAAACCTAGTCCAAAAACATCTTCAACCGAGTTTTTATTTAAAAAATATTGTTTTGCATCATCAATTTTAGAATTTCTTAATAATTTAAAACCTAGATTATTTAAATCTAAATCAATTATACAAGTTTTAAAATCTGTTTTTACAATACTTTTTTTTATAAAATTAAAATTTTTTTCAATATAATAAGTTTTGATTTTCTTTTTAATATAATCTTTTACAATCAAATAAACCTTTATAATTTTAATATTATCAAATAAAAAACTTGTAATAAAACTATTTTCCTCAAAATCAAACCCTTTAAAATTCCATCTATTTGATATACCAGCTTGAAAAATTATAATATCTGGTTTTACTTTTTTAATTTTTCTTTTAATCTTTTTATAAACCATATGGGAATTTGCACCTAATATACCAAGATTTATAACTTCAATATTATCATTTCCATTAGAAATAAGTATATTTTTAAGATAAGATGGATAAGTCTCATTATCTTTAAGACCCATACCATAAGTAAAAGAATCTCCCGCACACATAATAACTTTCTGATTTTCAGTATTACTAAATGTATTAAAATTTCTATATTTAGAAAATGAAAAAATATGTAATAATATTTCAATTATAAATAAAATAAAAATAATTCCAGATATAAATGCAATATACTTTTGTTTTATCATAAAAAATCAAACCATAATTGTATTTTAAGTGTTAAAAATTTATTACAAATAAGTAAAACAAATATTAAATTTATACAAATTTACTCTATTATAATATTCTATAGAAACTATAGGATATAATCAACAGTTTTTTCGCAAATCAAAACAGTAACCGGTACAATTGCATAATTTTCAAATAAGTAATAACTTATAAATAACAATATTATACTTAAAAATTAAGATTATTTAAGTAAAAAATAGGAGGATTTTATGAAATTCAATGAAATGACTTACGCAAGACCAGACATTGACAAAGTAAAAGAGGATTTTGAAAAACTACTCAAAGATTTTTCAAAAGCAGAAAACGCAGAAACTCAGTTAAATATAATAAACAATGTAAATAAAATTAGAAACAATGTTTCTTCAATGCAAACAATAGCATCTATTAGAAATTCAATAGATTCCAATGATAAATTTTATGATGAAGAAATGAGTTTTTTTGACAAAGTAAATCCTGAGATTCAGGAAGTTAATACAAAATTTTATAAAGAGTTAATTAATTCGAAATTCAGACCTGAACTTGAAAAAACTCTTGGAAAACATATTTTTAACATTGCAACATTAGAAATTAAAACATTTGATAAAAAAATAATGAAAGATTTACAAAAAGAAAATGAATATGTAACAAAATACAATAAATTAACCTCATCAGCCAAAATAATGTTTGAAGGAAAAGAAAGAAATCTTGCTGGAATGACTCCATTTATGCAAAATAAAAATAGAGAAATAAGAAAACAAGCTTCAATAGCATTATGGGGATGGTTTGAACAAAATTCAAAAGAACTTGATGAAATATACGACATTCTAGTTAAAACAAGAACCACAATTGCACATAAGTTGGGTTATAAAAATTTTGTTAAATTAGGTTATGACAGACTTGGTAGAAGCGATTACAACACAGAAATGGTTGCAAATTACAGAAAACAAATAAAAGAACTAATAGTACCTCTAGCAATAGAACTAAGACAAAGACAAGCCAAAAGAATTGGTATTAAATCTTTAAAAAGTTATGATGAAAGTTTTTTATTCAACTCAGGAAACCCAGACCCAATCGGAAATTCAAGTGAAATAATACAAAATGCCAAAAAAATGTATAATGAAATGTCAGAAGAAACAAAAGAATTTTTTAATTTTATGTTAGATAATAATTTAATGGATCTTGAAACCAAAAAAGGTAAAAGACCTGGGGGATACTGCACATATATACCAGATTATAAAGCACCATTTATATTCTCTAATTTCAATGGAACAAGAGGAGATGTAGATGTATTAACACATGAAGCAGGACATGCATTCCAAAGTTTTAGAAGCAGAAATTATTCAACACCAGAATATCAATTTCCAACATTAGAAGCATGTGAAATACATTCAATGAGCATGGAATTTATAGCATGGCCATGGATGAAAAACTTCTTTGGCGAAAATACAGAAAAGTATAAATTTGTTCATCTTTCAGACTCATTATTATTCTTACCATATGGAGCATGCGTAGATGAATTTCAACACTTTATATATGAAAATCCAGAAGCAACCCCAAAACAAAGAAAATCAAAATGGATAGAATTAACAAAAATATATATGCCATGGAGAGATTATGATGGAATAAAATTCGCAGAAGAAGGCGGAATATGGCAAAAACAACTACATATATACTGTGTACCATTTTATTATATAGATTACACATTAGCTCAAGTATGTGCACTTCAATTCTGGAAAAAAGACAGAGAAAATCACGAAAAAGCATGGAATGATTATTTAACATTATGCAATGCAGGCGGATCAAAATCATTTGTAGAATTAGTAAAACTAGCAAATCTAAAATTACCGTTTAATGATGGGTGCATAGCAGAAGTAATAAAACCAATAAAACAATATTTAGATTCAATAGACGATACAAAAATGTAAATTTTTGAAAACCCTTGGGGTCGGTCCTCTCGATGTTTACAAAAATCTTGAGAACCGGCTCTATTACTTCATTACTAAAGTATTTCTATTATTATATTGTCTACCTGATTTTTCATTATTTGAAAATATTGGACATAAACAACTTAATCCATAAAACTCTATGTTATTAGCTGATATAAAAACCCTTGAGGTCGGTCCTCTCCAGGCTGTTGAAAAACTTAAAAAATCAAAGATTGATACAAAATAGGGTCTGTGTCGAGCTCTAAATTTAGCTTACATAGGTCGGTCTGACCAAGCTGTTTATTTTTAAAGTTGATTTTGAAAAAAGAAAACTGCATTTTTCAACGGTCTGTCTCATTAATCCTTAACAAACATCAAATTAAAACATAATTTTTAAAATTCAATTCATTTTGACATTTTAAATAATTTTTTTACAATATTTTTTAATTTTTCTGCAATTTCTTCATCAAATTCAAGGGTCTGACAAAATCTTTTATAATTAAGACTAACTGATGAACCTAATATACCAAACTCTTTTCCGATTTCGGTTAAAGTCATGTCTGTATATTTTCTAAATAAATAGATCAACACTTTCCGTTTTTCATTTTTATATAATTCAACATTTTCAAAAATATTCTTTGTTAATAAATTTTCTTGAATTTTCATTTTTTTATTATTAACTTTAATACTCTTTGTTTTGAAAAATCTTTTATAATCAGGTGTATTTTTATTGTTAATCCATCCATTTTTTTCAGCATTTTCCCTAATATACTTAATAAACTTCCTAGAACCAAGCACAGTATTTGCAATAATTTCTTTCTTAGGGTCGTATTTAGATTCAATCTGATTTTCAACATATTGTTTATAATCAAGTTTTGTTTTTACAATATCTTTTTCAACATTTCCAAATAGACCAAGCAAAAACTTAATTTCTAAAAACCTAGGGCTATCAATATTATTTATATAAAATTTGTAACTGCTCCAAAAATAATCTTCAGCTTTTTTAACAAATCCAGCTCTAATAGGATTCAAATGTATATAACTAGACAATATCATTGCATAATTATCTTTATCTACTAAAATAGCTTTATATCTACCTGCAAAAAGGTGACCTATTCTCTCATTTGAAATGTTGTAATATGTGGTATAAGCAGTGTTTAAATTATGCATAGCCTTAGACAAATTCGCCTTAGGGGTTTCAATTAATAAATGATAATGATTATTCATAAGACAATAAGCATGTATTATAAGTTTATGTTTTTTAGAAATTTTATCAAGATAATATAAAAATTTAAATTTATCATGTTCTTTTTTGAAAATCCTGCTCCTAGTATTACCACGAGTCATAACATGATAAAAAGCATTATTAAATTCAATTCTTAGTCTTCTTGCCAAAATACACCTCCATATAAGAAGATATAATTTCAATCAAACCTTCTAAAGCAAATAAAACTATATCTTGATAAAGTATTTACCTACATTTTTTTATAATCTCTAACTTTAATTATACTTATATTTATTTCGTTTGTAAACATTGAGTGGACCGACCCCAGACCTTTACAAAGTATCAAATTCTTGTTTGAATTTTTGGCTATCTATTCCTACTTTGTTTTTTAGTAATTGTATTAATTTGTATTCTTCTTTTAGTATGAATTCTACGAGGGATAAATGGGAATTGAAGGTTTGGGAGATTTTTGAGTATAATTCTTCTTGTGATAGGATTTGTAGTTGTTTTATTATATTATTTCTGAGGTTTATATAGCTTGAATCTGCTTCTGGTAATCTTTGTGCTAAGGATATGTTAATTTGTGCGATTAATCCTGGGTCTTCATTGATTTTTTGTGTTAGTTGAGAACCTTCTATTATTACTATTTGTGTATATGTTATTGCTTTTAATGTTGCTGTTCTTTTTTGATATTGGCCTGTTTTGAAAGATGTTAGAACTGCTATTTCTCCTATTACTGAGCCTCTTGCTGATATTGTTGCAACTCTATGATTTCCTACATAAACTCCTATTCTTCCTGCTACTAATATGTAAATTTCTTTGCCGATATCTCCTTCATTGCATATTATTTGTTCTTTTTCATATTCTTTTATATCTTTTGAAATAAAATATACTGTTTCATCTTTTTCGGTATTATTTTCTTCTATTGTATTTAATGTGTTTTTACGAAAAATTTTGGTTGCATAGTTATAATGTTCATGTGATTTTAAAAAATCTAATAGTTTTCCAATCCATATTTCATTGGAATTTTCAGCAAAAACTTTGCTTAGACTTAAAACTAGGCTATAAAATGCTTTTGCATTGTAATCAATTGTTTTTTCTAATTTTTGGGTGAAATTTGATAATGTTCTTATCTTTTCATCAGTTTCTTTTAATCTTAATGCCATTGTTTCTGCTATGCTAATTCCTAATTCAGGATGTTTTTTCATTGAATAAACGAAAGAATTTTTTTCTACTGGTATCATTAAAACTTCTGAGGGTGTTACTGCTTTTATTGAAGCTGTCCTCTTTACTCCAAGAATTGCTCCGATTTCTCCAAAGTTTATATTATATCCTACAATTTCTGCTATTTTCCTTTTTTTAATTTTCTTTTTTCCTGTTAATTTATCTTCAATTTCTTCATTTACTAATACATCAAGAAATCCATCTTTTAATATATATATGAATTCGCTTTCATCTCCTTGACGACAAACATATTCACCTATTTTGAATTTAACTGTTTTAACTGTTTTTTCAGGAATTATTTCAGCAGTTTTTTCTTCTTCTTCACTACTTTCTATATATACTGAAACTACTCCAAATTCTCTTAATTTTGTTATGAGCTTTTTGGTTATTACACTTCCTGACTTAACTAAAATATTCCTAGCACTCATTACATTTGCTGCAAGAATATCGCCAGGCTTTAATCCTTCTATTATAATTTCTTTCACATAATCCTCCGATAGGTATTATACTATAATTAAAAGTTATTGTGAAGTTGTTATAAAGGATAAAATTATGAATATTCAAATTATAAATGAAGACAATATTGCAAAATTCGCAGTTATAAACTGGAACGATTTTATAAATCTTGCAGAAATTCTTAAAAAAAATTCAGATATTGATCTTTTAAAAGATTTTGAAATTGACAATTCTATTAAAAATAAAGATAATAGTTTTTTAAATCCTTTAAAAAAATTCCGTTTGGAAAATGACCTTTCTCAAAAAGAACTTGCAGAAATTCTTGAAGTTTCACAACCTTATATTGCTAAACTCGAAAAAAAACATTCGATTTCCAATAAAACTATGGAAAAAATAGAAAAAAGTGTTTCTAAAAATAGCTCTGTATTAAAGGGTATATTAAAAATATTTTCATAATCAAAATATTCACTATACATTTTGTTCCTTTCACTATCTTACGAGGCTGTTGAAAATTTTGCCCTTTCATACTTTTTCATTAAGTCACCGGTTCTATTTTTTTTTGAAAAAATGGTGTTTGACTTTAAAATTATTATAGAGTAAGATGTTTTATAAGTTAAGAATCAAGGGTAATAGATATAAGCGAGAAAGGAATACCGTTCAATTGTATCCTCCCAAGATAAACTTAGCAACAAAAATTAAAATTTCCTTATGGAGGAACAATGAAAGGCACAGTAAAATGGTTTAACGACGCTAAAGGTTACGGATTTATTACAGGTGAAGATAACAAAGACGTTTTCGTTCATTTCAAATCAATACAGGGTGATGGTTTCAAATCATTATCTGAAAATCAGAAAGTATCTTTTGATGTTGAAAACGGACAGAAAGGCCTACAGGCTATAAACGTTGTAGCTGAATAATTTAATTTACTTCAGATATAGAAAAGCTGCTTTTTTAAGCAGCTTTTTTTTTATCCAATTTCCAAAAATCCAATAATATTAAAGCATATAAATAGATTAATTTTTTGTAACTTATCATTTAAAAATCTGTATAACTTGTATATGGCATATTGCTTATTTAAAATTTTTATTAATAAAGGATAATTAATGAAAGAACTATTATATAAATTTAAAGAAAAACTTTTTCAAAACAATAATATTATTATACAAAACACTTCTATAAAAAAATTTGTTATACATAATGATTGGATTATTCTTTTTTCTGATAACAAATTCTGTTCTTTTCTTCTTGTTTTTGATAAAACTAAACATAGTATATTATCTCAAGCATTAAATAGGTTCATTGGTAAAAAATTATCACGATGTTTTGAAATTGCTCATACTTACAGCGATGAAATATCTCAAATACTATATGTTAGTCTTATTAATCTTATTTCTTCATATTTTAATCAAAATTCTGAATTAAACAAAAGAAATGTGAATTATTCTATTGGTAAAACTAATATTACAGATTATATTGATACTAATTCAAAAGTACTTATTATTGGATTTGGTGGAATTGCAAAAACAATGGCTAAAACTGGTTGTTATTTATATATAACTGATATGCGACCTGAAAGTGAATTTACCCAAAAAATTAAAGATTTAAAACTTATTAATAAAAATATCGAGTTTGTTCCTTATGAAAATCAATTAGAATATATCAAAAAATGCTCACATTTTGTAATAACTGGTTCAATATTGACTAATTCAGGTTTAAAAACAATTCTTGATAATGCTGGTCAAAATACTTTTAAAATGATGTATGGTCCAAGTGCTTCACTTATGCCTGAATTGCTTTTTGATATTGGTATTAACGCTATTCTTACTTATAGAATAAATGATATAATGACTTTTGAAAATGAATTAAATAATTCAGATTTAGATATTGAAAGAATTCTGAAAAATTCTCAAGAAAAAATAACATATATAAAATAGTAATTAAAAATTCTATAAATTTACGAATAGTGAATTGATTTTTCTGATTAAATAAACAAAAATCTATATAATATCGTCTCAAAGTAAATTACATATAAAAAAATGTCATCTTGGTATGTTTCTGAGAATCTGTCATCCCGGTATGATTCTGAGCCGGGATCTCGCTTTTGATTTTTTTATCATTACATTAACGCAAAAAAATAATCATTCGGTACCATTCGATATTTTACATCCATATAAAATATCTCTTTACCTTCGTTCACTTATAATACATCCGTATATTATATGCTTCGCAACGTTCACTCAAGTTACCGAGTAGATTTTTTTTTGCTTTTGTTTATAGAAAATCCTTCATACTTTATTTTAATTGAAAATTTTCTAACGAATTCTCGTTAAATCTGTTATTCCAACATGACTTTGTTTTTGTTACTAATGTCACAAAGTGACATGTCACGCTTTATCTGTCACAGCTTCACAGTTTTTTCTTTTAATTAGACATCCAACATTCAACATTGCAAATTAAAAATCTGTCATCCCGGCATGATTCTGAGCCGGGATCTGTTTTTGATTTTTTTCATTACAATAACGCAAAAAAATAATCATTCGGTACCATTCGATATTTTACATCCATATAAAATATCTCTTTACCTTCGTTCACTTATAATACATCCG
>JALOAD010000021.1 GCA_023228995.1 Candidatus Muiribacterium halophilum
AACAAGTTTTTCATATAAATAAATGCTGTAATTATAATTTGTTAATCTATAAAAAATTGAAATGAATTCTATAGCAAACAATTTTAATTTTTCATCTTTAGATGTTGTTAAATAAATTTTATCATATAACAAATCTAAATCATTAAGTTTTTCCATATAAACATCCTCTTTAAATTTAAATTTGTTTTGTACATACAAATCAAATTCTAAACTTTTTCTGCCTAAAACAGTTAAATCAATGGCTAATATTTTTAAACTTGGTTGATTTATACCAGAGTATATCTGATTTAAATCCATGTGTTCAGAAAAAGAATTAAAGTAAAATAAAACAATAATTAGAAACCCCGAAATTTTCTTCATAAAAATTTCCTCCATATTTTAAATATGGTTTTATTATAGTAGTAGTAGTAGTAGTATAAGTCAAGGTTATTTTTATTTTAATTTTATAAGCTCCTATTTCGGAAATCTTCTCTGCAAGAGTCCTCTTTTGGTCTTTTGGGGGTCAGGTCGTAAATTGTGCATTATCAAGATTTTTAGCTTGAAAACAAAATGATTTTATTATAATTTTTTATAATATTTTTTTGTGATTTAAGAAAAAGACTGCTTAAAACATATAATTTTGAAAAACTTCTATATTTAAAAGTGCACATTTTACGACCTGACCCCCGAATAAAGACTCAACTTGTTATTTTGTATTTTTAATTATACTGATGTATTCTTTATATATATTAATTGTTTCGGGAGATTTATAATTGTTTTTAATTTATAAAAATACATATATTCAAAAGAAAATATTGAGTCTTAAAATTGAATGTGATTACAATAAATGTAAGGGTGCTTGTTGTAAGGGTGAGGGTCTTGGTACTCCTTTAAATCTTAAAGATATTGAGAGAATTTCTGAAGCTACTTCTAAGGATTCTTTTTATCATTATTTTAGAGGTCCAAGACTTGTATGTGAAAAAAACGGTGATTGTTCTTTTCTTAATGGTGATCTTTGCTCTATTAATGATATTAAACCTGATTTTTGTATTTTATTTCCTCTTCAGATTGAAAGAAAAAATGGTTTAGAGTATATTTTATTTAATCCTTATGAGAAATGTAAATTTAAAGATTCTGATAAATTTCTTATTGAACATGTTTCAAAAGCATTGAATCGTTTATATGGTAATGACTTTGTTCCTGGCTTAATTAAACTTGCAGGGAGTTTGGAAAATGTTTAAATGCACTGAATGTGATTTTCAATCAAGACAATGGTTTGGCAAATGTCCTTCATGTTCTGAATGGAATACTTTTGTTGAATTAAAAGAAGAAGTTAAATCTGATAATAAAGGAAAGTCTTCTAAAAAATTTACTAATAGAACTCCTAAGAAAATTAATGAAATATCTCCTCAGGATGAGTCTAGATTTATTACAGGTGTTTCAGAATTTGATTCTGTTCTTGGTGGTGGTATTGTCAAAGGCTCGGTTACTCTTGTTGGTGGTCAGCCTGGTATTGGTAAATCTACTCTTCTTATGCAGGTTGCGGGGAAAGTTGCTGAGAAAAGAAAAGTTTTATATATTACTGCTGAGGAAAGTGAGAGTCAGGTTAAAATGAGGGCTGAAAGACTTGGTATTGATAATAAAAATCTGTTTGTTCTAGCAGATTATTCTCTTGCAAATATTCTTGAACAATGTGGTGAATTAAAACCTGGTCTTGTTATAATTGATTCAATTCAAACTTTAAAGTCTGAGAATGTCGGAACTATTCCGGGAACAATTGGTCAGGTTAGAGAATGTGCTGGTTCTCTTACTGAATATGCTAAAACTACTGATATTCCAGTTATTCTTGTTGCTCAAATTAATAAAGAAGGTAATATTGCTGGTCCTAAGCATCTTGAACATGTTGTTGATACTGTTTTATATTTTGATGAAAGTAAAGATTTTCTCTATAGAGTTATTCGTTCTATTAAAAATCGATTTGGTCCTGCTAATGAAGTTGGTATATTTGAAATGACTTCTGCCGGACTTATTAATATTTCAAAACATGTATTAATTCAAAGTACAAGAAATATTCCGGGTCTTCAATTAGTTGTATCCATGGAAGGTGTTAGACCTCTTGTTACGGAAGTTCAAGCTCTTGTTACAGAAACTGGTTTTGCTATGCCTCAGAGAATGAGTGAAGGTTTTGACAGAAATAGACTTATGTTCCTTCTTGCTGTCCTTGAAAAAAAATGTGGATTGTTTTTCAGGACTCAGGACGTATTTATTAATATCCCGGGAGCAATAAGACTTTCAGATCCTGGTGTTGAACTTGGTGTCTGTATGTCTATTCTTTCAAGTTTTTATAATCAGCCTGTAGATTCAAAAGAGTTTGGTTTTATTGGAGAGGTTGGATTAACTGGAGAAGTCAGACCTGTACCTTACTTTGATAAAAGGATCAATGAACTTGAAAGACTTGGTGTTAAGCAGATAATTACTGGAAAGCTTCAAAAGGTTCCTCAAAAATTCAAAGATAAAATCAGACCTGTTCAAAGTGTTTCTGAACTTGCAAGAGGCTGGTTTAGATAACAATTTTATAAAATTGTTAACATTTCCTCCAGCTCCTCCTGTAGTATTACCATAAAGCACAATTCTTCCATTCCAACTATTATTTTTTATCAATGCAGGAAACATATCTCCTGTGCTATAACAACTTTCATCAATTAATACTAAAATTGGTTTTGTAAAATTCACTTCATTATCTTGCTCAACTATTAAACCAAATATTGTTCCCAAAGGTATATCTGAAGAGTATTTCTTGCCTTCTTTATATTCTTCAAGCAATTTATTAAATATATTTTCAGCTTTTTTTCTTGACATGAGGTCATCCATATCATAGGACTCAATTATTTAGAAGGTTTAATTAGATATTAAAAATCCAGCTATAATAAACCAGAAATTCCAGCAGATATGGAAAAAAATTGTAAAATCAGTACTTTTATATTTCTGAAAAATCACATTAAGTATCATTGAAAATATAAGATACATGGGACCCCTATAAAAAATATTCGTACCATTTTGATAAACAATATTATTATAATGCACCAACAAAAAAATAATACTGTTAATTATAAACAATCTTTGCATTATTGGTAATTTATTCTTTTTTAATGCAAAATTAAATAAGATGAATCCGGAAAAAATCAAAAGTGAAATCAAGATATGATAATTTGAATTTATTCCTTTTAAAATATCTAATCCATAAAAAAATATTATCATGTACATTAAAAAAATCTTAATAAAAACAAGTATACGAGAATTTAATATATTTTCCAGATCGTAAAAAACATTATAAAACATAAATCTGTATATAAATTCTTCCATAACCGGTATCAATATTGAATATAATAAAATTATTTTATAGTTTTCAGTAAAAACCTTTTTTAACATTGTCAAATCAATCATTAGTATATTAACATTTTCAACAAAACGAAAATAAACAAAACAAAATAAAAAGGTAATAAAAATAGTCTCTAATACGAATTTTATATTTAATTTCTTTTTTTCATTCTTAAATAAATTTTTATCTTTATAAAATTTATAATAAAAATATAGAATCAGAATAAAATAAAAAAGTTTATAATTCATAATTAATAAGCAATTATTCTAATAATTGCTATAAATCTCCTTTTCTCTGTAGACCAGGATGCCCATGTGGAGCTTCTCCCTGATAATCAGAAGATTCAATAGTACCAACAACCCATCCAGCTCCGGCAGAAATTCCACCAACCGCCGCTCCAGCTGCTCCACCAGTTGCTCCTCCAGCCTGTGCTCCTCCAGTTGCTGTCTGCTGTCCTAAAACAGGTCCGCCAACTATTGTACCACCTATTGCTCCAGCTGCTCCACCAATAAGAGCACCCCAAGCAGCTCCTTCTTTTGCACCTTCAACAACACCCTCAGTCACAGCTTGCCAAAAACCTCTTCCTTCAAAAAGAATATCATTTAAAAAAATAGTTTTGATATCATTTATTTTCAAGCTATCTGTAAAAGAAACAAAAAATGCAGCTAATTCCTGATTATTTTCCAGTTCATCTGTTATTGATTCTTTTACGATATCTATATTGTTACTATATTTAATGAATGTTTCATCAGTTACTAAATTTATTTTATTAGCATTTATAAAATAGCTAAGTGATATTCCCAAAATAATTTTTCTAGTTAAATTCCGGTATTTCATCGGTATTTTATCGCTAAACTTTTTATCAAGTTTTACATTATTATTAAGACTATAATTCAACAACATATTTTCATACAGATTTTCGCAAATAATATTTCTAAGAATAACAGGGTCATTTGTATTCATTTTATTTACTCCCTTTGCAAAAGTAAAAATTACTATAATTTTATTATAGAAGCATCAATAGTATAAGTCAAAGTTATTTTTATTTTAAATAGATGTTAGTAAAAAAGTTAAATTTATTAAAGAATGAATTATAACATTGATAAGTAAATTTTTTTCTTTTTCGAATATATAACATAAAAAAATACTTGCCATAAAAACTAAAATAAGCTTATCAATATGAAAAACAGTAAAAATAATAGAGCTTATAATCATCGAGGTCACAAATTTAAAGTTTTTTCTCATAGACCAAAATATAAACCTTCTGAAAAAAACTTCTTCATATAAAGGAATTAATAATAATAAATTTAAAATTCTAATTCTGTGATATTTTAAATGTTCAAAAAAAGGTTTTGAATTACTATTAACTATTTCAGAATACATTTGATTAAAAAAATTATGGTCAAATAATTTTATTAAACTTAATATACAAAACACGCAGATTGACAATAATAATATTATGCCTAAATATTGCATATAGTATTTTAATATAAGAGAAATTAATCGTTTAATACTTAATTTCTGTTCATTAAAAAAATAAATAATCGAGATTTTTTTCTTATTTATATAAAAAAAAGTGAAAAGAATATAATATATTGAAACAATTACCATGATTATCTCAGTATTTTTTATATTAAAAAAAACTGTTATTGCAAAAAGCACAATTAAACATAAAATCAAGGATAATATAATATTTTTAAAAGATATTCTTTCCACTTTATTTTTAAAAACTCCTAAATACTTTTAGGTCCACTTGGATACATATCAGCAGGACCAATATTAATTCCATTACCTGGATTATATTCATTACCACCTCCAAAACCTCCGCCTCCATGAGATGGAAAATCTGTTGGTGCTGGACCTGTTGGCTCACCCGAACCTTCCCAAACATATGTTATCACAGGTTTTATAACTTGTTCACAAACAATTCCTTCAGCTGTAACTCTCCCAACCCACACTAAAATTTCTTTTATTAATATCCCCCAACCCCTAGTATTTTGAATTGATATTATTTCAAAAATACTATTATTTATATTATTTAACAAATCCATATCATTCAATTCACAAATTACAGTATAATCGTTATCATATACTTCAACATAATTTTCTTTTAAAAGAAATCGATAGTTAACTATTTCACTAATGTTTATTTCAGAAGGGGTTTTATTTATTAAATATTCTTTTATAAGATTATTTTTTTCTTGTTGTATCAATGTTGTTAAATGTTGATCATGAATTTCTAATAAAAAACCCTGTTTGGAATAACTAATCAGCATAACCGTTAAAATTAAAAAGATTGAAAAAAGTTTTTTACTCGTAAATATTTCCTCCATATTTTAAATATGGTTTTATTATAGTAGTAGTATTAGTAGTAGTAGTAGTACTATAAGTCAAGGTTATTTTTATTTTATATAAATGTTAGTAAGAAAGTTATCAAAAGATAAGAATTGAAATAAAAGACAGCATATAACAATCTCAAAATTACTAAAACTTAAATCAGATACCGGCTCAGAATCATACCGGTATGACAGAGTAAAAATAAAAAAGTCTGCACTAGTTTGATATGTCTGTTTTGGTCCGTTTTTGGGGTCAGGACCGATTCGGGACTTCCAAAAGAGCGTATAATTTATATACGCTCTTTTGGAATGCTATAATATTATGAAAGCCAGTATGCTTTCCCTAATTCATAAGGATGTACCATATGATTTATATATGGTACTAATCTGACTCCTACAAAAAATTCTCCACTGTGTTTCCATGTGTATTTTAATTCAAATTCAAGATTATTGCCTGCTTTTTTGCTATTGAGTGGTATTATATCTATAGGTTTTTCATTTTTGCCATATATACATAATTCAGCTTTGATATGTTCTGCTGAAAGGTTGCCTGTATTGACTTTTAAAGAAATCGTTATGTCTTTGCCTGGTTTGATGTTTTCAAGCGTTTCAAATCCTTTTAAATCTTCTACTGAAACTTCTTTCCACAATGACATTGTATTGTATCTATCAGTTGCTACTTGTTTTGCAATTTTACAATCTTCTTTTCTGTATGTTTCTCCACTTTCCATTGCTGGTACATAAATTCTGTTTGAATAATTTATTACCATATTATCCATTGAAAACTCAGGATTTACTGATTTCATGGATTCTTTCATTGCTTTTATCCATTTTGTTGGAATTTGGTTTTTATCTCGATCATAATATAATGGTAATATTTGATTTTCGAGAATATCATACATGGAATTTGCATCTATGTCTGACTGTTCTTCATCGTTTTCTACAGTTTCTATATTGGGATTAATTGCCCAGCCATTTTTACCATTATAACCTTCATCCCACCAGCCATCAAGTATTGAGAAGTTTAATCCTCCATTTACTGGAACTTTTTGTCCGCTTGTTCCTGATGCTTCAAGAGGTCTTTTTGGGTTATTAAGCCATACATCTACTCCTCTAACCATATATCTTGAGACATGTAATGAATAATTTTCAAGAAAATATATTTTTCCTTTAAATCCTTCTTTTTTAGCTATTGCATGAATGTTTTCTATAAGTGCTTGTCCGCCTCTATCTGCTGGATGTGCTTTTCCTGCAAATACAAAGTGTATTTTCATATTTTCTACATTCATTATTTTTTTTAATCTTTCAATATTTCTAAATAATAATGTTGCTCTTTTATATGTTGCAAATCTTCTTGCAAATCCTATTACTAATGCATTTTCATCAAACATATTATCTATTTCACCTATCTGTTCTGCTGATAATCTGTTTCTTCTATACTGTTGTTTCATCCATTTTTTTGAAAAATTTATAAATTCTCTTTTTAATTCTACATGTGTTTGCCATAGTTTTTCATCTGGTATTTTATCAATATCTTCCCAAGTTTTTGGATCTGATATATAATACATCCAATCTTTTCTTAAATATTCACCTAATAATTTTTTTATCTGTGGTGCCATCCATGTTAGAGTATGAACTCCGTTTGTTACATAAGTTATTGGATTTTCAAATTTTGGTATATCTTTCCATACTTCTTTCCATAAATCTGATGATACATCTCCATGAAGCCTGCTTACTCCATTTGATCTTCCAGCTACTTTTAATGCTAGTATTGTTAATGAAAATAATTCATATCCTTCTGGCATTACCTGTAATCCAAGGTCCATGAACTGTTGTCTTGAAAGTCCAACTTTTACCCAGTATTTTCTGAAATATTTATCTTTTAAAGTTAATGGGAATGCATCATTTCCTGCTGGAACTGGTGTATGTGTTGTAAATAATGTATTTGCTCTTACTGCTTCTAATGCTTCATAAAAAGTCATTTTATCAGCCACTACATATTCAGCTATTCTTTCGAGTGCTAAAAACACTGAATGTCCTTCATTCATATGCCAAACATCAGGACTTATTCCGAGTTTTCTAATTAATCTAACTCCACCCATTCCAAGAAGTATTTCTTGAGAAATTCTCATTTCTTGGTCTCCGCCATAGAGTTTATAAGTTATTTCTCTATCTTTTGCAGAGTTTTCTTCAATATCTGCATCAAGTAAATATATACTTACTCTTCCTACCTGCAATTTCCATGCTCTTGCATATACTTGTCTGCTATCTAATTCAACACTTATTTTTATTTCATTACCATTTTCATCTTTTACAAGTGTTATTGGTATATCATTAAAATCATGTGAGTTAAACTCGTTTTTTTGTCTTCCGTCATTATCTATTTTTTGCTCAAAATAACCTTGTCTGTATAAAAGTCCTACTCCTGTAAATGGTAATCCTAAATCACTTGCTGATTTTGCATGATCTCCTGCTAATACTCCTAAACCACCTGAATATATAGGAACACATTCATGTACTCCGAATTCTGCACAAAAATATGCTATTTTTTTATCTTTGTGTTTTGAATGTTTTTTATTAAACCAAGTATTTTCCTGATTCATATAAATATTAAATTCTTTCATTACATTATTGTAATTATTGAGAAATTCTTGATTTTCTGATAATTCCTGCAATCTTTCTTGACAAACTTTTGATAGAAGTTTTATTGGATTATTGTTATTTTTTTCATAAAGAACAGCATCAATATCTGTAAATAATTGCTGTGCTTCACAACTCCAACTCCACCATAAATTATTAGCTAATTCTTTTAATCCTATTAAATTTTTAGGGACTTCCGCTGTAACTTTTATTTTACGCAACCTTTTCATCAAAATATCTCCTTATTATATAATATCCTATTCTAAATTTATTAACCGATATTAATGTTTTATTGTTAGTTTTTCAGCTATTTCTAAAAATTCTTCCCAGTTTTTAGGTGGATTTCTAATTCCATGTTCAGCAAACATATCTTGATTATAAAATAAAGCAACTCCATTAACCTGATCTGGAATTGCCCAGAGTTTACCTTTAAATTGTGCTGAACCTAATGCTGCTGGAGTAATATCTTTTGCTATTGTATCTAATCCAAATTGTGATAAATTATAAATTGCATTTTTATGAGCTAATTTATATACAAATGTAGCATCAACTCTAGCTATATCAGGTATTGTTCCTGTTGCAAGAGAAGTAAGTATTTTTTCTTGATGTCCACCCCATGGTATTGGTTCTGCCATAATTCTAACTGGTGCATTGTTTTTTTCAAACATTTCTATTATTTCTTTAAACACCTGCATTTCTGTTGGATTATAAGTTACCCATATTTTAACTGTTACAGATTTTTCCTTAGAATAATTTTCTTCAATTCCATCTGGTATTTCAAGAGATTTTTCTGCTGATAAAATTTCTTCTTCAATTCTTACAGTTGCATCTGTAAGAGCTTGTTCTACAGTTTTTTGTCCTTTAAGAGCAGCTTCCATCTGAGGATTTATAATTTCTTCAAGATCTGAATAATTTAATATATTAGGTCTTGGTTTTGCATATTTCATCTGTTCCATAAATACTTTAAGAAATGGTTTTTCTTCTGTATTAACCATTTTGTAAGCTTTGAGATTAACAGGTATTTGTTCTAATTTGTTGCACCAATATGCTTGTATATCAGGTGATGCTAAAAATTCAAGAAATTTAGCTGCCCAATATGGATTCTTAGCCCCTCTAAATACAACCATATTTGTTCCACCAACATTTGTTGAGGATCCTGCAGGACCTTCTGGTATTAGAGCAACTCCAAAATTAAGACCTGCATCTTTAAATCTCTGAACATCCCATGGTCCATCGATTATCATTGCATATTTTTCATTTAAAAATCCTGTGTCAGGACCAATTGCTCCAGCCTGCCATGCTCCTGCTTCTACTCCATATTTTGTATAAAGATTAACTTTATACTGAAGTGCTTTTACACCATTATTGTTATTTAACACACATTTTCCATTTTCATCTATAAACTCAGCATCAAATGTATTGAAAAAAGGAAATGTCCACCATAATGTATTTCTCATTGCAAATCCATATATGTTTTGGCTTGCATCTTTAGCTTCTGAAACATTTTGTGCTGTTTTTTTATTGTCTGTTTTTCCACATCCACAAACAAAGCTTATAACAATTAACAAAACCATTAACTTTAACAGATTTTTCATAATCACCTCTTTATATTATTTTAAGATTTTCAATCTGAATCATCTCAATAAGTGAATCAACCTGCACTACATCTGTATCTATTGTAAAATAAATAACTTTTTCAGCTAAAATAACATCAACACTATGAACACCTTTATGTCTTAAAAATTTTCTTTCTAATCGACAAACATCATTGACTATTCCTTCAAATTCAAAATGCATTAACTTAAGATCTTTTTCCATTAATCAACCCTTTACTGCACCTTTTGTCATTCCTTCTATAAAATATCTTTGTGCAAATATAAATAATATTATAATAGGAATTACAGTTATAGTTGAGGCTGCCATGAGTTTTGTCCATTCAGAAGAATACTGTCCCTGAAACATTGCAAGTCCTACTGGGAGAGTATACATATTAGACGAGGTAGATATTATAAGTTGCCACAGGAAATTTGACCATTGTCCTATAAATGTGAGTAAAAACAATGTCATTATAATTGGTGCTGAAACTGGAACCATTATTGTATAAAATATTTTACTTTCAGAAGCTCCATCTATTTTTGCAGCTTCAATTAGCGATGTAGGAATAGTTTCCATAAACTGTTTTATTAAAAACAATCCAAATACATTGGCTAAATGTGGTATTATCATTGCTCCATAAGTATTCATACCCATTATTTGAAAAGTTGAGAGAAATTTACCAATTCCTAAAAATTCTATACTTCCTAATTTATAAACAAGTGCATATTGTGGAACCATAAACATCATTCCAGGAACCATCATTCCTGCAAGTAAAAGTTTAAATAATACATCTTTTCCATAAAATTGTTTTTTTGCAAATACATAACCTGAAAAAGAACATATAAATGTTGTTAATGTCGCTGCAAAAAACGCTACTATAAATGAGTTGAAAAAATATCGTGCAAAATTACCTGTTGTTGTAAATACTTTTTTAAATTCATGCCAAAAATCGTTTTTACCAACTCTTATTTTGTCATTTTCAATTATATAATGATAACAATTTTTTTTAATATCAACATTCTCAAGTTGTGAAATATCATCTACTTCAAAAAAATTTATATAAATATCTTTTTCAAGTGGAAGAATTGCTTTATGCAGATTATTATATTGATTTATTCTAAGTGCTTCCTGTTCATGTGATATTTTCCAATTATTAAGATTACTTACATAATATACTTTTTTATTTGTCTCACCCTCATAATATACTTCTACTTCTTGTCCTTTTACAATTGGTACAATACCAAGATTATCAAGTTTTAAAAATTTACCATTTTTACTAAAAGTAAGTTTTCTTGATTGCGGTATTTCTGTAGTAAAATAATACTGATAATTACCTGGTTCAACATACATAAAATTATAATGTTCACCATTTTTTTCTCTGAGTTTTTTAGGCTTCCATGCTGTCATATTACCAACAATATAAACCGTACTTCCTTTAACTGTTGAGGTAAATTCAACTCTTTCTTTTTCTCCACCTTTTACTTCATAATCAAAGAGTTCTTCTGCTTTGTGAAATGAATAATTGTATTTACCATTTGATAATCTCTGACTATATTCCCATATTTTGCCATTTTTTTTCATTTTTTCAATTCTATTTTGTGTAAAATCTGCAACTATAGATAAAGGTCCTTCATCATTTGTTGGAAAAAATACTTTATCTGTTATTTCGTCATAATAAGGTACATATTCAGGCTCGTGAATAAGGTTTTCTCCTGCAAGTACTTTACGGAAATTTGCAAAATTCAATTTATCTGGAATTAGCGAAAAAGTAAAAGCTTTTCCTGTTGATTTAAATGCTGTTGAAAACATCCAAGCAAATGGAAACAACACAACAAACAATCCTATTGAAAGAAATAAGAGTATTGTATATGAATATAACCTATCTTTAGTCTTTTTTTTCATATTATTACCGCCTAATCATCGTTTTTAAAAAATTTCATATTAAGGAATGTTATAAATATTGTAATAAAAAGTAATACATAGGATATTGCTGCAGCATACCCGAGTTTAAGATCTCTAAATTTTCTAAATAAATAATAACCTGTAACTTTTGTAGCTCCCTGTGTTGTACCTCCAAAAAACGGTACACTTTCACTAATTGTTATATTAGGTCCACCTGATGTCATAACATATATTTCAGTAAAAGCATTTAGAGAACCAATTATCCCTGTTATAATCATAAAAAATAAAATCGGCTTTAACATTGGCAATGTTATTGAAAAAAAAGTTCTTATTTTTGAAGCTCCATCAATATCAGCAGCTTCATATAAATCTTCAGGAATATTTTGTATTGCAGCTAAAAACAATACCATGCCAAATCCAGCTCCTTTAAGGGTTAAAGCAAAGATTATTGCTGGTAAAGCAAATACTGGATTTCCTAAAAAACCAGTTTTGGCAAAATAATTATAAAGTGTTTCAAAAAATGAAGAAATAAATATAATATCAAGTTGAGCTATTTTACTCATTAATTGAAGTAAATAACCATATGGAGCACTGTATATTAAAGTCCAGATAATACTAACTACAAGAACATCAAGCACATTAGGCAAAAAATATGCACTTCTAAAAAAAGTCTTACCTGGGAGTTTATTACTAAGAAGTAATGCTAAAATTAAAGCTATAATAATACCAAATGGAATGCTTATAAGTGAATAACCAAATGTAACTACAAGACTCCACCAAAATTCTTTATCACCCATTAATTGTGAATAATGTTTCATTCCTACAAAATCAAGACTTGAAAAAACTTGAGAAAGATCCACTACTTCATGAAAAGAAAGATATAATGAATAGATTATAGGATATAGCAAAAACATTGCAAATACTACTAAAAATGGTGATAAGAAAATTAGCGACTCAACTGTTTCCTGATATTTTCTACTTTTCATTTTTGATTCTCCAGTCGAATTTTCTTTTCAAATCGGATTTTAATATCCTCATTATAATTATATATACCATAAAAATCAACTTTCTTATCTAAAAGCTCAACAGGAAAGTCAATTGTTATAACATTATTATCTCTATTGATTTCTTTAATATCAATTTTTTTTGAATTAATATTAATATCAAGTTTTTTTACATCAAAAAATTCAATGTTATGCTCTATAAAAATCTGTGTTTTAGGAAATAATGGAACTTGTATATCTTTTACATTTATAAACATCTCAATTGAACCTTCAATTTTAAATATTTTTACACATTTATTCATACTATCAGTTATAAATAATCTGTTTTTTACAATTTTCATATCCTGTGGATATCTAAAATTATTTTCACCTACTCCAAAACTTCCAAGATTTTCAATAAATTTAAAATCTTTATCTAAAATAGTTAATCTAGAATTTCCCCAATCAAGAAGATATAATCTATTATCATTATCCTTAACAATTCCTTCTATTTTGTAAAAATCCCCTTGTTCAAGAACTTCTTTTCCTATAGAATTAATAAGAGTTCCTTTCATATTGTAAATATTAATTCTATTTTTTGACCAATCTGATACAAAAATTTCATTATTATTTATATATGCTGCTGTTGGACTATAGGATAAATTGTTAATATCTTTTACTATAAACTCTTCTGATAATCTCCATTCAGGAGTATATATTTTGACTTTTCTTGAACCAAAATCAGCAATTATAAATCTTCCTTCTTTATCTCTTGATAAATCAGAAGGATGATCTAATCTTTGTGCACTTATTCCAGTATAAACTCCGTTAAGATCAAATCTTTTTACAATATTAATATGAGAATCTAATACATAAATATTATTAAAACCATCAGATTCTATATCAATTGGCAGAGTAAAATAATCTTCTCCTCCAAATTTCATCTGGAACTGACAATTTTGATCAAATCTATAAATATATTTTGTCTTTGAATCTAATACAAAAATATATTCATCTGTAAGAGTTATGGCTGCTGTAGTTTTAAAATGCTCATATTTTATAACACTTTCTAATTTGATTGTTTGAGAATTAACACAAAAAGAATATATAAAAATTATATATAAAAACAAAGCTTTAAAAATATATTTCAAATCACCCTCTATATTTAACAAGTTTATCTTTGCACTTTTTTTATATAAAAATCAGGAATTACACTTTTATCAAATTTTTTGACATAATCTTCAGCTTCTATTTTTGTTTCAAAAAGTCCTATTTGAACTTTAAAATATCCACTTTCTTTAATTATAACTGGATTTATTCCTGAAAATCTAAGTTTATTTTTAGTCATATTTGCATCTGTCAATTCTCTAAATGCTGCTACCTGTATTGTGAATCCAGATTTAAGATTTAAAGGGTCAGATATGTAAACACCATCTTCATTTACTTTTGAAATTTCAGTTTTTTCGGGTTTTATAGTTTTTTCAGTTTTTATAATTTTATCTGTTTTTTTGATATTATCTGATTTTATAGGATTTAAATTCTTTTCAGAAGTTTTTTCTTTTAAATTAGAATCAATAGTATTAACAACTTCTTCTCTTTTTTCAAAAAGTTCTACTATTGCCGGATAACCATTTCTTATAAAATCATCTTTAATATTCTGAACTTTTTCAAAATCATCTATTGGTCCTAGATTAACATATATATCTTGATCTTCTTTATAAATATTAAACACTTTTATATTATTTTTTATTATAAAATCTCTTGCTAAATCAAAATCAAGAAATCTGCCGATTTTAACTGTATAAAGCATGTCATAAAGATCTTTTTCTTCAATTTTTTGTGATTTAGAAACTTGTTCTTTTAATAGTCTTTCTTTAATAACTTCTTTATCAGACTCTACAAGTATTACATTTTTATAATAAACAATAAATAAAGATACTGCGAGGAATATTATAACAAGTGATATATATTTTTTTCTGCCAGCTTTTTTTTCAATATTTTCCCATTCAAAATTACTCATATAACCTCCATAAATACATCTTTTAAAATCAGCGAATAGCGAAATAGTGAATCAAAATGTTCACTGAACATTTTTTAGTGAAATGGATTTAAAGCCTTTACTATCTCACCCTTTCACCATCTCACTACTTCACCGCTTCACCTGTCACGCTTCATATTTTATCTACACATTCCCAGTATATACAAATTTTAATTTTTTTTCTGCAATTTCTTTAAATTTATTTATAGTATGAATTGGAGTTTGCAAAATATCTTCTTTATATCTTGGAAAATACCTACTAATATGTAATGGAATATATTCAGATATAGTTTTTACAAAATCAGTAAGCTCTTCAAATTCCTCAAAAGTATCATTTTTTTGTGGAATAACAAGATTTGTTATTTCAATATGTTTACCGTTTTCATGACACTTTTTAATAGTATTTTTTACAGTATTAAGATTTCCAAAACAATAATCATTGTAAAATTCAGCTTTTATACTTTTTAAATCAATATTTAAAGCATCTATAAAAGGTAAAATCTTTTCAAGCGGTTTACTATTTATTTGCCCATTAGTCACCAAAACAACATTAAGCGAATTTTCTTTAAATAATTTTGCTGTTTCATATACAAATTCATACCATACAAAAGGTTCATTATAAGTAAATGCAATTCCTATATTACCATTTTTTACAAGTTCTAAAGCTTTTTGTAAAAGTTTTTGAGGAGAAACTTCAGTATAATCAACCTTAGTCTGACTAATTTCAGAATTTTGACAAAAAGGACAATGCATATTACAACCAAATGTTCCTATAGAAAGAATATTAGATTTAGGTAAATATCTTGAAAGAGGTTTTTTTTCAATTGGATCAAGTGCAATTGAAGTTATTTTTGCATAATTTTCAGATATAAGAATATCTTTATCTCTTCTATAAGCAAGACATTTTCCAATATCTTTGTCTTTCTCAAATTTACAAGCATTTGGACAGAGAGTACAAATTATAGTATCGTTATGTTTTTTATAAAAATAAGCTTCTTTTATCATTGCATTGTTATTGCATCTTTAGGGCATTTTTCAGCACAGACGCTACATCCAATACATTTATTTGCATCAACATTATGCTTTCCTTTTAATTCACCTGTTATAGCTTCAACAGGACATGCTTTTTTACAAATTGTACAACCAATACATTTTTCTTCATCAATATAAGCTTTTTTTCTTTGAATAGCTTTTGAATCAATAACTTTTACAGGACATTTTTCTACACAAAGATTACATTCTCTGCATAAAGAATAATCTATAAGAGCAATATTATTATTAACTTTTATTGCATTAAAAGGACATACTTTTTCACAAATTCTGCAACCAATACAACCTTTTTCACAAACTTTCTTTACATCAGCACCTTTATCTTGAGAATTACATGCTACTCTTACTTTAGAATTTACAGGAACTAAATCAAGAACATTTTTTGGACATTCTTTAATACATTTACCACAACCTGTGCATTTTTCTTCATCTATTTCAACAAGCATTGTATCTTTATTTATTTTCATTGCATCAAAAGGACATATATTTACGCAGGTTCCAAGTCCAAGACAACCATAAGCACAGGATTTTGAACCTCCCATAATAAGAGAAGCTGCTTTACAATCGATTGCTCCATTATAAACAAATTTATCTTTTGTAACTAAACTTGTTCCTTTGCATTTAAGATAAGCTACTTTTTTGGCATTAGATAATGCTGAAACACCCATAATATTACTTATGTTTTTTGCAACTTCAATTCCGCCAGCAGTACAAGCACTTGGTTCTGCCTCGCCTTTCACAATAGCTTCTGCAAGACCCATGCAACCAGCATATCCACAAGCTCCACAATTTGCTTGCGGCAATACTTCATTTATCATTTCAACTCTCTCATCTATTTCTACATGAAAAAGTTTAGACGCTACTCCGAGTAAAAGACCAAAAAAAAGTCCAAGTCCACCTAATCCTATAAGTGCAACAGTCGTCATAATAATCTCCTTATAAAATTCCTATAAATCCCATAAATGCAAGTGAAAGAAGTCCAGCAGTTATAAAAACTATTCCGGCACCTTCAAAAGCTTTTGGCATATCGGCAAGCTCAAGTCTTTCTCTAATTCCTGCCATAAGTACAAGTGCAAGTGTAAAACCACATGCAACAGCAACACTGTTTATTAATGTTTCAAAAAGAGAATAACCTTCCTGAATATTAAGAAGTGAAACTCCTAAAACTGCACAATTAGTTGTTATTAGAGGTAGAAATATACCTAAAGCTTGATAAAGTGCTGGCATAAATTTTTTCATAAAAAGTTCCACAAACTGAACCAATGCAGCTATTACAAGGATAAACATAATAGTTTTTAAATATTCTATTTCATAAGGTACTAGAATAAATCTATTGCAAAGCCAAGTTACAACACCAGCTAAAGACATACAAAACATTACTGCAAACCCCATTCCAACAGAAGTTTCAAGTTTTTTTGAAACACCAACAAAAGGACATAAGCCTAAAAATCTTGATAAAACAAAGTTATTTACAAATACAGCTGAAATTATTATTGTAAAAATCTTAGCATAATCCATTTAAATTACCTCCTATCCTGAATAAATTTTTTCAACGCAACAAGACAACCAAGAGTCAAAAAAGCTCCAGGAGGAAGTATCATAAGTAAAGCTGGTTTAAAATTTGCACCAAATATCTGAAAATTAAGTATTGTACCATTTCCAAAAAGTTCTCTTACTAAACCAAGAAGAGAAAGAGATAAAGTAAATCCAATACCCATTCCTAATCCATCTAAAAAAGATGGAAATAATCCGTTCTTTGAAGCAAAAGCTTCAGCTCTTCCAAGAATTATACAATTCACAACAATAAGTGGAATGAAAATTCCAAGTTTTAAGTATAAAGTTTGAAAATAAGCATTCATAAGCATATCTACAATTGTAACAAATGATGCTATTATTACTATAAATACTGGAATTCTTATTTTATTAGGAATAACTTTTTTAAGCAAAGATATAACAAGATTAGAACATACAAGAACAAAAAGAGTAGCAAGTCCCATTCCAAGACCATTTTCAACACTACTTGTAACTCCTAAAGTAGGACAAAGTCCAAGCATAAGTACAAATATAGGATTTTCATCTATTATTCCATTTTTCAATATTTTTAATATATTCATTTTTTCCTCCCGATGATTTTAAGAAAATCTTCAAGACCAGCTCTTACTCCAGAAGTTACAGCTTGGGAAGTAATTGTAGCTGCTGTTATTGAATCTATTTTGCCAAGTTTGTTATTTTTTGTAAGATAAAGATTATTTAGACCTACTCCCTTAAACTGATTCTGAAACCAGTTTTCCTGACATTTTGCTCCAAGACCAGGAGTTTCCTGCTGAGACACTATTTTAAGTCCAGCAATATTACCCTTATTATCGACTGCAACTAAGGTCTGAACACATGAAGAATATCCATTTGGAGATATTTTAAAAACATAACCTGGTGAATAATCTCCAATTTGAACTTTATCATAAGAAAAAACTTTAAAACTATTTTCTCTACTATCAATTTCAAGACTCGAACTATCGTTAAAAAGAATTTTTTTATCTGCTACAATTTTTTCAAAATAATCATTATCTACTTTTTCAAAAGCTATTTTATTGTTTTGAAGCTTTCTAAATATTAATTCTGAACCTCTAAAAGATGAACTAAGATCATCATTTATCGGAATATCAACTCCATAAACATCGACAGCTACTTTCTTTTTTTCAAAACTAATACTTGATGCAAAAGCTTTAATTATAAATTCATAAAGTTTTTTATGTTTTAGAGGACTTTTTTTAATATCAATTAACTGATCAGTATTCATTACTTTTTCAATATCTTCCATTTCCTTTTTTGCATTATTCTTTGCTATTCCAAAAAATTCTGAATCAATTGAAAGAACATATACTTTTGTCTTTTTAATAAGAAGAACTCTTCTTTTTTCATTATTTGGATCATTTATAATATATTCTCTTTCTGGAAATTTTGTAAGATCAAGTATATTTCCCACAAAAAGACTTTGTTTTGCAAGAGCTTCATTTTTTTGTGAATTAGATTTTATTAAAGGTAAAGTAATATCATTTATATAACTTAAAGAAATTGCTGAAACAAGACAAAATATCATAAGTATAAAACCGAGTTTAATAATATTCCCCATTATCTTACCTCCCCAAATTTTCTTGGTCTTGTCCATCTATCAATTAGAGGAGTTGCTGCATTCATTATTAATATAGAATAACAAACACCTTCAGGATAACCACCAAATATTCTTATTATAAATACAAGTAATCCAGCACCAAGTCCAAATATTATCCTTCCATAAGGAGTTATAGGAGATGTAACCATATCTGTAGCCATAAAAAAAGCTCCAAGAATAAGTCCACCACTTGTTATATGAAATAAATAATTACCAGTCATAAGTTCAGGACCACCACCAATATAAGCAAGCAAACCTACTGTTGCTATATAAGTTACCGGTATATGCCATGTAATGTGTTTTTTATAAAACCACAAATAAAAAGCTCCAAGAAGCAAAGCTATAACAGAAGTTTCGCCTAAAGATCCAGGAACATTACCAAAAAACAAACTACTTATAGAAAACTGTGAATATACACTTTCAAGACCTTGTGTACCACCACCTGATTTTGCAACATTTAAAGCTTCTTTAAACATACCAAGTGCTGAAGCTGATGTTGTTGAATCGTATAAAGATGCCCAATTTGACGAGGTGAGTTTTTCGGGTAAACTCCAAGAAGTCATAAAAACAGGCCATGAAGCTAATAAAAATGCTCTTCCAACAAGAGCTGGATTAAAAATATTATATCCTAAACCACCAAATACCATTTTACCTATAACTATTGCAAAAACCGCACCTAATGCAGCAATATACCATGGTATTGAAGGTGGAAGACAAAATGCTAAAAGAATTCCAGTCACAACAGCTGAAAAATCATTTATTCTAACCGGTCTATCCATTAGTCTTTGACATATATATTCACTTAAAACTGCAAATGCAACACAAGTGACAATTATAATAAGTGCTTTTATACCAAAAAATATAATGCTTGCAAGGATTGCAGGACAAAGTGCAATCACAACATCCAGCATCACAGACGAAACTGTATCAATGGATTTTATATGCGGAGCAGGTGTTACCGCAAGTTTAACTTTTTCCATGTTTCTCCCCCATATTTATCTTCTTTTTCTCATATTTATCTCATTTTTCGCCATTTTTATATATTGAACAATATTTATTTTTGACGGACATACAAAAGAACATGAACCACATTCTACACAATCAAAAACACCATAATCATCACAAGCATCCCAATTATATTTTTTAGAGTATTTAGCAAGTTCAGACGGAATAAGAAATTGTGGACATACATCTACACATTTTGCACATCTTATACATGGATTTTCATAATACTCTATAACAGCTTCCGCAGGTATTACAAGAATTCCTGAAGTACCTTTTATAACAGGAACAGTAATATCCCATTGTGCAATACCCATCATAGGTCCACCATTTATAACTTTACCAGGTTTATCAATAAAACCACCGCATTGATTTATAACTTCTTCAAAAGACACACCTAATCTAACAAGTAAATTTTGAGGCTGTCTTATTCCATAACCTGTAACTGTGACAACTCTTTCAATAAGAGGTTTTCCTTTTACAACAGCTTCATATACAGCAAGAACAGTTCCAGTATTATGAACCACAACACCAACATCCATAGGAAGACCACAACTTGGTACTTCTCTATTTAAAATAGCTTTTATAAGACTTTTTTCAGCTCCTTGTGGATATTTAGTCTGAAGAAGAACAGGTTTTATACTTTTATCACCATCAAGCATTTTTCTGTAAGTATTATAAGCACCCATTTTATTTGACTCAATACCAATAAAAGCCCGGTCAATATCAAGAACTTTCATCATTATTTTAATACCTTTTATAGTATCCATAGTTCTTTCTATCATAAGTCTATAATCACAAGTAAGATAAGGTTCACATTCAGCTGAATTAATTATAAGTGAATCAATAACTTTATCTTCTGGTGGAGATAATTTGACACTAGTTGGAAATGTAGCTCCGCCCATTCCAACAATACCCATTTCATGAATAATATTTTTTATATCTTTTGCAGATAAAAGATCAAGATTTTCTTGTTTTTTATACTCTATCCAATCGTCTTTACCATCACCTTCAATAACAACACACTTTGATCTTCTTCCACCTGGAGTATTACATTCATCAATCTTTATAACTTTACCAGTTATACTTGAATGAATATTAGCAGATATAAAACCAGCTGCATCTCCAATTTTTTGTCCTGTTTTTACAAAATCACCAACTTGAACAATACATGTAGCTGATGCGCCAATATGCTGTGAAAGTGGTATTATCACTTTTTTTGGCACTGGCATATTATTTACAGGAAGCTCTTTAGTCAATTCCTTTGAATCAGAGGGATGAATTCCCTGTGGAAAAGTCTTTAATTCCATAAATTGCCCCTTCCCTAAACTTTTTTTGGATTATTATATTTTTAAATGTTAAAACATGCACCCAAAGTATAATTAACATCTTTTAATATGTCAAAATAATTTGAAACAGAAAAAAACAAAAAAAAATCAAAAGGATTCAATTGATAATGTCAAAGATTTTCACCCAAGTATGTTTTTTAATAAGAAAGTTCGATTATCTCTAAGTTTGTTGGGAAATCATTTATATTGTTTATTTCGATTATATCTTTTTTTATAAATTCAAAATTGTAATCTGAAAGTTTTTTAAGTTCAAAATCAACTTTATCTGTTTTATAATGCATTGGAATTAAATATTTCGCTTTTAATTTTTGAGCAATTTCTAATGATTTATTACCATCTATTGTAAAAAATCCTCCAAATGGAGCTAAGATTATAAGGTTTTCTGCAATATCTGATATTTTTGGCATTTTGCAACCAAGATCTCCAAGATGAATTATTGATATATTATTTTGTATTTTAAAATGAAATATTGTGTTTTCCCCACGCTCTTTACCCATATTTTCATCGTGATAACTTTTTATACCAGTTATATTAATATTATTTGAATTATAAATTAAATTATTCTGATCAATAACAGGAGCTTTTTTAAGAAATTCAGGTTCAGAATGATCACCATGATAATGACTTACTGTAATAATATCTGGATTAATTATAGGAAGTTTATAATTAACACATGAATCAAAAGGGTCAGTTACAATTGAAAAATCATTGTATTTTATAACAAAACATGAATGTCCATACCATTTTATTGAAAGCATAATAACTCCTTAAACAACACTACTTGACATTTCTATTATCTTTTTATCTATAAATTTATCAAAATTATCTTTAACATAATCATCTGCTTCATCTTCATAATAAATTGATATTGTTTCAAGTACTAATTCCATAACTTTCATTTCAGCTTCAGTATGCAATGCATCAAAATCCTCGGGTGTAAAATACGAAGCTATTTTTGAAATTCTTTCATCAATATATTCTTTTGCTTTTATTGAGCGTACATTTAAATCTTTATTATCTATTTTTTTTATTACTGACATTTTTTTACGGAAAAATTTTATTATCTTTTCAACTGATAAACATACATCATTTATGTCGTTTTCTGTCATTGAAGGAAAAAGCGGAAGTGAAACTTCTTTTGTATATTCATTGTAAGCAATTGGAAAATCATCTTTTTTATAATTATATTTATTAATATAATAAGGTTGCGTGTGTAAAGGAATAAAATGCACACTAGCTCCGATATTTTCACTGGAAAGAGCTGATATAAATTCTTTTCTATCACAATCTAATTTTGAAAAATCAATTCTTAACGGATAAAGATGATATGCTGCTTTAACATAATCTTTTGTAATTGGTATAAAACATTCTTCAAAACCTGAAAAAAATTCATTATATTTTGTTACAACAGCTTTTCTCTTTAAATTATTTATTTCAAGCTTTTCAAGTTGATGAATTCCTAAAGATGCTTGAATATCTGTAAAATTATATTTATAACCACAATCTACTACTTCATAAAACCATGAACCTTCTTTTCCATATCTTTTCCATGCGTCTTTTGAAATTCCGTGAAGACTCATAATTCTCATTCTTTCGGCAAATTCATCATTTCTAGTTGTAATCATTCCACCTTCAGAAGTACATAGATTTTTAGTTGCATAAAATGAAAAAACAGTAATATCACCAATTATGCCGATTTTATGATCTTTATACCAACTTTCTGTTGCATGTGCTGCATCTTCTATAACATAAATATTATATTTTCTTGCAATTTCCATTATTTCATCCATTTCAGCAGGATGTCCTGCAAAATGAACTGGCATTATAGCTTTTGTCTTTTCAGATATTTTTTCTTCTATCTTTGAAGGGTCTATATTAAAAGTATCTGGGTCTATATCTACAAAAACTGGGGTTGCTCCCATTTGTTCTATTACATTTGCAGTTGAACAAAATGTATATGGTACTGTTATTACTTCATCTCCTGGTCTTATACCAATAGCATCTAATGCTAAATGAAGTCCAGCAGTGCATGAGCTCACAGCGATTGCATGTTTTATACCTATATATTCAGCAAATTTTTCTTCAAATTGCTTTGTCTTGGGTCCAGTTGTAATCCAACCTGATTTTAAAGTATCTATAACTTCTTGTATTTCAGTATTGCTAATTTCTGGTTTAAAAAAAGGAAGAAATTCTTTTCTAACAGGTTCTCCCCCATTTAATGCTATTTTCATAATATCTCCAAATTGAATTCTCTGTAATTGTTGAAAAAATAATTTTAATATAGAAACGGTATAATTCTATCAGAAAGTGATTTTTTTTGCTCACCTTTATCAAGAATATCTATAATATTGCTTGAATCTGGTTTTCCACCGCCAAAACTCCATTCTGTTTTATCTATGCCAACTTTTCTTATTCTATTATCGCTCATTCCATCCTGACCGCAAACTGTAATTAAATAACCTGTTTGTGAATCCAATGAATACTTGAAATTCTTTTTATCAACTCTAATTATTAATTCACCTGTAATATTGTCTTTATAACATTCTACACCGCTTATTTCTGTAACTTTATCTTTTTCCTTCTTATATAAAAATTGTTTCCAACCCTCAACAGATATTGCATAATCCCAAATACCTCTGCTATAAGCTTTTCTACCAGGTAAAAGTTCTGTTTTTTTATCAAAGTTTTTTGATATATATATATCTATTGTCTGAGTTGATATTCCTATTGGTGAATTCCAAGGATTATCAGTATTTCCTATTTTAACAAAAAAGTAATAACTTGAATTATCTTGGAATAGTTCTACTTTTTCAAGATCAAACATTTTTTTGACAAAAACCTGATTTCCTGGATAAATAATATTTCCATCTCCATAATCATCATTTTTTTTATCGTTAAATTCTACTATTTTTTGTAATTTATGTCTTATTTGATAGGATGGTTTTATATCTTTATTTTCAGGAAGTCTTGATATTATTTTTCCGTTTTCCATTACAACTACTGCAAAATTTTGGATTTTTTCGGTAATTTTTGCTTCTATACTTCTTTCTCCTATAAAGGAATTAATCTGCGATAAAGGTATATTTTTACCATTAATATACAAAAAAATATTAGACATATTTATATTTTCTTCAAATTCAGTAAAAAAATAAAAATCATCTTCCCAAGTTGTTATATACAATGAAGAAATTCCTTGTGGAGATTTTTTCATAACTCCAGAATTTGTTTTAGAAAATATTGAATAAGCGTTTTCCCATGATTTTTCTTTATTGCCATCTATAACTGGTTTGAAATAAATACTACCTTTTTTTTCATTTACAACCTCTAAATCAATTATTGGAGTATCCAAGTATAAAGGAGCTTTTTCTTTACATATAGAATATACATTTTTTAAAGTTTTTCTAAACATATTATCAAAAAATATATCATTTGAACTTTCCTGATCTTTTCCAAACCACCAAAACCAGTCAGAACCTTCAGCTTTTAAAATGTTTTCAAATGCTTCTATTTTTTCTTCTTGATTTAAAACAGGCATTTTTTTTCTAAACATTTCTCTTGTTTCAAGAAGATAATTCCAAGCTATATTTTCTTCATCTTCTCCTATCCAAGTTGTAAAATCAGCTCCAATCCAAGAACCTGACCATAATTCATCTATTCTTCCATAATTATTGTTTTTTTCTATATAGTTTTCTAAAGTAACAAGTTTTAAATCTTTACTTTCATTAAACATTGAATACATTCTATGAAAAAATTCTTTACCATCATTTTTATAATTTTCCCAAGCATTTTCTCCATCAAGTATTATAGTTACAACATAATCTTTGTTTTTATCAACTGATTTTTTTATATTTAAAAGATAATTTTCCATATCTTCAACAGCTTTTTTTGCTGTCATTTTTGAATAATCAAAACCAATTCTATCTGATAGTTTTCTATCTCTAAAAACAACAAATATTTTATTATTATTATGCTCGGTAACATAAGGTCTATAAAGAAGTTCTGGATTTAAAACATTACCTTTTTCATCTCTTTCAAAAACTATATCAAGACTTTTTGCAAGAACTTCCTCATCTGTCATAATATATTTAATATTGTTTTGTGCGAATATCGGAACTATTTCTTTTGATACTGAACCTTCTGCTGGCCACATTCCTGCTGGGTATTTACCAAATCTTTCTTTAAATGATTCAAGTCCTTTTTTTACATGTATATAAGCATCTCCGGGAAAAGAAAATTCTTTTGGAAGTTTTATTCCTTTAAACGCTCTTGAAGCTGTATTTGTATTGTAAATAAGCGGTAATATCGGATGATAATAAGGAGTGGTAGTAAGTTCTATTCTACCTTGAAGCATAAGATTTCGGTGTAATGGAATTATTTGTGCCATTATTTCTTTTTGAAAATTTATAAGATATTTACAATCATTATAAGTAAAATGTTTTTCTTTTAAAAAATAGTAATTAAGTTCTTCATGAAAATCCGGGTCAAACCATGCAAGATTAAACCATACAAGCAAATCTCTATATTCATAATCTTTAAATTTTTTTAAAGTTTCCTCATTTACATCACCTTTAAGTCCTCTTTTTTTCAAAAGGCTGTAATAATACGGATATTTTTTTATAACATTTTCCCAACTTATATCAAAACATCTTTCAAGTATAAATATTTTTTCTTCATTTGTGTAATCTGTCTTTTCTTTTTCCATTAAAATAAGAAATCTATCTTTTGCATTATTAAAAATATAATCATCTATTTGTTTCATTAATGAAGGAACAAGATTGACATTTAATCTAACATTAGGATAAGAAGTTATTATAGAAACCATATCAACATAATCTTTAATACTATGTAATCTAACCCATGGTGCTTCATAAAGATTTCCATCTTTATAATCAGGCTGATGTTGATGCCATACTATAGCTACATTTAATTGACCTGCATTTGATAAAATACAAAAATTAATTATAAATAAAACAATAAACATTAATTTATTTCTCATAATAAACTCCAGAAAAAAAGATTATTGTACTAGACCGTTTTTCTTTAACCAGTCAACATTTATACTTTTACCTTTAATTGATTTTTCTTCAGCTATTTTCTGATAATAAATTTTTTCAAAACCATCTCGTCTTAAAACATCGGTCATTTTTTTTACATCATCTATATCTCTATTTGTTTCTTTTGCTGTTTTTTCAGGATTCCATCCTCTTAGCATGTTTTTCCATAAATTATCAATACAACCTGAAGTCCAGGGTCTTAAAGGTTTTAAATCTACTTTAGCAGAGATTTTTTTACCTTTATCAAAAAAATTTATTTTATAAAGCTTTTGACAAATATCTCTATCACAACAGAAATCTTCAAAATCAGTGATTTCTGGAAGAAATTCTCCGCATATTTTACAATAAGCTTCCATTACCCCTCCTAAATATTTGCATAATTAACAAAAACTAATATATCTTTTAGGTAAATTTTTGTCAAGCGGTACACAATATGAGAAAAACATGCAATTATCTGATATAATAATTAGATTATATTTTTATGGATGGCAAAATAAATTATGGATATTGAACAAAAACTTAATAATCCAAGTAAAAAAGTAAGGCTCGATGCTTTAAAAGATCTTGTAAAAACAATTGATAATAAAAGAATTCCAATACTTAGGAAATTCATATTTTTAGAAAAAGATAAAGATCTTCTTTTTTATGCTAGAAAAAGTCTTGATATTCTTTCTAAAGATATGAAAAAAGAAATACAAAATATAGATATAAATGATCATAAATTCATAGATATAATGTTTAATGGTGATACTCCTTCAAAACTTGATTTATTAAAAAATATAATTCATTTAAATAGAAAAAAATACATAAATTATTTAAGAGATCTTGTTAATAAAGAAAATGATCCTTTTGTCCTTGCAACTATAATAAGAGCACTTGGTTGTCTTGGTGATAAAATCGATATAACTTCAATAATGCCATTTCTTGACCATGTTGATGCTAGAATTCGTTCAAATACAATTGAATCTTTATCTAATCTAGGTGGAAAAGATATAAGTCATACAATTGAACCTTTTTTAAGCGATGAAAATCCTAGAGTTAGAATAACTGCTGCTAATTATCTTCTTACCTATTATGACGAGCATGATATTGATGCAATTATACAAAAAATGTCCCAAAAAGATAGTCTTTCTGAAAAAGCAGCTGTTATTTTTCTTATTGATAAAATCAAAGCTCCAAGATTTTCAGGAATTCTTCTAAATCTTACTAAAGATAAAAATAAATTAATTGCAAATCAATCTGCAAAAGCACTCGAAAGACTTAATAAAATAACTACAGCTATTGATGTTGATGAACTTGATATATTAAACAGACTTGTTTCTCAAAAATCTCCGCTTGAAAAAGAAATTAATCCTGAATTAGAAAAAAAACCTGCTGCTGATACTTTTTATAGATTATTAGAAGAACTTTATTCTACCAAAAATCCAGATAAATTAAAAAAAACAATTATCAAACTTGAAAGTCTTGGTGATATTCGTGCTATAGAGCCTCTTAAAAATCTTGAAACTGATAGTAAAGTTGTAAAATATTTTCTTAATAGAGCTTGTGAAAAACTTGATAATTTCAATAAAAAAGTATTTGTTTGTCCAAATTGTGGATTTCATATAAGGAAAGAAGAAGATGAAATGGATTGATTTTTTATTTTCAAAAGAGAGAGATTTAAGAAAAGAAGGTATTACAAACCTTATAAAAGCTGATCTTTCTAAAATATCAGAGCAAAAACTTATAAAAGTAAAAGAACAACTTGCTGAAATAATAGAACAAGATGATACTGATATTAAATTCTTTGCTAAAAAATTAAATAATAATATTATGGAATTTGCATATAAAGCTGGGATTACCCTTACTAAAACGAATGAAATTGAAGAAGTATATAATAAAAATTCAGAAGAGCTTATAAAATTACTTTCTTCTGAAGAAAAAATGATAAGAATTAATGCTTTATACGCACTTGCTAAAAACGGTTGTTCTGCTAAACATATAATATCACTTGAAAAATTTGCAGAAAGTGCATTAGAAGATGAAAGTGTACTTGCTATTGAAGCTATTGAAGCTATAAAAACTTTTATAACAAATAAAAAAGAAAAAGAAGAAAAAAGACAGGAAAAAAGAAAAGCTGTTTTAAAAAGTTTAAGATCAGGTAAAGATAACAAAGAAATTAATATAAATGCTGAAATTTCTAAAAAGAAAACTCCTGTTAAAGTTAAAAGAGTATGGCAAGAAGAAAAAAAAGTTAAAAAGTCAAAAACAGCTTTATTTTATTTAATAACACTTGTTTTAATTTCAATTTATCATATTTATTTTACATTTATATTTAAACCTGCAAATTTTATTCCTTTAGAATCAAAATTATCTTATTATAATTATTCTTTTTTTAAACCTACAATTGTATTTAAAGAAAACGATAATATTAAAATTAAAAAAATGTCATTAACAATTAATGGTTGGATTGTAAATGAATAATCTTAGAGATTTTGAAGATAAACTTATATCAGGTCTTAATATAAAATATATAGCTGGAGTTGATGAAGTTGGTCGTGGCCCTCTCGCTGGACCTGTTGTTGTTTGTGCTATTATTCTTCCTTGTGATTATAATAATAAAAAAATTAACGATTCCAAAAAATTATCAAAAAAATTAAGAGAACAACTTTATACAGATATAATAAACAATGCTATAAGTTATTCTATAGTTGAAACTTCTGTAGAAGAAATAGATAAATTAAATATTTTAAATGCAACTAAAAAATCTATGGAAATTGCTGTTAATAAACTCTCTCCTTTACCTGATTTCATTTTAACTGATTATGTAAGAATAAATTCTAATATACATCAACTTAATCTTATAAAAGGTGATTCTATAAGCATTACAATTGCAGCTAGTTCAATTGTTGCAAAAGTTCATAGAGATAGGATTATGATTGAATATTCCAAAAAATATCCTGTTTATGAATGGGAAACAAACATGGGATATGGTACAAAAAAACATATTGAAGCAATTAAAAAAAATGGATGGACAGATTTACACAGAAAATCATTTGAACCTGTAAAAAGTATGATTTTACAGAGTTTATTCTAAAGATTCAGTATAACTTTTAACAGGCTGTTTTTTATCTATTTTTGTCATAGTACTAAAAACATATTCAATAAGAAGATCTTTAGCTGTTGCATCTGCTGGATAGCATACAAAACCAAAATAAACTTCATCAAGTTTTGCTTTAAGAGAACTTTCAGTAATGTTTTTTCTAATTCTTTCAATAACTATTCTTGTTTGTTTTTCATCAGCTTCTGACAAAATTAAAAAAACATAACCTTCTTTTTTTCCTTTTATTATGAAATCAATTATCCTAGTAGATCTTTTAATTATTTCATAAAGAACTTTTCTTACTTCATAATCCCTACCACTTTTAAGTAAAACACTAAAATCAACAGCTACATAAGAAAAGATAAATTTATGTCTTTCAGCTCTTTCTACCTCAACATTTAAAAGATGATCAAGATGCCAATGTCGGTAAACCTGAGGATTATTAATAAGAATGTCTTCGCCAGAATTAGAATTTTCTTCAATACTTATTTTTCTTGAAATTTTAAAACATAATACCAACGTACCAGTTGCAAGAAACAATAAACTTAGAATCAATACACTCAAAATTTCCATATTTACATTTTACACAAAATTTTTATTATTTCAAATTTGCATTACCATAAATATTTATGTATAATAATTTATATATAATAAATTATGGTAATTTTATGAACTTATTAACACAAAAACAACAGAATTTCTTTGATGCTGTTTATAGTTACACTAAAGAACACGGATTTCCGCCTACAATAACGGATTTATGCGATATTTTTAGTGTTTCAATTGGAACTGTTCAACAATATTTTTATGCTCTTGAAAAAAAAGGTTTTATTAAAAGAGAAAATAATAAAGGAAGAGGTTTAAAATTTTTGATAGATACACCTGAAGAAGATAATGAATATATAAAAATACCAATAATAAAAAGCATTTTAAAAAACTCAGAAAATGTTTTTGGAAGCGAAAATATTGAAAATTTTTTTAAGTTTCCAAAAAAGATCTTTAATAAACAAAAAAAGATCTATGCAGTTCATTTTCCAGATAGCTTTGTAATCTTTGTACCTGATAAAAACAAAGATAAAGAAAGTCTAATAATAACATACAAAAATAAAAGACTTTATTTAAGAAAAGCTTGTGAATGTAAAAAAGACATTCTAATCGGAAATGTGATTTACATACTGCAAAAAAAGACAAACTGATACACCGGGAGAGAGGGTTTCAAGGTTATACCGCATCAAATGAAAGCGTCTAGCGGTTCTTAGGCGCTTTTCTTTTTATGTAATTAATGTTGTTGAAAGTGTTTTTTTTATCTGGTATTTTATATATTAAGGGATTTAAGTATAATATAGGAATCAATAATCCTTCCTGATTTCATGGAGGAATCAAATGAAAATAAATGGAATTTGTAATAATGGTTTGAAAATATGTAAAAATAAAAAAGCAGATAAAAAAGATATTTCTGAAAAAAAAACCAAAAAAAAAGAAATTGAATGTATTAATATTCAAGCTTCAAAAACTGATATAGAATCTTTTAAACAAGCTCGAAAAATTACTGAAAAAATTAAAAATGATATAAAAAAGCATGGAACTGATCTTATAGATCATTCCAAAATCTCCGGTAAGAAAATATTTGATCTCTTACAGGATTAAAGACAAGGAGTTTAACTAATGATTCAAGCAAGTGAGTTAAAAAAAGGTATGATAATCAAGTATAATGGCAAACTTTACAGTGTTGTCGATGCTCAGTTTAACTTTCAAGGTAGAGGTAGTTCAATGGTATCAACAAAACTTAGAGATATCGAATCAGGTTCGGGAGCAAATCCTAGATTTGGAACTTCTGATAAAATCGAAGATATACATCTTGAAAGAAAAAATATGGAATATCTTTATTCAACTGGAGATGCGTATATTTTTATGGATAATGAATCTTTTGAACAAATAGAGCTTACAAAAGATATTTTAGGCGATGCTATGGATTATTTGATTGAAAATTCTATTATTCAAATACAATTTTATCAAGGAAATGCGGTTGGAATAGAACTTCCTATTACTGTAAATCTTGAAGTTACTTATACTGAACCTGGTTTAAAAAATGCAACTGTTACAACTTCATTTAAACCTGCAACTCTTCAAACTGGTCTTGAAGTTGGTGTTCCACCATTTATAGAAAACGGTGAAATAATCAAAGTAGATACAAGAACTGGTAAATATATAGAAAGAGTTAAAAATAGCTAAAATATTAAACTTTGTCATCCCGGCTTAAAATTATGCCGGGATTTTTTTTTTACCCTCAACACCTTAAACTCTCTAACTTTCAAACTATTTAACCGTTTTTATCACAACAGCTCCAGCCATTACATTTGAATGAACTTCACAAATTTTTTCAAAAGAATCTATTTGTTTTTCTTTTTCTAAAACACCAATTAGAGGTATGTATTTACCTAATATAAACGGTTCTGTATTATCTTTAACATTACCCATATCAATTATAATAAAGGAATAATCGTTTTCAAGATTTTTTATTGTATCAAGGAATTGAATACTTTCAAGCATTTCATCACTTCCAACTGGACTATGTCCTGCTGATATTATATCAATATTTGTTATTGTGTTTTTTATTATATCTGCTTTGTTACCAAGCAAAAGATCTGCAAGACCAGTATCGTTTTCTTTTAAAAACATTCTATGTAATTTAGGTTGTTTAAAATTTGAATCAATTATAAGTACTTTATTTCCTTTGTTTGCCCAATAAGCTGCAAGATTTACACTTAAAAATGTTTTTCCAACAGATTTTTCAAGAGAAGTTACAGCAAAAGTTTTTGTTCTTAAAGCTATTTTTTCTGCAATAATTCTAATACTCTTTTTTAAATCATTATCAGGATCATTTATAAGAACAGCTTCTTTTGAAATCCCTGATTCTGAATTTTTAAAGTCAATAAATCCGATATTTCCCAAAAAATTAGGTTGTTCTGTTTGTTCTTTAGATTTAATTTTATTCTTTTTAAATATAAATACAAAATAATATAAAATTCCAAAAAGTAAAATCAATAAAATGATTAAAAACATTTTGTTTAAAGCATTTATATCACTTTTAACTTCAATAGTATTTTCCATGGTTGAATTTTTTATATTATTTTCTTTTTCTGTTTTTGCAATATATTCAAGCTTTTTTGTTTCTTCCTTTATAATTTTTGAAATTTCTTCAATTCTAACTTTAATTCCTGCATTTTCTGTTTCAAATTTGTTTAAATTACTTATAAGCTCCATGTATTCTGGATTTTGTGAATATATTTTTTTTTCAGAAGTTTTTTCAATTTCTTCTTTTAATTTATTTTCATACATTTCAATTTGAGTTTGTATTTTTTTAATAACAGGATGTTTTTCTCTATAAGTTAATAATTCTTTTTTAAGCTCAGTTTCAAGCTTTAAAACTTCAGATTTATATTCATTTATAAGAGGACTTGGAACAACTTCCCTTGAATACAGAATTTCTCTTTCCATTTTTTTTATCTTATCAGAAATACTTTCAATTTTTGCTTCTGTTTCAAGCTTTTTAATATTTAATTGAGTAATTTCATTTTCAAAAGAAATAATATCTTGTGAAAAACAAAAAATTGATAAAACAAGAAAAAATAAAATATTAATAAATATTTTTTTATTGAATTTCATTTTCTGCCTCACTTAAAATACAGACAATATCATCCGGCTGTATTTCTACATTATAATTAACTCTGTTTTCTGAAATTATTCTGCTAAGTCTAAAAATACCAACTTTAGAATTATTTCTAAATATTTTGACTATTAATCCATCAATATTACCAAGATAACCACCAGAAAGTGAAACAAGTTCAAGAACTCTCAAACCTTGTTTATAATTATATTCTCCAGCATTTCTAACTAAACCAAAAATATAAACTTTTTTTTCTCTGGATTTTTCAACAGTTATATTAACTTGAGGATTTCGAAAATAGCCATCTTCTAGCTTATTTTTAACGATTGAAGATACTTTTGAAGTATCAAGGCCTGAAACTTTTATCTTTCCAACATAAGGAAGAACAACATAACCATTCTCATCAACATATTTTAGAAAATTATATTCTTCAATTTCATGAGTTGAAATTCTTAAAAGATCACCTTTTTCAATAATAATAAGTTTTTCTGCAAAAACATTTATAAACAATACAGTAATTAGTAAAAAAAACAATATTTTCCTGTTCATATATCCTCCATTTAAAGCAACTTATTTGCATTAAATTCACTTTATAATTATTTTTATAAATCTGATATTTTTTTAAGAATAGAACTAACTACTCTTTCATCATAAAGTTTTACACTTTTATTTTCGGCATATTCTTTAGCTTTCTTAGAAAATTTTCCACAAATCATCAAAGTCTTAGTTTTTATATTATCTCCAGAATTCTTAATATCTGTTAACATCTGATTAATGTGGTCTTCCTGAATTATATCTGTCCAATTTCTAATTCTAAAGAATATTTTTTCAGTTTTCCTAGAACCTCTTTTATAAGCAACAAAATCAACACCGTCCTTTACTATTATCTCTTTATCAATAATATATCCAAGAGAAGTTATAACTTTGTAAGATATATTTTTGAATTTAATTTTAGAAAGTATAGACAATACCTTAGCAGATCTAACTGGACCTAAATAAACACCTCTTTCTTTGGCAATAGCAATCATTCTCTGCTTCCATAAACCAAGGCTTTGCTCAAGCTGATTTACATCATATTCATTTTTAAAATTAATAAATTCTCTTCCAGTTGGATATGTAATATTAGAAGAAAACAAAGCATATATTCTTTCCATTTCTTCAAAATTTCTATTAACTTCTGGATTAAGAACTTCTGCTATATTTTGATAATTCATATCAAGACTAGAAACTTCTTCCCAGTTAGCAACAGCAGCTTCAATATCTCCTTTAAAAAAATAAGCCCAGCCAAGATTATAAAGAAAATCCTTTCTTCTTTCATCTTCAATATCAAGATAAGAAAGATGTTTATTTAAAACAGTAACAGCAATATCAATGAGATTTTGTGATATAGCAGTCACAGCGGAAGCTATAGCAGCTTGTGTTACAAATCTATCATCTTTAAACTTATCAATAGCATCTTCAAAAACTTTAATAGCTTCAGGAGAACTATACTCTTTTAAAATATATCCATAATAAAAATAAGCTTCACCTAAGTTTTCATCCTGATTCAACACTTTTTCAAAACACTCTTTTCCTTCTTTAAACCATTTTTTGGAAAGAAAACATATTCCTTGATAAAAAAGACCTTCTGTATAATCTGGATTAAGTTTTGTCAATTTATCAAAAGGTTCAAGAGCTTTATCATAATTTCCAGTTCCAAGAAGAAAATATGCTATTTCAAACAAAGCTTCTTTATCATTTGGATCAATTTCAAGAATTTTTTTATTTTCAATATAATATTTATCAAAAAGTCCAAGAGTTTTATATATATTTGAAAGTCTTTTAAAAATAATAAGTTTATTATGATCATTTTCAGGATGATTTAATTCAAGAAGTTTGTCATAACATTTAACAGCTCTCACATACATTTTTTTTTGTTCATATAAAGGAGCAAGATATTGATATAACTCAATATTATTAGGTTCATTAACCTTCATATCCTCAATATATTTTATAGCTCCAACATAATCATTTTTATTTATCATAAAATCAACAATTTCAAATCTTTTATTTTCATCAAAAGTATTGTTGAATTTTCTAATAAGATATATTAGCAAACCAATTAAAAATATTATAATTATTGCAAAAATGTCCATAGAGAATATATCGACAAAAAATAATGTTTAATCAAAAAGCAAACCGGTATATAAGTACAGAAAAGAGTACAAAAACAGTATATAAGTACAGAAACGGTATACAAGTACAAAAACGAGTACAGAAACAGTATATAAGTACAGAAACGGTATGTAAGTACAGAAAGGGTATAAAAGCTTTATACCGCTCCTATACTGTTTTCATACGCTCCTACCGCCCTTATACTGCTTTTATTTAAATTGCCTTTGGCTTCAAGGTATTGTAATATAATAATATTTAATAAAAGGACCTAATACCGTATGATTTATTTAATCACAGCTGTACTTTTATCAGTATTTATTGCTAATGTATTAAAATATTCTTCTCAAAAAAAAACCGATGTAATTGTAATATTTTTTGGAAATTATCTTTTTGCTGCTATTTTTTCTTGGTTTTTAATATCTCCAGAAGAAAAAACAATTCTAATAAAACTTCCTGAACTAATTACAGGACTTGCCACTGGAGTGTTTTTTTTAGTTAATTTTTTTCTTTATATGCATAATATTAAATTAAATGGAATGAGTATAAGTGTTAGTGTAATGCGAATTTCTGTTGTAATCCCAGTTGTTTTTTCAATATTACTATTTGGAGAAAAAATAGATTTACTAAAAGTAAGTGGTATTATTATAATTCTTCTATCTTTTTACTTATCAGGAAAAAAAGATGGGGTTAATGCTATTAAATGGATTTTAATCCTTTTTGTATGTACTGGTCTTACAGATACATGTTTGAAGTTTTATAATTTTTATTATGGCGATAACATATCATTATTTCTCTTCTATGTATTTTCATGGGCATGTTTAGTAAATTTAGGCATAATTATATTTAAAAATAGAAAAATTGATTTTAAAAGTTTATTTTTTGGAATTTTTCTTGGAATACCAAATCAATTAACAAGTCTTTATTTTATGAAAGCTCTCGAAGTTGAAAAAGCAGTTATTGTATATCCAGTATTTGCTTCATCAGTTGTTATATTTTCTGTATTAAGCGATATAATATTCTGGAAAACAAAATATTCGTTAATACAAAAAATGTATTTCGCTGTAATGATAATCGGAATAGTGCTTTTGAATATAAAAATTTAAAAAAAGTTGAGAGAGTTTAGGATTAAAAATTTATTACATCTTCTGGCAATTCATTTAAAAATCTTGAAGGCTTTGAATATTTAACATTACCATAAATATTTCTTGTATATGTAAAAGTAATATAAAGTTTTTTCATACCCCTAGTAATACCAACATAAAAAAGTCTTCTTTCTTCTTCTAGCTGCATTTCCTCATCAAAACACCTAGAATGAGGTAAAACTTCTTCTTCAAGTCCAGCAATAAAAACAACAGGAAACTCAAGACCTTTTGCATTATGCAAAGTCATAAGCACAACTTCACCAGAATTAACTTCCTCATCAGTATCTGAATGCAAAGATACATTTTGAATAAAATCAGATACAGAAGGTTTTTCAGCATTCAATTCATATTCTCTAACTGCTGATACAAATTCTTTTATATTGTCAATTCTATTAAGACCATCATCTTGATTCATGAAAAAATCAATAAGATTGGTTTTTTTTAGAAGAGTTTCAACAAAAGCAACAGGTTCAACTTTATTAGAAAGCTCGTTTAATTCTTTTATAAGTTCAGCAAATGGAGCTATTTTTTTAGCTAAAACACCTTTTATAAGCTCCTGTCTGTTAATACAAATATCAAACATAGAAGTATTATTTTTATATGCAAGATCTCTAATTTTTTCAATACTAGTTTTACCAATACTTCTTTTAGGAACATTTATAATTCTCTGAAAAGCCATATCATCTTGAGTATTTACTGAAAGCCTTAAATAAGCAATTATTTCTTTTACTTCTCTTCTTTCATAAAATCTAAATCCACCAACAATTTTGTGCGGAATTTTTTCTTCTCTAAAAATAGTTTCAAATACACGAGACAACCAGTTTACTCTATAAAAAATAGCAAAATCAGAATAAGTATAACCAAGAAAAATCATATTTTTAATCTGTTCTGCAATATATCTTGCTTCATCATAAGCATCTCTTGCATGAAATATCTTTATATTTTCACCGTCTTCAAGAGAACTTTTAAGATATTTTCTCTTTGATGTAGTGTTATTTTTTATCATTTCAGAAGCTGCTTTTAAAATTTTACCAGTAGATCTATAATTCATCTCAAGCTTTACAACAATACAATTAGGAAAATCATTTTCAAAATTAAGAATATTTCTAATATCAGCTCCGCGCCAACCGTAAATTGCCTGATCCTCATCACCAACAGCACAGACATTTTTATGCTTATCAGATAAAAGATTAATAATTCTATACTGAATTAAATTTGTATCCTGATACTCATCAATGTGAATATATTTAAACTTTTCTTGATAATAATCAAGAACATCTTTATTATCCTCAAGAAGTCTCATACCATTTATAAGAATATCATTAAAATCCATAGCATTTTTTTCATACAAACCTTTTTGATAAAGCGGATATATTCTATTTACTTCTGATATAAAAAAACTAGAAGTAACATCTTTCCATCTATCGTATTTTTCAGGAGGAATATTTTCAGTTTTAGCCTTTTCTATTTCAGATAATACCTGCTTAGGATCAACTAGCTTAGAATCAATGTTTTCAGCTTTTAAAATATTTTTAACAAGGCCAAGCTGATCTGATTGATCATAAATAACAAAGTTTGATGAATAACCTATTCTTGAACCATATTGTCTTAACATACGAAGACATATACTATGAAATGTTCCAATCCATATATCTTTGGCAACATTACCAACAAGTCTAGCAACCCTTTCTTTCATCTCATTAGCAGCTTTATTAGTGAAAGTAACAGCCAAAATACTAAATGGACTAATTCTATTATTAATAAGATGAGCAATTCTATAAGTAAGAACTCTTGTCTTACCCGAGCCTGCCCCAGCAAGCACAAGAACTGGACAATTATAAGTAGTGACAGCTTTTCTTTGCTCTTCGTTCAAATCATTCAAGTTAATTTTGGCTATCATTCTGTAAAATCTCCAGTCTTATATAGTTTTAAAATATCTCCAGGATAAATTGAATCAGGATTAGGATAATTCATATTATTCCAAGCCCATATTTTCCATGAATAAGCTTCTGTATTATAATGTTTTTTAGAAATTCCAGCTAAAGTATCACCTTTTTTTACATTATAAATTATAAAATCCTCAACTCCGGGATTTTCATATTTTTCAACATATCTAATATGTCTTTTTCTTTCACTAATTAGCTTTTTAAGCAAATCTTTAACATTTCTCACAATTTCTGAAGCTTGTTCAAATTTACCTTTTCTTGATAATTCAACGCTCTTTGTAATTTCTTCATTAATATATTTATATTTCCCAGCAAATGCTTTATCAATTTCATAAACTTTTACATAATTTCTTACTTTTTCTTCAAAATTATGAATTTCAACAATAATACCCTGTCTATCAAGATAATTAAGAGCTTTTTCATAAGAATGAGTTGCAATTTCAAATTCACCTTTATCATAAGCTGAATCTGCTCTAATTATAAACTGAGCAATATCATTGACAATACTATAGGATAAAGTTTCAAATTTATCCGAGGTATTAAGAATATCTGAGTATTTCTTTTTAACTTTTTCTCTAATTTCATTTAATTCTGCAATTCTTAAAAGATAAACCGAAGTAATTTGAACATAATTTTTTAAATCATCCTCAATTAAAATAAGATCTTTATAAGAATATGGTTTTACAGCAATAGTCTTTTGATAAAGCTCATTAATTTCTGCCCATTTTGTAGAAAAAAACATTTTTATATCATTTTGCTGTATAAGAACTTTTTCATTATTATCAATTAAAGCATTAATGCTATGAACAATCTGAGATTGAGGAGATTCTTTTATACTTTCAAGAGTACTTAAAATATAATCACTTTCTTTTGATATATGAGTATAATAAAAATCTTTTTTAGGAATATTTGAATCTTTTTTTAGAATTTCTAAAAATTCATTATAATAAATTACAAGTTTGTCTTTTCTTTGTATCATTTTGGCAAAAAGAGCTGGATTAACAGCATTATAATAGGAATTTCTAATATTTTCAATTGTATTTTTTACATTTTCAGTCATTTCACTAGTCTTTTTTAAAAAGTTTGAATTATCTATATAAACACTTAAATTATTATCTTCATTTAAAACATTTTCTAAAAGACCATCTATTACTTTATATCTTTCTTTATAAATATTATCTTCCCAATTAAATTCTTTTCTAGCTTTTTTCCCATTTTCAAAAAGAGCAAAAGCTTTTCTATAATTTGAATCAATAACATAATAAATAGATGGATAAAACAAATTACATTGCGAAGAATTTGCATTTTCTAAAATAAATTCTACTCTTTTCATTTTACTTTCAATTTTTTTAAATTCTTCATTTTGATTTGAAAAATTTTTATAAGCATTTACAAGCTTTTTCATCTTCTCAAAAAGTTCATTACTTTCTGAAATTTTCCCGTCTGAAACTAATAGTTCAATTTTGAATTTAGTATTAATAATATTATTATATTGTTCTTTAAACAAATTTCTATTTGAATAAACAGAAGATATCATACCATTAAGCTCATCTTCTAAAGCAGAAGCAGAGGAAAAAAATATAAATATAAAAAGGAAAAAAATAAATAGATTTTTTTTCACAATATTTGTCCCTCCTTTAAATATTTATCACAAAGACCTTTATAATCAATGCTATTATCAATTATACTCTGTTTTTCTTCTTCTTTAAGTTTTCTTATAACTTTAGCTGGACTTCCAAGCACAAGACTTTCATCTTCTATAACTGTTCTTGGAGTTATTAAAGAACCAGCTCCAACAAGACAATTTTTACCTATTATACAACCATCAAGAAGAATAGAACCCATTCCAATAAGAGAATTATCTCCAATTTTTGCGCCATGAATTACGCAATTATGTCCAATTGTTACATTATCTCCAATGGTAACAGTATTATCAAAAGTAGTATGCAATGATGAATTATCCTGAACATTGGAATTTTTTCCAATGTAAATTCTATTCATATCACCTCTTAATGATACAAAAGGCCAAATCGAAGACCCTTCACAAACTTTAACTTGTCCAATAATACAACTTTGAGAATCTATATAGGATTTTTTATTAATATCTGGTTTAAATTTCTGAAAAGTTCTAATCATGATAACTCCTTAAAAAGGTATAGAAAAAAAGAGCTGATTTTTAAATCAGCTCTTGAGGTCATTAATTAAAATATTTTGTAAGCAGATTAAAATTACTATAATTTTTTTCAATTCCAAGCTTGTTTTTTTGTTCCTGTAACCATTTAGTATATATTTCATTTCTTTTTGGAGTTAAAAGTTCTTCAATTATTTCATCTTTTTTATCATTAAGAGCAAATACTTTTTTAGCTCTCCTAGATAAAAGTTTGATTATCTGATAACCATATTCTGTAAGAACAGGTTCTGATACTTCATTTAACTTTAAATTAAATGCTGTATTCTCAAAAGCTTCATCTTTATCGCCTCTTTTGATGTATTCTTCAATAACACCTTCATTATCTTTTGTATAATCTTCAGAATATTGTTTAGCTAATTTTCCAAACTCTTCTCCAGCCTGAATTTTTTTGTATATATCTTTAGCTTTATTTTCATCATTCACAAGTATAATTGCAGCTTTTATAGCTTCAGGTTCTGTGTATAATGAATTTTTATTCTTTTCATAATAATTTTTTACATCATTATCAGAAACAAACATATTAAGGTCATTTTTTATTTCATCTTTCACCTTATCAAAACTCTTAATACTACCTTCTCTAATATCTTCCAATCTTACAATAGAAAAACCTTCACTATTATTAATTATATTAGAAATTTCACCTTTGCCTAGTTTTTTAATCTCAGTTTCAATATCTTTATTTACAACAGTTCCCTGTCTAAAACTTCCATTATCAAAATAAAAAGTCATTCCTGCAATTTCACCATCTAAAACAGAAACAAGCTCTTTATCTTCTGTATTTAGATTTCCTAATGGAAACCATGGTAAAAGACCTTTATTTTCTTTTGTTTTTCCATCAGAATATTTTGCTACAGCATCTTCAAAAGACATATTTTCATTAATATCTTTTAAAGCTTCTTCTGCAGCACTTCTAGCATATCTTTCTTTTTCTAACTCCATATAATTTTGTCTAACTTCATCTTTAACAATATTATATGGTTTAGCTTCAGCTTGTTTTTCAGAAAGTTTTTTTAGAATTATATATCCATTATCGAGTTTTACAGGAAGACTAACTTCTGCAATATTTAAATCAACAATTGTACTCCATACCTGATGAGAAAGTTTGCCATTTGAATAAATCTCAACATCTTTACTATTTACTGGCATATTCATATCTTTTTTTAACCAATCATAATCACCATTATTTAATTTTGTCTTTCCATCAGAATATTTTGCTACAAGATTTTCAAATGCTTCTCTTTCTTCATATTCATTCATTATAGTTTCACTTTTTATTCTAAGTATTTCCCATCTTTTTTCATCTGATAAATTCTTTTTAATTTGAGAAACAACTTCTTTAAAAGATTTTTCTTTTCTATCTTTTTTATCTTCAAGTTTAATTATATGATAACCGTATTTAGATTCAACAGGTTCAGAAATTTCACCTAATTTCATTGAAAAAGCTTTCTTTTCAAATTCAGGAACCATTCTTCCTTTTGCAAACCAACCTAAATCTCCACCTCTTGATGCAGAACCAGGATCTGTTGAATGTTTTTTAGCCAGTTCGGAAAAATCTTCGCCATTAATGATTTTTTTCATTATATCTTTAGCTTTTGATTTATCCTGCAAACCCACAAGAATATGGGAAGCTTTCACTTGTTCTTCTTCTATAAATTCAGCTTTATTATTGTTATAATATTCTTGAGCTTGTTCATTGCTTACATTAACTTCATCAACTTTATCAAATGCAAGAAATAATCCTCTCGTTCTAATCTGCGGACTATCAAGGTATTGACTAATATTATTGTTAAAATATCTTTCAAGAATACCTGGATCTTTTTTTAACTTTTCATTTATTTCATTTTCTCTTTCTTTATTTGAATTTTTAACATAAAGATGAGAAATTCTATACTCTTTAGCATTTTGATATCTATATTTATGCTCTTCATAATATTTTTTTAAACTCTCATTATCTAGTTTTCCAGAATAATCAGATACAAGTTTTTTAACTTTTTCTTCATAAACTGCTGTATCAATCTGATTTTTATCAAAATAATTCTTTTCAAGCATTTCTTTAAGTTTTTCAAAACCATATTGCTTATAGCTCTGATTTTTCATAAGAACCTGCAACCTATCTTCATCTGTTACAGTAATTTGATTTACAAGTGAATAGTTTTTTATTATTTCTCTTTCAATAAGAAATTCAAGAATTGTTTCTCTTTGTTCTACAGTTTTGTAATTAGATTGTATATCCATTCCTATTTTACCAAAGAAATCAAAAAATTCATTAACTGTTATATCATCTTCACCAAATTTTGCAAGAACTTTGTTTTTATCCTCTTCTCTAATATTATATTTTTCCGCAAGTTTTTCCATTTGTCTTTTTTGAACTTCTTCCTGAGCAGTTTTTTGTTTTTTTGAACTTAAATACCCTGAAAATCCAACAAACATAGTAACTGCAAACAAAATTGCAACAGACCATATTATTACTTTTATAAATACATTCCTTTGTCCGAAAACCATTACAGATCCCCCTGTATTGTTATTATTTAGAGCTTTTCAATTCAGCCCAATATTAGTGCTCAATATTAACACAAAATTTGATATAATGTAAAATTTTTTGAATTGTTTCCAAAAAAATATGATAATCTTTTATTTTCTTTTTAATTACAATAGCATCAGTAATATTTACCGATAAATTTATAATACTAGCAAACTCCTGTAAAAACCTTGCTAATCCATCTTCTGTAAAATTTAATTTATAAAATTTTAAAATTAAATTATTCTTATCATATTCTAATATTTCTTTAAGTTGTATTTTTCTACCAAGAACTTTTAAAAGCGATATTTTCAAAAGATTATTTATTTCCTTAGGTAATCTTCCGTACATATCTCTAAGCTCACCTGTGATTGCAGAAATTTCAATCTCAGTATCAGCCAAAGCAATTTGTCTGTATATTTTAATTTTACTTTGTCTTGAAGATTCTAAATAATCAGGAATATATGCATCTATAGGCAAAGATATTCTAATTTCTCTCTTATCTTCAAAACTCTCTCCTTTTTCTTCAGAAACTACTTCTTTTAATATTTTGCAATACATCTCAAAACCGACCTCATCAATAAAACCATGTTGAGAATTTCCAAACACATTACCTGCACCACGAATTTCCAGATCTTTCATTGCAATTTTAAACCCAGAACCAAGATCAGTGTATTCTCTTAAAGTTTTCAACCTTTCAAAAGCTTTAGGAGTAAGAATATTGTCTTTTTTATAAAACAAATAAGCATAAGCTTGTCTTTCAGACCTTCCAACCCTCCCTTTAAGCTGATAAAGCTGAGAAAGTCCAAATTTATGAGAATTTTCAACTATTATTGTGTTAACATTAGGAATATCAATACCAGATTCAATAATTGTTGTTGTTATTAGACAATCAAATTTTTTATGTAAAAAATCATCCATTATGACATTAAGTTCATTTCTGTGCATTTGACCATGGGCTGTTTTAAAAGAAATTTCAGGCATTATAGATTCAAGTCTTTTTTTTATAACTTCAATAGTCTGAACATTATTATATAAATAATAAACCTGACCACCTCTTTCTTTTTCTCTTAAAATTGCTTCTCTTAAAACATTTTCTGAAAAAGGAACAACAAAAGTCTTTATAGGCTGCCTGTTATCAGGAGCAGTTTCAATTATTGAAATATCTCTTATACCATTTAAAGCCATATTAAGCGTTCTTGGTATTGGAGTAGCACTCATTGTTAAAACATCAATATTTTGTTTAATCTGTTTTATTTTTTCTTTATGTTCAACGCCAAATCGTTGTTCTTCATCGATAATAAGAAGACCTAATTTTCCAAACTGAATTTTTTTTGAAAGCAATCTATGAGTTCCTATTATAATGTCAATATCACCATTTTTAAGATTTTCGAATATTTCTTTAGTTTGAGTTGAAGTCTTCATTCTTGAAACACTCTCTATTTTTACAGGAAACATATTACATCTTTCGGTAAAAGTTCTTGCATGCTGTTCTACAAGTATTGTTGTTGGAGCTAAAACTGCAACCTGTTTTCCGCTTAATACAGCTTTAAATGCAGCTCGTATAGCAAGTTCAGTTTTACCATAACCTACATCACCACAAACAAGTCTATCCATTGGAGAAGGTTTTTCCATATCTTCTTTTATTTCTTCCAAAACTTTTTTTTGATCTTCTGTTTCTTCATAAGGAAACCCAGCTTCCATCTCATATTGCCATTCTGTATCTTTTTGAAACGAAAAACCTTTTGCCTGCATTCTTTCTGAATAAAGTTTTATAAGGTCTTTTGCAATATCTTTTACTTTTTTTCTAACTTTTTTTGTAGAATTAGCCCATCTTTTACCTTCAAGAGTATATAAAGAAGGTTTTTCCTGACCTATATATTTATGTATAAAATCAGCACATTCTATAGGAACAAAAAGTTCATCAGAGCCAGCATATTTTATATTGAAAAATTCACGATTAGTAACTCCAACTCTAATTTTTTTAATACCATTATAAATACCAATACCATGATTTATATGAACAACATAATCTCCTTCTTTTAACTCTGAGAAAACATCAAATATATTTTTTTTCTTCCTTTTTTCTCTTCTTATTTCTCTAATTATTTTAGTTTCACCCCAGATATCATCTTCACCAATTACAACAATATTATAATCTTTTATAAAAAAACCAGCTCTTATATCACATATCAAACCATAAGCATCATTTTTTCCAGTATAACCAAGACTTCCATCTAAAAGATTTATAGAATACTCTGATAATATTTCTTTCATTCTTAAAAATCTAGCTCTATTTGCAAAACAAAGCCAAACAGTTTGATTTTTTGCAAGACTAACTAGGATTTTTTCTGAAACAAGCGACATATCTTTGTTAAAACTTCCGCAAAATTCAATTTTACTATCAAAATCTTCTCCATAACTTATAGTATTAGAAATATATCTTTTATTATAAGATGTTTTTTGAATTTCAAAATAATCTGAAAAAATTGAAGAATTATCAAGTTCAAATGATTTAAATTCTTTTTCAAGATAAAAATAAGAATTTTTAAGTAATTCTTCCTCATATATAAAAATATTAGTTTTTGTGAATTCTTTAAATATATAAGAGTTTTTTATATAAATATCAGGATAATTATCGTATAAATTTTCAAGAGATAATTCTTTATTTTTAAATTTTTCCTTAAAATAATTTTCATTTTTTATTATTTCTTTTGCAGGAAGTATAATTATTTCATCTTCATCTGAGTTTTTAATATTTAAATTTGTATCTGAATCAAAAAGATTTATTTTTTCAATATTATCAAACGGACAATCTATTCTTAAAGGAAAATTCCTATCATAAAGCCATATTTCTAAAATCTCTCCTCTTACTGAAAAATGACCTGCTTTTTCAGGAGAATCAACTCTTTTATAACCAATTTCTGACAAATTTGATATTGTTTTTTCAAAATTTATATCATTATCTTTTTTTAATTTTAAACTTTGTTTTTTTATAAAATCCAGATTAATTATTCCTGAATAAAATGATTTAACCGTACATATACAAAAAAATGAATCAAGAATACTCATTTTATAAAGAGTGTTTATTCTATCGCCTTCAACAAATTCATCAGGTAAAGTATTATCAAAAAACAGTTTATCCCATTCTCTAAAAAGTAAAATATTTTTTGTTTCCGAAATACTTTGAAGTTTTTCAAAAAAAACCATTGCTGTATCATTATCTTTAACTAAAATAATATTTTTTTCATTTTTAAATACATTTAAATATAAAAATAAAGAATCACCATATAAATTATTTATAAATTTTTTACTTTTTAAATTGTTAAAAAAACTCCTTGTTTCTTCAAGAACTATCATGTTTTATTTACCTGTTATGCTAATATATCCTTTTATTTTCATAAGAAATTCATTGTATTTTTTAATTTCAGGATACTTTAAAGTTAATGATTCCATAATTTTTATACTTTGTTTTATTTGACCATATTTATATAATATTAATGCTATATAATAATCACTATCAATATGTTCTGATTTTTTAAAAAATTCAAGAGCTTGAGCATAATCATTCTTAATAAATAAATTAATTCCTTTATAAAAAAAAGGCAAATCTTTTATTTGAGATAAAGATTCATAATCTTCCATTTTATAAAAATGTTCAGCTAATCTTTTTAAATCATTATTTTTAATAAGAATTTCTTTTGCTTTATCAAAATATTTAAAATAAATTAATTTATCTATTTCATCTTCAAAAATATTTCTTTTATTTTTTATAAAATCTAAATTAATCATATATTCAGGTTTTAAATCTCTTTCTATTGCTAATTTTATAAAATCTTCTGACATATCCCATTTATTTTCTAAAGCAAGCTGAAAGGCAATATCATTAAATAAAATAGAATATCTTTTTCTTATACTTTTTACTTCTGATAAAGTTATAAATTCTTCTCCTTCAGATAAAATAATATTTTCCCAAACATTAACTTCTGTTGTATCAAATTCTTTAATAATTTTATAAACTAATCCTTGAGGAAGAGAATAAAATCTATAAATATCAGGATCTATATCGCAATAAACTTTAATATTAGAATTTATACTTTCAATTATATTTTTGTTTTTTGCAGAATACCATGAAGCATTTAACATATCTTTATTTATAATATCAATATTTTCAAATTTGTTATAAATATATTTTCTAACCCATAATCTAAAGGTTATTTCATCATTTTCAACAAAAAGATTTGATTTTTCGTTTAAATTAATAGAATTTTCAATATTATCAGCATATCTTTCAAGAACATAAAGCTGAGTATAATTTGGTTTATTAAAAAATAAAAGCATAATAGGAAATAAACATAAATATAAAGGTTTTTTACCTTTAGCAAGAAGATTATGCATAAAATAAATTCCAGTTATAATAAAAATCATCTGAATACTAAAACTAATTAAAAAAAAATGTTGTTTATCAATAAGATTTCTTGCAACTGATGTAAAAAATACAATGCAAAATACAAAACTTGAAATTAAAGGATATAAATATCTCTTTTCAAATTTCCATAAAAAATAAATCCCAGGAATAGAAAAAAACCACATAAAGCTAAATTCTTTAATATAATGTTTAGCAAAAACACTTAATTGATAAAAATATTCCGGCAATGTCATTGCAAAAAATCTTGCTCCAACACCTCTCTCACTTCCTGTAAGAAAAGAAATTAAACTATTAATATTATTAATTTCTCCCCAAGAGAAATATGCATTGTTTCTAATAATTAAATAAAAATATAAAAGACAAGGTAAAATAAAATAAAACAGATTAATAATTTTGTATCTTTTAGCTGAAATAAAAACACAAATAAAAATTATAACCGCATAAATAGCTCCTGTAATATGAACTGTAGTCATAAGACCAAGAGAAAACAGCATTAAAGCATAATAATTTTCTTCATCAGTATTTAATATTTTGAAATAAAAATACAATGACAATAAAAAGAAAAAAATAAACATAGAATAAATTTCTTGAGTAGTACCGACTCCGCAAAAAGTTTTACCAAAAAGTAAACAAAAAGAACCTGCTACTGAAAAATAAATATTTTCTAAAATATCGTTTATTATGAAAAACAAAACAATACAACTTCCACATAAAAAAAATAAAGACATAATACTAATACATAATTCAGATTTTAAAGGTAATATATGAAATAATCTTCCTATTAAATTATAAAGAACATATCCTGAAGGATGAGAATTACCCAAATATTTTGTTGTAAGAATAAATTCGCCACCATCACCTTTATCAACTATATTATTAAGGTATGGTGCTAGAAAAAGAAAACATATTAGAAAAAACAGTAAAATTATTTTTTTATCCATTATTTCCTAGTATCATATATCTTTCCCGATTTATTAGAATTAATACTGTATTTATCTGTAATTTTTTTTGATTTATTAATCTTATTCATCTCATCTTTTAATTCTTTTTGTGCTTCTTCGATATAATGCACAACATCTTTATCAATATCATAAATTGCTTTGATCATATCAGCCATATTTGTTTTTATATTTCTAATATTAACATTTTCTCTGTATATATCTTCTATATTAACATCTGCTTTTTCTTTTACTATATCAAATAAAGGTCGAATCTCTTCTTGAATATAATTAATATGTTTTATAATCTGACCTCTTAAATCAATTAAATATATAAGATCTTTTAAATCAGATTTTTTTTCAGTTAATTTATATGAAAGATCAAGAATATCTCTATATCTTGATTGCATATCTTTATATGCTTTTTCAATAATATCTTCTATTTTAGTGTTTTTTTCCAAGTTATTCTCCAAAAAAGATTTTTCTAAGTGCAAGACTCACTCCGTTACAATCATTAGACTCTGTTATAAAATCAGCTAAGTTTTTAAGATTTTGTTCAGCATTTTTAACTGCAATTTTATAAACTTCCGGTAAAAACATAGCAGAATCATTATTATTATCACCAATAACCACGCATTGATTTAATGGAATATTATAATAATCCGAGCAATATATCAAAGCATTTCCTTTAGAAACTTCTTTATTTAAAACTTCTACATATCGTGGCATAGAATTAGTTATATATAGACTGTTACCAAAAGTTTTTATAATATTATCTTTTAAAAAATCAAGATATTTATAATTTGTTGAACTTAATAAAAATTTAGTTGTTTCAAAAGTTTTTTTTAAAATATTCTCATCAACAATTGCTTTTATACCAGTTCTCATTTCATATTCTTCGGTATTTTCGTCATACCAAGGAACTACAAGTTTTTCATCAATAAAAAAAAGAGGAAGAACTTTGTTTTCTTTAAGATTTGGAAGTTTTAAAAGCTTTGATACAACATCATTTGAAAGTTCTTTTTTATACTTAATATTACCATTAAAATCATGAATTTTTCCACCATTATATGTTACAATAAGTGTATCAAGACCAATTTTATTATAATATTCAAGAGCTGAATAATACATTCTGCCAGTCATAATAATTACTTTGACACCAAGTTCATGAACTTTTTTTATAGTATCTAAATTTTCTAAACTAATTTTATGTTTAGAATTTAAAGTTGTACCATCCATATCTATTGCAACTAATCTATAATTCATAATTAAATAAACCCTCTGATTAAATCCTTTTTTATTTACACATATTATACTTTTAATTAACAAAAAAAGCCAGTTTGGAATACTGGCTTTTTTAATTGAACCATCAGATTAAAACATTGATAGCAATAATTAAAGTAAATTTAAAACACTCTGTTTTGAAATATTCATTAAGTTTTTTATATTATAAACTCCAACCTGACTCATTATATCGTTTTGTGCTTTTTCAACCATACCCTTTGCAATATCCATGTCAGCAATTGTTGAATATGCTGCAACAGTGTTTTCATAAGCAATCATTCTACCATCAATGTTTTTTTCAGTTGTATTAACCTTTGCACCAAGCTCAGATCTTGTATTAACAACTTCTTTAAGAGCTTTATCTACAAACTCCCCAGTTGCACTAATACCTTCTTTAAAAATCTTTGATAATTCTTCACCAGGTTTAACAAGTTTTTTAGTATTAAACTCAGCTGAATCAGCAATAAATTTCATACTTTCAACCTGAAGATCTATTTGATTTTGTATTTTTTGCTTATCCTCATCAGTAAGAGTATCATTTCGAGCTTGAACCTGAAGTTTTCTGATTTCTTGAAGATTTTCAGAAATACCCGTATAAGCTCCTTCCTCAGTTTTATATCTATTTATATTATCTTCATAATTACTTATTTCTTGCTCATACTGAGAAAATTGAGCTCTCATTTTTTCTGCAATTGCACCACCAGCAGCATCAATATTAAAACCAGTTATTCTTTTACCACTAGAAAGCTGTTCACTTAATTTAGAAGCTTTTAATGTGACATTGTTGAGATTACGAAATACAGAAGAGTTTGATGAATTAATTAAATTAACCATATATGCCACCTCCATGTAAATGAAAAAAAGATCCATCTATAATATAATTATAACACAAATAAAAAAAAAAGAAAAGAAGGTTAAAATTGGTTGAGAGTTAAAAACAAAAACCTGCGAATAGTGAGATAGTGAAGGGTTAAAGAAAAAAAATTGGTTTTACCGCTTTTATACGCTCCTATACCGCTCCTATACGCTTCTCTTAATTGATTTTTTTTCTAATCCACATATATTTTTCTTTTGCTTTTTTTTCAAAACCAGAATCTTTTGGTTCAAACCATGTTTTACCATGCAGTTCATCAGGTAAATACTGTTGTTTTACAATATTATTCTCAAAATCATGTGCATATTTATACTCTTTTCCATAACCTATATCTTTCATAAGTTCTGTTGGAGCATTTCTAAGATGAAGTGGCACTTTTGATTTATTATATTGTCTGGAAATTTCTTTCATTTTTTTTCCAAACATATAAACAGTATTACTTTTAGGTGCTAAAGCAAGATACACAGCACATTGTATCATAGCATTATCTCCTTCTGGCAAACCTAAAAATCTTACAGCATCAAGACAAGAATTGGCTTGAATTAAAGCATTAGGATCGGCAATTCCAATATCCTCAGATGCAAATCTTATCATTCTTCTTATAATATAAAGAGGATCTTCACCTCCCTCAAGCATTCTCATCATCCAAAAAACAGAAGCATCTACATCTGAACCTCTAAGGCTTTTATGAAATGCAGAAATAATATCATAATGATATTCGCCATTTCTGTCATAACTAATATTAAAATCACCAGTTATTATCTGAGAAAGAGTTTGTTTATCAACACTAAATTTTCCCATGTTTAGAAAAATTTCTAAAGTATTAAGGACTTTTCTTGCATCTCCACCTGAGTATTTAAATAATATATTGTCAACATTTTCTTCAAAATCAAATCCAGCTTTTTCACCAGCTCTTTTAATAAGTGTTTTTATATTTTGCTCAGAAAGACTTTCAAAAACAATGATTTTTACTCTTGAAAGCAAAGCATTATTAAGTGAAAATGAAGGATTTTCAGTTGTTGCTCCAACAATAATTATAGTGCCGTTTTCTATATGAGGCAAAAATGCATCCTGTTGAGCTTTATTAAATCTATGTATTTCATCAACAATCATTAGAGTTGGTTTTTCAAACATATTAAATTCTTCTGAAGCTTTTTCAATGATTTTTTTAACTTCAGGAATTCCAGTTGTTACTGCTGATATAATTTTAAAAGGAAGATTGTATTCTTTTGCTACAATTAAAGCCATTGTGGTTTTTCCACAACCTGGAGGTCCCCAGAAAACCATTGATACAGGTTTTCTGGATTCCAATATATTTTTTAACACTTTGCCTTGTGAAAGCAAATTCTCCTGACCTATAAAGTCTAAAAGACTTTCTGGTCTAAGTAAATGTGCTAAAGGTAATGTATTCATCATTCAATAACTAACATAACCTGATCTTTTTCAACATTTTCACCTTCAGATACAACAATCTCGCTAATTACACCAGATCGAGCTGAAAGTATTTCATTTTCCATTTTCATTGCTTCAAGAATAAGAATTAATTCTCCTTCTTTTATCTGCTGACCAGGTTTTACAAGTATATTCATAACTTTACCAGGAATAAGTGCTCTTATAACTCCTGATTTTTTTCTTTCTACACCTTCTACAATAACTCTATCTCTACCTGCTTTTAGTATAGATACAGGGTATTTTTGACCATCAACAATAATATTTTCTGCTAAACCATTATTACCTTTTTCAATTTCAATGTCATGATATTCATTATCTATAAAAATACTTTTGATATCACCGTTTTCATTAAAACTTACAAATTCCACAACATATTCTTTTCCATCAACAATAACATTTTCATGATTTTCAAGATTTAATTTATCATTATGCTCAATTTTAAACTTATCTCTATTATCAACTAAAATTCTATATTTCATTTTTTATTCTCCCCATTTTTTTATAATCTTAGATCTTCCAAGAATATTCCAAGGACTTGCATCTTTTTTACTAAGATTTATTCGAGGAGCTATAGTTTTTTTCTCATTTTCATTATGATAGGACAATGCAGCAACAATTGCAGCTACAAATTCTTTTTGTCTAGCTTTTTTAAATCTTCTTTCTCTCATTACATGAGTAATAAAATCAGAAACTATTTTTCCTTCATTAAAAAGTTTTGTATTTACAACATTTTCAATAAAAGGCAATGTTGTTGATATACCACTGATTTTTGTCTGAGCAACAGCCCATCTGATTTTATTTACCATTTCTTTTCTATAAAGAGATTTAACAAGCAGTCTTCCTATTTGTGAATCATAATAAGAAGTTACTTCATCACCTGAAAAGTAATCAAATTCAACCCTAACATCTTTTCCACCAGGCATTATAAGCTGTTTTATATTACCAGAACATGGTTCAAATTTATTAAAATAATCCTCAGCATACAGTCTGCATTCAAAAGCATTTCCTTTTATATTTTCAAGCGGAATTTCTTCAACCTGAATAATATTATCATAAGCAAGACTTATTTGTTGTTTAATAAGATTAAAACCAGTAAGCATTTCAACAACAGCATAATTTACAGGTAATCTTGGATTTAATTCTAAAAAATAAATATTTTTTTTCTGAACAATAAATTCAAAATTTGCCATTGAATTAAGTGAAATTTTTTCTGATAACTTTTTTGCATATTCAACTATTTTTTTTCTTATTGAAATATCAATATACTCAGCCGGAGCTTCCGATACTATTTTTTGAAATTTTCTTCTAAGAGAACTATCAGTTGTAGGAAGACTTACATATTCTTTTGCGTTTCCAACAACAGTTACTTCTATTAAATAAGAATTATCTATATATTCTTCTGCAAGAAGTCTATTTGTATTAAATATTGTTTTACTTTCTTTTTTTGCTATTTCGAGTTTTTTAAATATATCATCTTTTGAATCAACATATTGAATACCTCTTCCAGCCCAGCCATTAACAGGTTTTATAACAAGAGGTTTTCTTAATTTTTCTAAATCTTTTTCTTTTTTTATCTCAAAACCATTTACAATAGGAATTCCTAGTTTTTCAGCCTGTTCTTTCATCCAAATTTTATCTGAAAACTTTTCAACTTTTTCCCATTCATCACTAATAACTTTAATATTAAGTTTTTTACATTCTTTTAAAAACTCAATATTCTGTGCTAAAAAACCAAATCCTGGATGAATTACATCAACTTTTTCTTTTAATGCAATTTCTATTACTTTAGAAAAATTTCTATAATCATCTTTGTATTTTGCCTCACCAATATAATAAGCTTTATCAGCATATCTTACATGCATTGACTCTTTATCTACATCAGAATAAATAGCAATTGTTTCTATTCCAAGCTCTTTACAAGCTCGAATAATATTAACAGCTATATTACCCCTATTTGCTATGAGCATTTTTTTAAACATAAATTACCTTCTCCTTAGAGTGGAATATTACCATGCTTTTTAGCAGGAAGTTCTTCTCTTTTATTTACTAGTGAATCAAGAGCAGCTATAAGTCTTGGTCTAGTCTCGCTTGGAATAATAATATCATCAATATATCCAAGTTCTGCTGCAAAATAAGGATTTGCAAATTTTTCCTTATAATCATCAATTAATTCAATTTTTTTCATTTCAGGATCTTCTGCATTCATAACTTCTTTTCTATGTATTATATTTATCGCACCTTGTGGACCCATAACAGCAATCTCTGCTGATGGCCATGCAAAATTAAAATCAGCTCCAAGATGTTTAGAACACATAACAATATATGCTCCACCATAAGCTTTTCTTGTAACAACAGTTAGTTTTGGAACACTTGCTTCACTATAAGCATAAAGCATTTTTGCACCGTGTTTTATAATACCGGAATGTTCTTGATCTTTTCCAGGCAAAAATCCAGGAGTATCAACCATGGTAAGGACAGGTATATTAAAACTATCACAAAATCTTATAAATCTAGCAGCTTTCATAGAAGCAACAACATCAAGAGTTCCTGCAAGAGATTGCGGATTATTTGCTATAATTCCAATACTTCTTCCACCAAGTCTGCCAAAACCAATAATTACATTTTCAGCATATTTAGGTTGTACTTCAAAAAAATCTTGATTATCTAATATAAGAGATATTAAATTTCTCATATTATAAGGTTTATTTGGATTATCAGGCACTATTGTATTAAGTTCTTCTTCCATTCTATGAGGATTATCTCCACTTTCAACATAAGGAGGATTTTCCATATTATTTGATGGAAGATATGATAATAATTTTCTAATACCTTCAATACATTCCTCGTCAGTTGGATAAGTAAAATGAGCAACTCCTGAAACTTCCATATGTGCTGAAGCTCCACCAAGTTCTTCTTTGCTTATTTCTTCGTTTGTAACAGTCTTAATTACATCTGGACCAGTTATAAACATATTTGAAGTGTTTTCAACCATAAAAATATAATCCATTATGCCTGGTGAATAAACAGCACCTCCAGCACATGGTCCCATTATTGCTGCTATTTGAGGAACTACACCAGAATATCTGGAATTTCTAAAGAAAATTTCTCCATAACCGCATAAAGACATAACTCCTTCCTGAATCTTTGCTCCGCCTGAATCATTTAATCCAATTACAGGAGCTCCGTTTCTTGCAGCCATATCCATAACTTTACAGATTTTCTTTGCATGCATTTCACCAACTGCTCCGCCAATTACAGTAAAATCCTGTGCAAATATATAAATTAGCCTGCCATTCACAGTTCCATATCCTGTTACAACACCATCTCCATAAGGTTTTTTCTTTTCCAAACCAAAATGAGTACATCTGTGTTTAACAAAAGCATCTATTTCAACAAAAGATCCTGCATCTAAAAGAAGATCTACTCTTTCTCTTGCAGTAAGTTTTCCTTGTGAATGCTGTTTTTCTATTCTATCAACACCACCACCAAGTTTGATTTTATCTTTTAACTCTCGCAACTTCTCAATTCCAGAAGTCATTTTCTATCCTCCCGAAAAAATTATTTTATTTTATTTAATACATTTATCTTTGTAAATAGTACAAGTCTAATAAGTCATAGTCAAGTTAAGAAATTAGATTTTATGAATTTAACATTTGATATATAAATAAGAAGTCTGCTTTTTTACCAGTGGTCATATAGATTTTTTTCGTGAAAATGGTCTTAATATCTTTTCGCCTTTTTTTACCATTCCTAGAATTTGTCTTGCTTCTTTTTCAATTCCTTCAAGAGTGTTGAGTTCTTCTATTCTTTTTTCAAGAATTTCAACTTTTTCTCGAATTTGTACAATATCTATTTGTTTTTCCTTAAGAATATTTCTGTATCGGGATTTTTCATCAAAATTTATTTTAAACACTGAAAAAATAAATAAAGCAAACACACATAATGATATTAAAACTATTTTATAAGAACATTTAACAAAGAAATTAGAGATTATAAATTTTCGTTTTTCTGCTGAAAAATTTAAAATATTATTCATAACATATATTTCGGAATTAAAGCGAAAAACTCTTAGTATAATATATAAAAAGCAGTTTAAGGGTTGAAAGTTGAGGGTTGAGGGCTAAAGTAAAATCAGTGAAGCTGTGACAGGTGAAGCTTGACAAAAAACAAAGTTATTGTGTCACCGGAGAGTCGTAGACTCTTGTTACAAGCAATTTTTTCGTAGAATTAATTGCAGTCACATTTATTAAACTCTGTCATCCCGGTATTATTCTGAGCCGGGATCTTCTTTTGATTTCATTATTCAAAAGATTTCTTCTTACTTTATATTATCAATTTTTAATTATTAATTATTAATTATTAATTATTAATTATTAATTATTAATTGCTTCATTAACTCTGTCATCCCGGTATTATTCTGAGCCGGGATCTTCTTTAGCTTTATAATTATCTATTATTTCATCAAAGAAATATTAATTTATCGGACCACATGAAATTTAACTTCCATGTAAAATTCCCTCTTACGATGTTCGCCTTTGCAATACATCCGTATATTGCATACTTCGTAACAGTCTCCATAGTTCCTCTTAATTAATTTTCTTTGATTTCATTATTCAAAAGATTTCTCCTTACTTTATATTATCAATTTTTAATTATTAATTATTAATTATTAATTATTAATTGCTTCATTAACTCTGTCATCCCGGTACTATTCTGAGCCGGGATCTTCTTTTGATTTCATTATTCAAAAGATTTCTCCTTACTTTATATTATCAATTTTTAATTATTAATTATTAATTTTTAATTTTTAAATGCTTCATTAGCTCTGTCATCCCAGTACGATTCTGAGCCGGGATCTGTTTTTGTTTTTAACGCACTAACAGCTTTAGCTGTGCTAACTAGGTTGGCTTTTTCAACCGCTTACTAGACTACAAAGTAGTCGCTAACTAGCAAATTTATCTAAGAGTTAAAGTGTTCGAGGCTGTTGAAAAAGTCTGTTTTCTTTTTTTTTATTTAACCTTAAAAACAAACAGCATGGTCAGGCTGACCTATGTAAGCT
>JALOAD010000022.1 GCA_023228995.1 Candidatus Muiribacterium halophilum
ATACTTCGCAGTCGACAGGACCCGTAACAGATAATTTTGATATGCGAAAAAAAGTCTAAAACCTGCAAACTGAAAATTAAGTATTTATAAAAAAAAACTTGACAAGTCAACACGGCATATGACAAGCCTTTTTAGTTTTTAATAAAATTAAAAACTTTTTATCTTTTAAAAAAGTTACAGAATAAAATAGTTGATATGTCATAAATATATTTATGTAAATATCATAATATTTTATTCAAGGTTTATGGTGTTTTTACCATAAAATTTAATTTTCTAGCTCTATCCGTGTAAATCCGTGCTATCCGTGGTAAAAAATTGTTTTTGCTTTATACCGTTTTTATACGTTCTTATACGCTCCATATACCGTTCTTATACGCTCCATATACCGCTCTTATACTGCTCTTATAATACAGATTCCGGCCCAGAATCTTCATTGGGATGACACATAATGACTTTTTATTTCATTACTGCATATATATTTTCTATTATTGATTTTACAAATTTAGTCACACTTATTCCTGAATCATTAAGCATTTGATTTTTTACCATATGAGTCATCTCTAAAGCCATATCTATATCTCTTATCTGAGATTCAGATGCCATTGTGTTTTCCATTTCTACTTGCAGAAAATCAATTGATTTTTCAAGCATATTCTGAAAACCACCTATTTTTGTCCTTAAACTTGATACTTCTTTTATTTTATCTTCTAAAAATGTTATTGATTTTTCAGCATTTTTTTGTGTTTCTACACTTAATAGATGTATTTTTTCACTAACTTTTGAATCTCCATCTATTAATGTCATGCTTAATCCTAAGCTTTCTGAACTCATATTTCCAAACTGTATATCAGCTAGCTGCTCACTGTTTGCTCCTATTTGAAAATTCTGAGTTGCATCTCTTACTGCTACTTTGAATGTTGCTGTTTCTGGAGATAATTCATTTATTATATTATCTGAAAACTGTGTATAATCTGGAGAATTTATATTAAGTAAAAATCCACCTGTATCAACTGCTACCTGATCAATCTCTGTATCAGTATCTCCAAAACCTGGATTTCTTACTGCTGCAAATGTTATATCATTTTCTAACAATTTTGCGGTTATTTCAGCAGTTGTTATAGGTGTGTAATCATCATCTTCATCTGTTAATGCAATTACATATTTTTCTTTACTTAACCATGTAAAATTATCTATAGACCAATCCATTGCATGATGCAAATCTTCTCTACCACCTATTCCAGGAGTTCCTACAAGATCTCTTATTGTCTGTATATAATTTTTAGCTTCATCTACATCTTTTATAAAATCATATCTTGGATGAATGTGTATATCATCAGCATAAGCCATAAATGCAAATCTTGGATCAACATTATGATCTTTTAATCTTGTAACAACATCATCAAGTGCTGTTTTTAATGTATCTATTTCTGCTCCCATACTTCCTGTTATATCGATTATAAAAGCAATATCGACTTCTTTAGGTTCATATTTTCTTGCTAGTAAATTATTAACCTGTAATGAAATATTACTTAAATCAAACTCAGTTCCATCTAGTCTTTTAAATTCTTCTTTATCAAAAAGACGGTCATTGCTTTCAAATCTTCCTAAACTTACGACTTTATTTGAATCTGTGATATTTAAAATTGATATAACTGTATTTGATGGAATTAATGAATATGGGCTATCTATATCATTGTTTAGTCCTAAAGCTGATAATGCTGTGGAATTTTCTCCAAACTTAATAAGATTATTTGTTCCTGCGAGTTTTGACTCAAGTACGAGTCGAGAGTTATATATACTTGCTTCTACAGTAGTTTCTTCTGCATTTATTTTTCTCATTACATCAGCAACATTATCTTCTTCATCAATAAATATAACTCTGTTACTGATTTCTAATGTATTTTGACCTTCAACACCAAAATCTTTCATTTTCATATCAGGTTCAAGTCTTTTATTTGAAGAAATCTTATGTCTTGTACCAGAATTAACAACTGTTATACTTAATGCAAAATCTTTTACATTACCTTTAACTTTTACATCTCCTATAAAACGATCTGTTGTATATGTTTTTGCAACACAATCTCCATTTATAAGCTTTTTGGTATTATACTCTGTTCCGTTACTTATATCATCTATATTATCTATAAGTTTATCAAGTTCTATTTGTATATCTTTTCTATCTTCAGTTGTATAGGAATCATTTGCTGCAGCAACTGAAAGTTTTCTCATTCTCTGCAATACTGCATGTATTGTATCTAATGCACCATCTGCAACTTGAAGCATATTAATTGCATGTTCTGTATTTGAAACAGCTTGATCTAAGCCATTTACTTGAGCTCTCATTTTTTCTGATACAGCAAGACCAGCAGCATCGTCGCCAGCTTTGTTTATTCTTAGACCTGAAGAGATTTTTGCTTGAGATGAAGAAATATTATTAAAACTCTTTCTTGTATGCCTTAGATTATTAAAACTAACGCTTCCACCTGCTATCTTAAAAGACATTTTTTCCTCCGTGAAAAAATATTTTAACATACAATAAATAAGTTGAAATTAAAAATTAAAGTTTCATATTAAATAAACAATCGGTTTCTTTTTGATATTACTTTAAAAATTTAAATAATTTTTTTCGAAATCTTTCTAATAATGAGCCTGTATGTATCTCTAAAAACTCTAGCGTAGAGACAAATTCTTTATCATTCCAAAATAATTCTATATTAATAATATCATTTATATATTTTTGTGCTTTATTGTATTTTTTAATTTGCATATAAAAAGAAAATATCTTGTATTTCAAATAATCATCTGAATTTCTAAAATCTAAATAAATCAATAATTTTATAAATCTATAATCAAAATATCTAAATCCTAAACTTAAAATTTCTGAGTATACAATAGATTCGGTAAATTCTTTTCCAAATTTTTTCATTTGTTTTAATAAACTAAAAAATTTTTTTTCAATAATATATTTTTTTATTAATTCTTTATATAAATAAATTTGTTTTTCATAAAACTTTGTTTTTTCTAATTTAATAATAAGATTTTCTACATTAACAAAATCTTTTTGATTTAAAAATAATTTTTCAATTATAAAGTCAATAAATTCGTTTTTATAATTGTTTTTTTTATTTAAAATATGTTTTACAGTTTTTTTAACTGTTAAAATATCTGTTTTAAAATTGCTTTTATTATTTAAATATTTAAATAAAATATTTTTTGTAACATTTTCAAATTTTGATTTTAATTCTAATGAAAAATAATCAGAATTTACAAATATATAAGTGAATTCCTCTATATTATCTTTTTTTGACAATTCGATTATCTTGGATATAAATGTATTTTTTATTGTTTCATTTTCAAACCATTTTATATTAACAGGTATTTCACTTAATAAAGTTTGAATATTATTTGCATTAAGAATAAAAAAAACATATAGATTTTTATAAAAATCTTTATATAATTCTTTTTCATCTTTTATAATGTCATTTTTAAAAAAAACAAAAACCTCGGAAACCCCATGTTTTTTAATTATTTCCATAGAAAATGAATAAAGCATTTCATAACAACCTTGCGTTTTACAAATTAAAATTAATAATTCTTTTTTATTTAATAAATCTTTGCCATCTTTAATATTTGCAATTAATGCTTTTATTGAATTTTCATAAAAAATATTTAAAATATCATTTTCTTTTATATATTCTTCAATATTTTTAAAGAAAAACTCTATAATTTCCTCAGTATTTTCTTTATATAAAAGTTTAACCATTAAAAATAATATTTTTTTTAATACTCTATTTGTTTTTAAAAATAATTTTGCATTTTCAAAAACTATTAAAAATTCTTCCCAACTTTGTGTTTCTTCACAATATTCAGAAATTATTCTCTCAGCTGTTTCTTCAGAAATTGCTGATTTATCATAAAATTGATTAAAATCTATTTTTTCAATTATTTTTTTTAATTTTTTCCATTTACCATTTTTTATAAAAAATATTATCTTATACTCTAATTCTTTAATACATTCTGTCAAAAGAATAATACTTTGAAATTTTTCAAAAAAACTATTAAAATCATCAATATCATTAATTGAATGAATTTTTTTGCGCATAAATACTATAAAATTATCAATATTTTCTTTTTTACTAAATATTTTAAAAATATCCGATTGATTTTCTGCAATTATATAATATGCTTTTTTGATAAGAATTTTATTATTAAGTTTTTCATCAATATAATATATTAAAAGTTTTTCTATTTGATTTTCACTTAAATATTCTCTTATATTTTCAATTTGATATATTAAAGTTTTTTCAAAATTTTTATCACTCCAAATTGAATAATCTTTTATTAAAAACAAATTATCTGTTTTCAAAAAAAGATTCATTATTAATTCTGAATCAAATTCAAATTTTCTTATATTTTCAAAAAATTCTTTAAAAAAATTAAAGTTAAAATTAATTTCTATAATTTCTTTTATTGATTTTTCATCTTTATCTTTTAAATATTTTTTTAATTTAAAAATACTATTGTAATATGCTTTTTGTTTAATAATTGGAGAAGAAAAATTATTAGTATTAAAAATTCTAAATCTGTCTCTTAAACTATCGTAACTTAACTTTTTTTTACATTCAATACAGCTATCTGGTATAAGAGAATAATCATGTTTTTCAAGTTTTTTTGAATAATTTTGAAAATTTTTAATTTTAATTTGTTTTTTACAACCTGCAAATATACCTTCTTTATCTATTTGCAATCTACCTTTCCAAAAAATACAAAAATCTTCTTCATTATTTTTTTGTTTAGCATAATCTTTATTTGAATACATTATTCTTGAAGATTTAGGAGAAGTTTTTGAAGAAAAACTTATACATTCATTATCTATAAGAAATTCTTCAATTATATTTGAATCTCCATCAACACTATAAAAATCAAAAGGAATTCCATTTTTTAATCTATGCAAATACATTATTATATGCTGATTATCTTTTGAATATTTTTTTGCATCTTCTATTGATAAAACTTTGTAATTAAAGCAATCTTCACAAATTCTTATATTTTCAAATTCTCCTAAAAAATGTGAATTTTTATAAAATACTTCTTTTTCTGTTTCTTTTTGAGATATTTTTCTATATTTATAATCAAAATAAAGATCTCTACAACATAAAGTTACCCATTCATCATTCATAACTGGCTGATTAAATAAAAAATCACAAGCTTTTCTTCTAAAAAAATCAAGTCCACTCTCAACATCTTCGTTTATTCTAAAACATTTAACTTTACTAATTTCATCAACTACTTCATAAAAAACCTCATTATCGGAAATATTGCCAAGATAAACTCTTTTTAATGCAATAATAAAACTATATTTAGTAATACATGTATCCTCACAAATTTCATAAGGAATATTATTTTTTAAAAAAAAGTTTTCCCAATAATTTATAAATTCTATAAGTTCATCTCTGTTTTCTTTTAAAATCAATGATTGTGGAACAGCTTCAAGTAATTCAGAATTATTTTTATTCCATTCAAAAGCTTTTTTTATATAATACTCTGTATTTGCATAAGCTTGTTTTATAAGATTTTTCCCTGTAAGTTTTTTGTATGTATTTTCTCTTACAGCATTAAGTGAAAAATTAACTCTAAATTTAACTGGATATTTTTTTAGAATTTCCATAAATTCATCTGTATATTCAGGTTTGAAAAGAGTTCCATTTGTAAATAAAAAAACTGATCTTATATTTAAATTCAAATATGCTTCTTCTATAATATAGCGAAATATCTCCATAAAATCAGGATTAACAAACATTTCTCCTTTATTAATAAGAGATACATCTAAAAACTCTGAATTCCTATCGAATAATTTTTTTACATCAGATAATTTCATGTGATTATAAAGCTTATGATGGTTTTCCTGACCTCGATAACAAAAAATACAATCAAGATTGCAATGAGTTGTTATGTCTAAAAGAATTGTATTTTGCATTAAGAAATTTTACTATACAAGCGTTATATGGTCAACATTATTATAAAAACACAAAAAAATCTCAACCCTCTAACTCTTTAACCTTTTTTAAACACACTCTGAGCATATTCCAGATATTACCAAAGATACTGATGACAATTTATGACTATTTTTTTGAGATAATTTATTAGAATCACTTAAAAATCTATTGATTGTATCAGAAGATAAATCATTTGATACATCTTTTAAATTTTTACATTTAATACATTGTAAATAAATTTTAAATGGATTTTCAATAATTGTAAAACGGCTTATTTTATCCTGCCCATCAATTTTTGAAATAAAACCAAGACTATAAAGAATTTCAAGATTTCTATAAACTGTAGCAATACCAATTCCAATATCTGGATATTCTCTGCTACAAATATAATGAACTTCTTCAGCACTTAATGGATTACAAGCAGTTTTTATAATACTAATTATATATTGTCGTGGATTTGTGAATTTAAGACCTGCCTGAGCAAATTTATCTTTCCAATTACAATTATCTTCATTTTTACCACAACATCTACATCTTCTTCTTCTCATTTTTTATTATTCCCTACAATATTTAAAAAACAATCTAGTAAATAAACAAACCTGCGAAATAGCGAGTAAAAATGTCTCGCTATTTCACAAAGTTTCTAAACTGCTTTTAAACTAATGATCGCAATAATTTACACCTTTTTCTAATGTGTTATTATAGTATTTTGCAATAATTTCTTCAGGAGTACCTTCTCCAACGCCAGTTATTACTTCAATTCCATTATCATTAAAAAGTGTTTGCGCTCTTGAGCCCATTCCACCAGCGATTATAAGATTAACATTTTGCTCACCTAACCATTTTGGAAGAACACCAGGTTCATGAACTGGAGGATCTAAAAGTTCACTTGACTGAATATTGCCATTTTCTTCAGTTATAGCAATAAAAAACTTTTCACAATGTCCAAAATGAAGACATACATTTCCCTGAGCAACAGGAATTGCTATTTTTTTTGTGTTTTTTGTAGTTTTTTCTGTCATATTGTTTTTTTCTCCAGAATTATTATTAGTTTCAGTTTTTTTATTAGTATTATTCAAAATAGTATCAATCATTTTTTCAAATCTAATTTTAACTACATTATCGTCTTTTGCAAAATATATAAATGGTTTTCCTTCATCTGAAAGTTTGACAATTTCAGGATCAAGTGGAAGTTCAGCAAGCATTTCAAGGCCTAATGATTTAGCACCATTATCCATAAATATTGCATGATATGTTTTACAATCAGGACAATAAAAACCAGACATATTTTCAACTACACCAAGTATTTCAGTATTAAGATCTTTACAGAATTTAATTGATTTTTTAACATCAAGCAAAGAAACCTGTTGAGGTGTAGTAACAATAATAACTTTTGCAAGCCCAGGTAACATTTGAAGAAGTGATAAAGATTCATCACCAGTTCCAGGAGGACAATCAACAACTAAATAATCTAATTCTCCCCATTCAGTATCTTTTAAAAACTGTTTTATAACACTCATTTTCATTGGTCCACGCCATATAAAAGGCTGTTCTTCATCTTTATTTAAAAGACCTGTTGAAAGTGTTATAAGATTTTCAGAAACTTTTACAGGAACTATTCTGTTTTCAATAAAAAACGGTTCTTTTCCACTTATACCTGCCATTTTAGGCACTGAAGGACCATGAAGATCTATATCTAAAAGACCTGTCTTCATACCGTTCAAAGCAAAACCAGTTGCAAGATTAACAGCAACAGTACTTTTACCAACACCGCCTTTTCCAGACATTATAACTATTATGTTTTTTACATCTTTTAGATTTTCGAATACTTCTTTATTATCCAAAAATCCATCCATATTGTTAGCCATTTTATTCCTCCAGAGATTTTAATATGCTTTTACACATATTATCAAATTCTTTCTTAATAAGCAGGTTTTCTGTCATTTCATAAACAGATACACCCTGAATCATAGAATAAACAAAATCTTTCGAAAATGGAAGTTTTGATATTACTTCTATATTTTGTTTTTTAGCAAAATCGCATATTTTCTTTGTCATATCATCATTTATATCAAATTTATTTATACAAATTCCCATTTTCATTTCAAATCTTCTGCATAAAGATACAACTCTTTCAAGATCATGCAAACCTGAAAATGTAGGTTCAGTAACTAAAACAACATAATCACTTCCTGATATTGAAGCAATTACAGCACAACCAGTTCCAGGACTACCATCATTAAGAACTATTTTGCCTCTTCCATCCTGAACAGATCTTTTAGCTTTATTTTTCAAAGTAACAACTAATTTACCTGAATTTTCTTCTCCAGGATAAAGTTCAGCATGATAAAAATCTCTGTCTTTAGTAGTATCAACAAAATAATTGCCATTTACAACATCTTCAAATAAAATTGCATCTGAAGGACAAAAATGATAGCAAGCTCCACATCCTTCACATGAAAATGGCTTAACATTATAAACATCATCTATTACACTTATGGAATTAAATTCGCAAACTTCCACACATTTACCACAAGAAGTACATTTAGAATTATCAATTTGAGCTTTTTTCCCACCAATAAACTCAACCTTCTCTTTGTTTTCACTTTTAAGTATAAGAGCAAGATTTGCAGCATCAACATCACAATCTGTAATTACAAGATCATTTATTAAATCAGCCAAAGTAGCAGTTATACTTGTTTTACCTGTTCCACCTTTTCCGCTTATTACAGTAATTTCCTTCATATACCTGCCTCCGAAAGAATATTTAAAGCAATTGTAAGAAATCTATTCCTTATAGCAGGTATTTTTTTAACAATTAATTCACCTTTAGAATAAATCTTAGCAACTTCATCAATATAAGGAATTTCGCCTATTATTCTAATATTATTTTTAGCACAATATTCTTTAACTTTATTATCACCAAGATCTGATCTGTTAATTATGACAACGATTTTTTTACCCATTTGTCTAGTCATTCTAACAGCAACATCAAGATCATGCAGACCAAAAGGTGTAGGTTCAGTTACAAGCACAACAATATCAGCTTCCTTAACACTTGCAACCGCTGAACATGATGTTCCAGGAGGTGAATCAATAATATTTATCCTTTTATTACCTTCTAAACCTTCAAGAACTTTTTCAATGACTTTAGTAGTAAGGACCTGACCTATATCTAAAACTCCCCATCTAATAAAAATATTTTCAACTCTTCCTTTTTTTGTAACACCAATTCTCTTAGGAACCATTTTTATAGCATCTTCAGGACAAATTCTTTCACAAAGTCTACATGAATGACATATATCACTAAAGAAAAGAGGTTTTCCATTAGTGTAAAATATAGAATTAAACTGGCATATATCACTACATTTTCCACAAGAATTACATTTTTCTTCAATAAGTTCTGGCATTCCAACTTCAACAACTTCTTCAATAATATTTTCAGGACCTAAAAAAATATGATCATTCGGCTCTTCAACATCACAGTCAAAAACACTTACCTTATTTCCAATTTCGGAAAGAACATAAGCAACTGAAGTAGCCACAGTAGTCTTACCAGTACCACCCTTACCACTTGCTATAGCAATATTCATATATGATAATCTCCCTTCAATTCTTTAACCTTAAAAACCTGCGAATGGCGAATGAGTAAATAGTGAAATAGATTTAAAGCTTTTTATTTTTCCCACTTCACCCTTTCGCTCTCTCACTCTTTCCCCTATCTTCTAAACCCAATGACCTTCTACATTTGAATTTCCAGTTTCTTTTAAATTGCCATTAGTGTAATCATCAATAGCATCCTTAACAGTACCATTAGTTTTTAAAAACATTTTTATACCAGCAGCATTTAAAGCTCTAAAAGCATTAGGTCCAACATGACCAGTAATTACAATTTTAGCTCCAGTATCTACAACAGATTTAGCAGCTTGAACACCAGCACCCTGAGGAGCATTAAGAACCTGCATATTATCTACATAACTAAAAGTTTTTGTTTCAGTATCCCAAATTATATAACCTATAGCTCTTCCAAATCTAGCATCAATATTTGCATCTAAACTATTACCATGTGAAGTTATTGCGATTTTCATATTAATTTCCTCCATGTATTTTTTCTATGGTTTCAATTCTCATACTTAATTCTTCTAATTTGTTTAATATAGCATCTGTATTATCAGAAACTGTATTTACAGGCTGAGCCATATCATTTACAGGACCAACATAATCTTGAGCCCAATAATTTCTGCCTATTCCCATTCCCTGACCATATCTTACACCATAACCAGCTCCTCTTACAAATCCACCACCACGATTAAATCCTAAACCTCTACCACCACCTCTTCTTCTGCTACCATCACAAAAATAACCACCTCTTACAAAATTACCATTCATATCGTACATATCAAGTCCTCCTTAAAAGATATTGATAATCATTATCAATTAAGTTAACCTAATTTTTTTACAATGTCAATAGTTTTTTTATTTAATATTTTACATTTTTTATTTTGACTTTAATCAACAATTTTATATAATTTATATATGAATTATTTAATAAAGTTAATTTATATAATCAATAAAGGAAAATTCATTATTGCGGGAATATTTATATTTATATTCTTGATAATTTTCATAATTTCAAATAAAAAGGATTTTATAGTAGAAAAAAATAATTATTCACAACAACAATCTATTGAAAGCAATTGTATGGCAAATCGGAAAATCCTTGAAGCATCAATAGAAATGTATATTATGGATCAGAATATTAATGAAGAAAAATTTAATATAATCCGCAAAGTATCAGAAATGTCGTTTTTAAAAGATTATCTTTATAAAGGTGAAATTCCAAAATGTCTTTCTGGCGGAGAATATATTATAGAAAACAAAAAAATAAAATGTACTATTCATGGATATTAATCTAATTTTATTTTTTGAATGATTTTTTTTGCTTCAATTAATGTATTTTGAACATTTTTTATAATTGAATTGGAAGTTATTGTTGCACCACTTATTGAATCAACTTCTATATTTAATTTATTTTCTTTAATTAAAGGTTTTTTACCAATAAAACTATCAAAAAATCCAAATGCACTCATAAAATTTATATAATCAGGAGTATCATCAGATTTTACAAGTAAAAGTTTATCAATTACTAATTCACTATCTATTGCAAATATAACATCTGTATTGCCTTGATAACCCTTCTCTTTTGAAAAATAAGATGTAAGAAAAATAAAAAAATCTTTTTTATCTTTTACAAAATGACCAATTTCAATTTTATTTACTTTATAAATTTTAAAGTCTGAAGATATTTTTGAACATTGTTTTTTAAAATCCACTCTGTTATTTTTTTCATCAGCTTGTATAAATAAAAACAATCCAATTATCAATATCAAAATCAAATTAACTTTTTTCATAATTTCACCCCTATGCTCTTATCTTTCACTCGCTTTTATACTTTCTTTTAAATATTATTTTACCTTTTTTGTTAATATACATCATTTCATTTGAATCAATAACTTTTGCAATATCTTTTTCAAAAGGAAATGCAGTATCAAAAATTGGTTTTATTACTTTTTTACCAGCTCTATCCATATAGCCATATTTAACAGAATTCCTAACAACAGAACTATAAACACTTAAATCCTGTGAAAATCTCATTAATATAATAGAAGTATCAAAATCAATTATTACAGGAATAATGTCTTTTTTATTAACAATTTTTTTTTCTCCAAAAAAATCTATACTACCTGAATATAACTTTTTAAGAAATCTGTATTCATTAACATGACCAGCATAAAAATCTTTTGAATCTTCAATAAAAGGCATAATATGAAAATCACCATTTTGCTTTATATAACCCCATTTTCCGCCATATCGCACAGCTGCCATTCCTTCAAAAAATGGCATTGCAACTTCAAATTGCGGATTTATCACAAATTCACCAGCTTTATTTATAAAACCCCATTTCCCTTTATAATTAACACAAGCTAACCCATCAATAAACTGGCTTGCTCCAAAATATTCAAACCCAGGTAATGATAAAATAGTTTTGCCATCGTTATTTAAATATTTATAACAACTATCACCTTCATCAAATACCAAAACAATATCATCATTAAAATTCCCACAATGAAAATATGATTTTTGAAATAATATTTTAAAGTCTTTATCAATAAAATTCCAACCATTACCATTTTCTGAAACTGCACAAAAACCATTTTTGAAATCTTTAGCAGCTATATATTCTCCACCACATATATTTCCGTCTAAATCAATAAAAGTCCAGTAATTTGATTGCATTGGAAGTACTTTTGCATAACCATTTGAAAAATTACCAGCACTTCTAAATTTTTTATCTTTCCATATTTGAACATTTGATTTATCAATAAAAATCCAACTCCCATCGCTTTTTTTTACAGGACATAAACCATTTACAAAATTCCCAGTTTCAATATATTGAGCTTTTATATGAACATTTCCAAATGTATCAATAAATCCAAATTTCCCATTTTCTATAAATGGTTTTAGAAAATATTGATCAGGAACTATTACTCTTGAATGAGCAAATATCATTATTGATAATAAAAAAAACAGTATAATCGTTAAAATTTTTGTGAAATTCAAATAAATCTCCTTTTTTTATTATATTTTACAAGAAATTTGAATAAAATTCATCATTATTAAAAAATTTAATTAATCTTACAATTGAATCCTATCATTAAATAGTTTTATTCCTGAACAAATCTGAGAGAATTTTTTTAAAATTATTTATTTCATCAAAAATTTCTCTGAATTCTTTTTCGAAAATATAACCTTTATCCATAGAAAGATTAAAAAGAACCTGCATTGAATCCAGTAAATCATTGATTTCTTTAAAATAAAATGCTGAAATATTTTTTTCGTCAATATTAATTAATTTTTCTGAAATTTCGTTTATAGTAATACTTAATCTTCTTGAAAAAAGAAAATCTCCCTTACCAGCAATATGAATAACAAAGTAAAGAGATCTTTCCTCAATAGCAAACCATTTAACATAAAGACGGGATTCAGACTTTAATTGATTTTTTAATCTTTTGTCATAACCAGAAATATCTCTCCATCTTTTTAATCTCGGAACAAGCATAGAAACAATCATCTCAGCTTTCGTGTATGGATAATCTTTCATTACACTAAATATCAAAGAAGAACTTTTTATAATTTCCTGCATTGTAATATTTTCAGAAGTGAATTTACCATTTAAATAGCATAATCTGCAATAATCGTGATTAAGAGTGTTATCTAAATTAGTTCCGCAAAAATCTTTATGCACAAGAGGAAGTGAACAACTCTGACATAATGGATTCCAATCATTATCCATAAAAATATCGTCAAACATAAAAACTCCAAATAAAAAAAAACAGTATAATACTATTTTATTTGATTTTTATATAAATAACCACATTTTTTTTAAAACCTAAATTGAATTTTATGAAATATATGAATAAGCAGAATAAAAATCAGCTTTTTTGTGTAAAATCACCTTGTTTCTGACCTTTTTTAATTTTAACTTCCTGACAAGGATTTTTAATAACTTCTCTTATTTCATCGATTTTATCACATTCAGTATTTACTGGTAATCGATACTTTTTCATAATAATACCTCGTTTAAATACTATATTTATACTCACCAGTATATTTTTATTATTTATTAAAATTATTCCAATATTAAACATAAATAAAATAAGGAATCAGTTGAATTGTAATGCCAAAATCATGAATTGTCAACCGGTTTGTTTTAAAGACTTAAAACTCGATTAATTGCTTTTAAGATAATATCCATATCCAAAACAGGTTTGTAAATAATATCTTCTGGTTTCATACCAATTCCTAAAAGAGATTTATTGTAAAAATTAGTAATAGAACCTGTATAAATAATAAATCTAATACTATTATTAAGACCATGAGCTTTAATAATAAATTCATCTCCATCCATTCCAGGAAGTCTAATATCTATTATACCAGCATCGACAATTTCTTTTGAAACTATTTCCAAAGCTTGTTCTGCATTAGAACAAGGGTAAATAACAAAACCTTCATCTTCAAGAAAAGATGCAAGAGTATTTAATATTATTTCATCATCATCAACCACAAGAAGTTTTAAATTTTTCTTCAAACTCTCTCCAAAAAATTTATTAATTAGCTTTTTAATATATTAACCTATATTTCTTGAAAAATCAACCTTTATATAAATCAAGTTCTATAAAAAATTCAGTACCATATTTTTCCTCTGACTCAAACCAAATTTTGCCATTATGATTATTATTAACTATAAAATAAGATACAGAAAGACCCAAACCAGTTCCTTCGCCAACATCCTTAGAAGTAAAAAAAGGTTCAAATATTCTTTTTTTCACTTTATCAGGAATAATTGGACCATTATTTTTAATACCAATTCTAACTTTATCTTTTGCAGAATAAACCTTTATAGTTATTTCCGGAGAGTTTATTTTGTCTTTATAAAGTGCATAAGCTGCATTTTTTAATATATTAAGTATTACCTGTTCAATCTCAGGAGCAATACACAAAATCGTTAAATTATGTTGTAAATATATTTTATTAATTTTAATATGTTTAAAATCAAACTTTTTCTTTAAATCATAATCATTTAAAGCTAATTCAACTGTATTATCAATAATATTATTGACATTTTCAATTGTTTTTTCTCTATTTGAAGCCCGACTAAAATCAAGCATATTTCTAACTATTTGAGCAGCTCTGTTAGCAGAATGTTTTATTCCATCAAGAAATTTAAGAATTTTTCTTTCTTTAATATATTCATCCATTTTTAATTTAGTAGTAATATCCTCAAGTATTACAAAAATATAAATTTCATCAGAAATCACAATTTTTGAAAGAAGAATTTTTGTATAAAATTCTGTTTTATCTTTTTTAATATGAACCCATTCAAATTCTTCTTTACCAAATTCATAAAGATTGTTAAAATGTATTTTTAATTTTTCATCAGAAAACATACCATTTGGCTGATATTCAGGTGAAAATTCAAGCGGACTTTTATTAAGAAGCATTTCAGCACTTTCAAAACCAAATATTTCAAGAACTCTTTTATTACAATCAACAAAACCATTTTTTTCAGTTATAAGCATAAAACCTTGATTAGAATTTTCATATATAGCACGGAATTTTTTCTCACTTTCAGATAATAATTTTTCTTTTTCAATAGCATTTTTTTCAAGTCTCAATAAATTAAAACCATAAAATCCTGAAATAAACACAAAAAAAAACAATTAGAGAAAACCCCAATTCTATATCTTTTTTAATAATAGAAGCAATCTCCAAATTTATATCATCAAGATATTCTCCAGTTCCAATCAAAATTCCCTTTGGAGCATACAATCTTATATATGAAAGTTTTTCTCCATATTTTTCATTATTATCAAATACTTGCCATTTATAAGTTGTAAAACCTTCATCATTTTGATTTACAATGTCAAAAAATTCTCTAAACATATATTTACCATTAGCATCCTGATAATCATACAAATTCTTATTACTAAATTCATAAATATATGGATGAGCAATTATTTCAGATTTGAGATTTGTAATCCAAAAATAATTTTTATTATCTTTACCATATCTAAATTTTTCAATAAACTTATTAATATTAATCCAAGCTTTTTCTTCTGTAATAAAACCATTATAGACATTTTATTATATCTGATCAATAAAATAAAAAGCTAAATCAGTGGTATCTTTAATAGAATTTTTTTTCTGCTCCATATAAGAAACTTTTATTTTTGGAAAAAGTAAATATCTCGAATATGAAAAAATAAAAATAATACCTAAAATAAGTGGAATAAAAAAAATAATATAAATCTTTTAAATAATTTGTTTTTCATTAATTTTATATTATATAATATTACAAGTAATTACAAAAAAAACAGGAATATAAATGTATAATTTCAATAAAATAAAATTCCATTTATCAACATTTTCAATATCATTATTAGTAATATTAATATTAAATTTAAACCCAATAACAATATACACACAAAATATAAACAAAAATATTACAGACATAATAAAAACTTACAGCATAGCCAGCCTTCAAGTAATATCAATAAATAAAGATCAAATAATATACAAAGAAAGTTATGGGAAAAAAAATATTGAATCCAATATAAACACAGACTGCAACACATTATATAGAGTAGCATCCTTATCAAAATTATTCACAACACTCGGAATATTAAAACTAATTGATAAAGAAAAATTAACATTAGAAGATGATATAAGCCAATATTTTGACCAAAAAATTAGAAATCCATATTTTCCAGAAATACCAATACAAATAAAACATTTATTAACACATACATCAGGAATAATCGAATCAAACGGACCATATAAACATTTCATAAAAAATATTTATCAAAAAGGAAGCATATCAATAACAGATTATATAACACCAAAATCACCATATTACACAAAAAATATATGGAAAAACAAAACATCAACATTTAATTATTCAAATTACACATATGGATTACTTGCAACAATAATTGAAAAAATAAGCAAACAGAATTTTGATAATTTCATAGAAGAAAACATATTAAAACCACTAAAAATAGAAGGAAATTTCAACATACAAAAAATAAAAAACAAGCAAAATATAGGAATATTATATAAATGGACACAAAACACACACAAACCAATACTAGATACACCCGAAATGCTTAATAACACAAATAATACAGTAGAAGATTATATAACAGGAACAAATGCATTAATTTTTTCACCACAAGGCGGATTAAGAACAAATATAACAGGATTAGGCAATTTATTAAAAGCATTAATACAACAAAACAATAAACTATTATCAGCAAAAACATTCCAAACACTCCACACAACAGCATGGAAAAATCCAAACATGAAAGGAATATACAAAGAAAAAGCAGCAGGAATACACATAACCGAAGAACTCATAAAAAACGAAAGATTATACGGACATTCAGGAGAATCCTTTGGCATGACAAGCTGTTTATATTATTCAATAGAAAAACAAAAAGGATTTGCTTTTATAGTAATAGGCGGAAATTACAAAACAGGGAAATCTGGTTTTTATGAACACGAAGAAAAGCTAGCAGAATTACTCTTTTAGAAAACATTGGGGTCAGGTCTTCGGAATTCGAGTTTTGTTGAAAAACTCTCTATAATCATTACTATTTATCTGGGTCCTTCCTCGGAAAAGTTTTCCAAATTGAAATTCAAAGCGATTTAGCAATTTGGCATCCTTCTTTTCCTCAGTGCCCATGTTTATTATTACCTTATTTCATGATTTTATTCCTAAATGAGTTTTTCAAAATCCCCTTAGTTATAGTTTTTTTATGGTGCAATATATTCTGATTCAGTAATATTGTAATTTTTTAATATCTCAATATGTCTTTCTTTAAGCTGTTTTTTATCAAATACAATCTTCCCTTTACTATAATCAAGTTCAATTACATCAAATTCTCCATCTTTTTGAAGAATTTCCTTTAAATGCTTTAAATTTTTAACTTCTTCACCATTTGCAATTTTTATTTTATCTGAATAATAATTCTGATAACTTTTATTTATATCATCAGGAAAAACTTTATTAACAAGAACGATTTTATCGTCAGAAAGAGTTTTTTTCATATAATTTTTTTTGTAAAGAATGACAAGCTCTTTTGGTGCTTTTTTTTCCCAATCTTTACCGTAAGCTTCAAGCATATTTTTAGATAATTCTGAGAACATAATACCACCATATACAAAATAATTTGAACGAGTATTATACTTTTCATCCGGTATAAGGAAATCTTTTTCTGAAAGACTATCTAAAGTTATATTAAAATTCATTTTTTTTCCATTTCTTAAAATTTTCAAATTAACCTTATCACCTGGAAAAAATCTTGTTATTAAGTAATAAAATGGCTGAATCCCTTTTACGCTATCATTTATATTTCCATTATTATCAATTTGCATATTATTTATTTCATAAATAAAATCATTTTTCTTCAAAACATCCGAATAAGGCGAGTTTTTCCCACCCGAATAAAAAATACCTTGATTATTTTCATCAACTTTAAGGTATTCTCTCAGATATTCATTATTAGAATTTCTATAAGAAATATGATTCACTGCAAATCCTTTGTAATCTCCGTTCAAAACATCATCAATATAATGTTTTATGGTTTCAAGAGGTCTAAATTGAATTTTATTATCATTATAATAAAAAGAAATACCACATAATTTTTCGCCTAAAAAAACAAGCTCATTAGATGATTTTTTTTCTGAAAGATTCACAGAAGCAATAGTATATAGATAGTAGTTATACGATGAATCAATCTTCCCAGCTTTAAAAGAAAGAATATTTCCACTATCGTTTAAAAACTGACCATTATCATTCCACTGACAAATACTAACATTATCCTGCAAATTTAGATTTTGTGAAATATCAACAGGTAAAAGATCTGAAAAAAAATCTTTATTATCTATATTAATAATTGCAAGCCCTGCATCGGTATCAACATGAAATACAGAAGCTTTCCATCTTTTTCCAGAACCATTTTTGGAAACTTCCACAACAGTTGAATCTGCAACAAGAAAAGAAGGAACTAAAATACTATTATCTGAAATTACAGCTCCATTACCTTTTTTATAAACAATTCCACTTTTTTGCCATGGAGTATAAAGAAGATACTTTTGAGAAGTTACATAAACAGAAACAATACTTTTTGAAATATCTGCATATATGTTAAAAACCATAATACTAAATAAAAAAACTGTTATAAATAATTTCATAAATCACCTCTTTTTTCATAAATAAATTGTTTTTTTCTATGCTTTTTGTTTTTCAAATTTTATAATTGAATTATCAAAACCCGAATTCCGAAGACCTGACCCCAATTTTACTCTTAATAGATTTCTTATATTGTAAGTTTTCCTGATAAAATCGTCAGATTCTTTGATTTTATTGGTTGGAATAATTAACATTTCAGATGTATTTTCAAATTCTATTGTTAGAAATTCTTCTTTGCTTTCATATTTACCAATTTTATATATTAAATCATTAAAATCCTTAATTTCTTTTCCATTGACTTTTTTTACTATTTTATTTGAAAGTTCTCTTCCATATTTATTTATATCTGCTGGAAGTATTTTTGATAAAACTACTATTTCATCTCTTTTTTCTTTTTCCATATATTCAAAAAAGCTATAATGAAACATTTGATAAAGCTCTGCATCGTAATACCAGTTTTTACCCCATGATTCAAGATAATCTCTTGAAAGCACGGTAAATACATATCCTGCTTTTATAAAATATGGATAATCAAATTCATATTGATTTACATTACTTATCATGTTTTCTGATGGTAACATCTTTGCTTCTACTATTTTCATTTTTCTGTCTCTCATTATTTTAAATTTAACTTTATCGTTAATAAATTTGTTTTCAAGCACATGTATCCATTCGACTCTGCCGAATTCAGATGTAACTGTTGCATCATCTGCAATGCTTACTCCATCAATTTCAAGTATTACATCATCTTTTTTTATGAAATTTTTTAATGGTGAATTTCTTTTTATTGCTGTTACTATAATTCCAACTCCTGAATCTTCTGATAGTCCTGAATATTTTTTTAATCCTGTGTTTTTCATATCTGATACAATAAGTCCATTATCTATATATCCATCGTATTTACCGTCCATGTCTATATCTTTAAGAAATCTTTCTACTACAAAAAGTGGTATAAAATATCCTATGTTCTGCCCGTCTGTCCTTGATTGATATGCTATTCCTACAACTTTACCGCCTTTTACAACTGGTCCGCCTGAATTACCATTGTTTATTGCAGCATCTGTCTGAATGGCAAGATGCTTTGATGCTCCATCATGAACATATATATGATATTCAATTCTTGAAACTACTCCTTCAGTTACTGAAATTTTGCTTCCACCTTTTGGATAACCTACAGTATTGACTTTTTCTCTAAGCTGAGGCGACACCCCTAATTCTGCAAATGCAATTTTTTTATAAAATTCTTCTCTATTATCTGTTACATCTAAAACTGCAAGATCACATTCATGAGCTATATGCACTATTTTTGCTGGATATTCATAAGGATCTTCATTTCTTTTTATATATAAATATTTGGAATTACTGACAACATGAGCATTTGTAAGTATTCTGCCTTCTCCAAGTACTACTCCTGAACCTGTTCCACCTGATACATTGGAATAATCCCACGGTGAATATGCACTATTACTTTGAGATTTATTAAATATTTTAACAGTTGCTTTTGCTATATTTTCATCAAATGAAAATGCTGAAAAATTAAATGTTAAAATTACAGATATTAAAATCAAATATTTCATATTATAAGCTCCTAAATTTATATTTTAAAACAATATTATAATATAAGTGTATTAAAAACAAGTTTTAAAATGCTTTTAAGTAAAGGGAAAATATGATTTATTTATATTTGAATAGATTACCATATTCAAAGTAATGACAACTTTTAAATCACAAACAAGCTCCCGGATCAAAATCACACCGGGATGGCAAACTATTGAAAATTCGAAAGTTTATCAATAACCTCTGATAGTTTGATCTTAATTTTCACTTTGCATTATTTTTTTCATTATTGTCTTTAATGCAAAACCTTTAAAAGGACTTAAGCCTTGTTCTGAAGCACTTTTTGCTACTCTTCCTGCTATTTGTGGAACAACTCTTTTATCAAAAGGATCTGGTAATATCTTTTCCTTGCTTATTTCATTGTTATCGAGTACTTCTGATAATGCTAATGCTGCTTCTACACACATTTTTAAATTAATACAGCTTGCTTTAGAGTCTAATGCTCCTCTAAAAATTCCTGGAAATCCTAATACATTATTAACTTGATTTGGAAAATCCGATCTGCCTGTTGCAACTATATAAGCTCCTGCTTTTAATGCTTGGTCTGGCATTATTTCTGGTTCTGGATTTGCCATTGCAAAAACTATTGATTTTTCATTCATAGAATTTACCCATTCTGATTTAACTATATTACCTTTTGATACTCCAATAAATACATCAGCTTTTTTCATAGCATTTTCAAGGTTTCCTGAGATATTTTCTTTATTAAATTTTAAAAATCTTTTTCTTTTATTATATTTGTAATTATCTTTATTTATTATTCCATCTATATCACATAATACAATGTTATTTGCTCCTGCTTCTACTAGAATTTCTGCAATTGCTAATCCTGCTGCTCCTGCTCCATTTATTACAATTCTAATTTGAGAAAGTTTTTTTTCTGCAAGTTTTAGTGAATTCAATAATGCTGCTAAAACTACAACTGCGGTTCCATGCTGATCATCATGAAAATATGCTATTTTGCTTCCTTCAAGATTTTTATTTATTTCAAAACATTTTGGAGAAGCTACATCTTCCAGATTTATTCCACCAAATGTATGGGAAATATTTTTTATAAAATCTGAAATATATTCAGCTGATAAATTGCCAGGAATACATATAGAAACTGCATCTATATTTGCAAATTTTTTAAAAAGAAGTGCTTTTCCTTCCATTACAGGAAGTGCTGCTTCTGGACCAATATTTCCAAGTCCTAAAACTGCTGTACCATCGGATACAATCGCAACTGTATTACTTTTTGCTGTATATTTATATACATTTTCAACATCTTTATGTATTTCTCTACAAACTTCAGCAACTCCAGGTGTATATGCTATTGAAAGATCTTCTTTATTCTCAACTTTAGTTTTTATATATGTTCCGGTTTTGCCTTTAAACTCTGAATGATATTCAAAAATTTTATTTTTATCCATTTAATTATCCTTTCTATTATAAAACACTATTTAATAAATAATTGTTCTGCCAAGTTTTTCAACTATAATTTTTCTTGGAAATTCTGTTGGAGACATTTTAAGCAATCCATCATCAAAATATATAAACTCATATTTCCCATCATTGTCAATGTCTGCAAAGTAAAAATAATCTATTTTAAGATTTTTACCTATATTCCAGCTTTTAGAAAAGCTACTATCTTCTTTACCTTCTTTATCATAAATTTTTAATGTATTTCTTTTTTCATTTTCACCGACAGAAACAATAATTTTTACATTTCTATCTCCATCTGTATCAAGAATATATGGTTTTCCAGTTATTGTTTTACCGCAATTTATAGGAAATCCTTTAATTTTTTTACCTTTTTCAAGATTTTCAACTATTAGTTTACCGCTTTCAGTAACAAGTATAATTTCTTTTGTACCATCTCTATCAAAATCATAAGTTTCAGCTCTGGCTCTTGCTTTATCTTTTATGGTAAATTCTCTTATTATTTTACCTTTGTAATTTATCACACAAATTGTTTGTTTTCCGCTTTTAAAACCTGTTGCTGCAATTATTTCTTTGTATTTATCTCCATTTATATCATCTAAAGTAATATTATATAAACTTCCATTATTACTAGTTGTAGACATTTTTACTGGAAATCCTTTTTTTATTTCATAATCTTCATTGTAAGCATATATAGTTCCTTCATCTGTTTTTATAATAATATCTTCTTTACCATCTAAATCAATATCACCAATCTCAGCTCTAACTGATATTGGAGTTTTAAAATCATTTTCCCAATCTATATTCCCAATGCTATCAAAAATGTAAAATTTACCTGTTGTTGCTCCTATAAGCACCTTTTTTTTATTTTCCCATACAACTGGTTCTGGCAAAGCTGTTGATTTAAAATCTTTTTCCCATTTAAGAGTTCCTAAAATATCATGACATTGTAAAATACGAGTATCATTGTCTTTGTATAATGTCCAGAAAAAAAGTTTTTCTGATTTAAGATAACCTATGGAAACCATCGGTGGATATAAACTTTCTGTCTTTAATTGCCATGTTTCACTTTCTGCTATTTCCATATCTCCTTCAAGAAGAACAATATCTTTTTCTACGCCTAATCCATCTGTTTTTTTAGCACCTATTATTAATTCAAGATGTCCATCATCATCAAAATCACCAAAAAGTGGATTAGTTGAAATATCTCCAATTTCAAACTCTTTGTCAGCAAATGCAAAAATATTAATAATAAAAAACAATAATAAAAAAATATAGATAAATGAAAAATTCACTTTCAATAATTTACTCATCTTAATACTGAAAGGTCTTGAACTTTTATTATTTCTTCTATACACACTTTTTCTCCCATTTCTGATTTTCCTTCACATTTTATTTTAAAAATATCAAATTTACCATTTATATTATTTAAATAAAAATTATACATTTCAATAAATTCTGTATCATCCTTGGAATAATAGTTTATATCAAGGATTTTTATTTCACCAAATTCACTTTTAAGTTCAATCGGATAAGAAAGCGAAGTTGCAAAATTCCTATTACCTTTTGCATAATTTTCATAAATTATATTATAAGCTTGATAAATACCTTCTTCAGCAATTTTTTCAGCCATTACCTTGCCTAATTCTCTTTCCATATTTTTACCTGAATTTCTAACTCTGCTATTATAAAACATTGTAAATGCAAATATTATTATCATAAAAAATATAGCAAAAAACATGACAAATCCTTTATTATTTCTCATAGATAACCTCACACAATGAAGTATCTATACCAAATCTTGTTTCAACAGAAACAACAATCTCTTTATCTTCTCCAATACCTTCACCTGTAATATTACCTTTAAATCCAATACAATTACCATCAAAAGTAAATTGGGAATCTTCAATATTTTCACAAACAATTTTTTCAACAAGATCTTTTTCTCTAATAAATTTTTTATCATCAATTCTATATGTAATTTTATGTTCTTCATCATCTTCAAAGTAAATAAAACTTATTTCCTGTATTTTTTTGCCACCTGCATTTTTAATAAAAATTTTACTTTTTGCAGTAATCTTTAAATCATCATCTTCTACAATTCTTTCATAATCAAATCTTTTTAAAGTTGAAGAAAATTCCTTGAATATCATAAATTTTTCAAATTCCAAAGAATTGATTTTTTCACCAGTTTTTACGTTTTTTATATTTGTAAAAAATGTATTTAATATAAGTCCAATTATCATAAAAGCCAAAGCAGCAACAATAGCTATTTCAATAATAGTGAATGCTTTTTTTTTAATAATAATCACTCCAAATAACTCCTCTCATAACAGCAGTATTATCTGCTCCACTTGTTGTAGTATAATCAGCTTCTATTTTCATTACCATTATATTACTATCAGTTTTATCAAAACTCACAGTCATTTTTCCTTTAAGTTTATCAGTGAAATCTGAATTAAGAAAAATCTTTTTATCACCTTTTTTTATTTCAAAACTTTTATCGCTCATAGTAAGTGCATATCTAGTATTTTTAAGCTGAGAATAAACTTCTTCCATACACATAAGAACAGTCAAATAATCTCTATTGACTTTTAATCTACGATTATTTTGAAGATTCATAGAAAAAATCGATGTAAGAGCCATTCCAATAACTGCTATAGCAACAACAAGTTGTATAAAAGAAAAACCTTTTTTCATATATTATACCTCTTTTTAATGTATGAAATTGTATTTCTCACATTATTCTCAAGAACATGACCTGGAAATCTTTTAAGATGTTCTTCATAAAAAACTTTAGCAAAAGCATAATCACCAGCATTATAATATATTTCAGCTTTTAAATAAATAAGCCAACCCATAGTATCGTAATCAGCATTTTTCTCAATTATCATAAGTCTATCTTCAGCTTCCATATACTGACCTCGACGAATCATATCTCTAATTTCCCTTAAATGCATAGGTAAAGCAAAAGCTTTGTTTTTTGTCCAAAAACTCTTGTCATTTTGTGTAGTTTTAATCTGAAAACCCTCAGTTTGAGGAATAATAAATTTTTTAATATTAGGAATTGGTTCTATATAAAGATCTTCAACAATTTCAGTGTAATCAGAAATTTTTTGTTTTATATCATTTTTTTTAGAAACATTTGTTTTATCTTCTTCACCACAACTCATAAAAAGGAATATAAAAACTAATACACAAATTGAAACTATAATTACATTTTTTCTATTATCAATATTAAATATATATTCACCCATAATTTATAATTATATATCATATATAGTAAAAATATCCAATTAATTTGAATTAACCGAAATTAAACAAAATTATACCTTGCTAAACAACCATGTAATACCTTAAACTTAAAATAAGAATACTTTGTTTTAAGAACTTTAGGAGGTCTTATGAATAAGAAATTATTAGCAGTTTTTTGTATATTAACATTTATATTTTTAACTTTTGCTGATGTAAAATCAGCTACAGGTACTTATGGCGGAAGTGCTGGAATTAATAGGAATATTTCAGAAAGAAATTTGTCTGAAACACAGAGTTTAATTGTAAATTCTGTTCAAAACGGTTTATTGCCATTGTTTTCTGAATCAATATTTACAAATAAAGAAGGTAATAAAATTCTAAAAGATCTTGGATTAGAAGAAATGCCAGAATTCTATGCAGGACATAATTATGAACTTCCTCCAATTAAAAATAATACACAAAAACTTCTTCAAAAAAGAATTGATGATTTTATTAGACTAGAATTTATGAGAAGAGATTTTCAAAATAAACTTCAAGGTAAATCAAGTGAAGAAATGCTTAAAACAAAACCTTCAAAAGAATATGAAATTGAATCAAGAAAAATCCAACAATCTCTAAAAAAAACTGATACAGAAATTTTTAAATCAATAAAAAACGATACAGAGTCTTCTGTACAAAATATTACTGAATTTATTGTAAAAAGATGTAATAAGGGTAATATTTCTGGAGTTTCACATATAGTAAATAATCTTAAAGAAACTGTTGCAAATAAAAACAATTCTGAACATCATGGTAAAAACTCTTTATCTCCTGGCGGAAGAAGTGATTTCTTTTCACCAGAAAACACTCAAAATATAATTAATACACTTAATAAAGTAAGCAAAGTAATTCAGTATATAACTATGTTTTTAGAAGAAGATGATACTGCTAAGAAATTTTATATTATATTTCTTATGATAAATGAAATGTTTCTTGAAGGTTCAAATAATGCGCCTAAAATATCATCATCTTTTTCAGCAGGTTCAACAAATACAGATAATTCTTATACTGCTACAGTAACAGGTTCAAATGCAGCAGATTCTAATAACACAGCAGGTTCAAATGAAGATAACGGAACCGGAGCATATTCTGGTAATTTATCAACACAAATTGATTTTACAAGAATTATTGAAAACGGAGAATTTACTGATACAACAACTATGACAGCAAGTGCTATACAACAGTTTTTTGAAAGTAAAAACTCTGGTTTAAAAAACACTTATAGAGGACAAAAACCATCTGATATAATTTCAAATGTATGTAGACAATATGGAATTAATCCAAAAGTAATACTTGCAACTGCACAAAAAGAACAAAGTCTTATTTCAAGAACAACTATTTCTCAAAGTAAATTAGACTGGGCAATGGGTGTTGGCTGTCCTGATAATGGATATCATAATCCTGCTTATAAAGGACTTGAAAATCAATTAGCGTCAGCAATAAGGATTTTCAAAAGATGGTATGATGATGGAATATCCAAAAATGTTACTCAAAATGGAGCTAGAAAAAGAGTTAATTACGGTACTGAATGGATAAATTGTAAAAACGAAGCAACTTATTCTTTATATATGTACACTCCTCATACTGTTGATATACATCTTAGCAGAAGAGGTGGTGGTAATTATCTTTTCTGTCAAATATATAATGGATTTTTTGGCGGATTTCAGAAATAGATAATTAAAAAGGTTGAGAGTTGAGGGTGGTGGTTTGTGGTTTGTGCGTTGTGGGTTGAAGATAATAACGAAAAAAAGCTATTGCTTTTTTAGTGAGGTTTTTAAACTAGACCGAAAGGTCTTTACTAACGAGCGAAGCGAGTGCTAACTAGGTTGGCTTTTCCAAACCGCTAACTAGCAAATTTATCATTTTATGATAAATTTGTGCTAACTGTATTTACCACTTCACTATTGGCAGTTTTTTTTAAAACTCAACTCCTTAAACTCACTAACTTTTTTTATCATTGTCATCCTTGGATGGTTCTATAATTTTTGTCATCCCGGTACGATTCTGAGCCGGGATCTATTTTTGATTTTTTATATTATCAATTTTCTTTTTAATAAAAAGCATCAAAAACAGATTTATCTTTCCTAATTCTATCAAAGAAATATTAATTAATCGGACCACATGAAATTTTAAGTCCTATAAAATTCCCTCTTACGATGTTCGACTTTGCAATACATCCATGTATTGCATACTTCGTAACAGTCTCTATAGTTCCTTTTAATTAATTTTCTTTGATTTATACAATCAAAATCTTTTAGCTCAATAGTTACTTTGTTAATTGAGTCTTCTGATTAAATAAACAAAAATCAATATAATGTCATGCCAAAGGAAATTTCATATAAAAAAATGTCATCCCGGTACGATTCTGAGCCGGGATCTGTTTTTGATTTTTTATATTTACTTTGATAAAAACATTTTAGAAAAGTTTTCATAACTACCAATTTTTTTGAAATTTATTGAAAAATTTAAATCTGAGTTTTTAACAATTTCAACTGAATCTATTCCGATTTCAAACAACTTATCATATGTTACAAGCTCACCTTCTTTAACTTTCAAAATATCTCTTAAAATCCATTTTCCTAGATCTGAATTTGGATTACTCATTAAAGCTTTATCGTTATCTTGGCAAATTTTTGCTGAAATGTTTTTATTATTAGGCAAATTCAAATTAAAGTTTGTATTTCTTCCAGGAAAAAAACCTGGTTTATGTTTATGAATAAATGATGGGATTGATATATAAACTTCATCTGGGTTTCTTTTTCTACCTCGAGCATTCCATTGATTCAAACCAGATTTTATCTGTACAAATTTCTCTTTTATTGGTGAATACAAAGGAAGTATAACAAAATCCTTTTCTTCTTCTAACTTCATTTGAGTATCAATTTCTGAAACAAATAACATTTCAAACATTTCAAATGGATTCTTTAATATATCAACATCAAATTCTTCTATTGGATTAATTAAAAATCTTTTATATAATGTGCTTTTAGACATATTAAATGAATATTCATTAATTCCATCATTAAAAGAAATAGTATTATTAACTCTTTTTTTATTATCTAATTTTATTTTTTCAATATTTATCATTTCCATTTGGGTTTCATAAATTTTGATTTTTTTTATATCTCTTGTAATGCAATGATAGATTAAATTATCAACATCAAACATTTGTTTTGTAGATTCAATTCTTCTATTTCTAAAAAAAGAAATTTTCTTAATCATTTTTAAGCGATTATTTTCTAATTCTTTAATAGTTTTTCTTTCTCTGTTAAACTCAGCTATTTTTTCTAAACAATTTCCATTTTTATGAAGAAATGTTTTTATACCAAAACCTAATTTATCTTTTTTTGCATCAATTGAAACATCTGACCTTGCTAAATTTTCAGCGTTAAAAACATTGCAGAATAAATTTTCTGCAACTCTATAATGCAAAAAAGGTATTGAAGAACCTTCTGAAAAAAGATTACTTAATAAACACATAAGTTTTAAAAGTTTTTTATATTTTTCTTTTTTTTCTTCATTTTGTTTTATTAAAAACATTTTAAAAACCTGTGTTTTCATTGTATGTTTCATTATTCAATGAATTTTTTTGATAATTTAAACTTTCTAATATTTTATATGCTATTTTTTTTATAACTGGAATTGTAACACTGTTTCCAGCTTGTTTATATAATGATGAATTAGAAATATCTGGTAAAATAAAACTATCTGGAAATCCTTGTAATCTAAAACATTCTCTCGGTGTTAATTTTCTTATATCTTTTTCATCTAAAATAAGAGGAACATTATGTCCACCTGTTCCCATATTAGCTGTTAATGTAGGACATAATCCATTTTTGTTTTCTCTTAAATAAACTCTTCTCCATTGATAAAAAGTGTTTTTATTATTCATTTCTTTTTTTAAAATTTCATAATATTTTGAATTGTAATAATAATATTTATCCTCAACATTACTTTCAAAAAAAGATTCAATATTTCTCAAATTATTACTTTTTTCTGGAAAACTAAAATTATCTGCTAATTTTTTATCACAAAAAGCAACTATATATATACGCTCTCTATTTTGAGGTATATCTGAATAATCGCATGTGTTCAAAACCATACTTTTTGAAAAATAATTTCTATTACATAACTCAGATATAATTGTTTTAAAAGTTCTTCCATTATCATGAGTTTTTAAATTTTTTACATTTTCTAAAAAAACACATTTTGGTTTAAAAAAATCAATAAATTTTAATATTTCAAAAAACAGATTTCCTCTTTTATCCTCAAATCCTTTTCTATATCCTGAAATTGAAAAAGGCTGACAAGGAAATCCAGCAGTAATTACTTCTATTTTTGGTAACTGATTAATATTTATACTTCTTATATCTTGTTCAAGCAGAGTATGAGAAAAATTTGTTTTGTAAGTTTTACATGCATCTTTGTCAAATTCATTTGCCCAAGAAATACTAAACCCTGCATTTTTAAATGCTAATGCTACTCCACCCACTCCAGCAAATAAATCAGCCACTTTATACATAGTATCTCCCAATAAAACTCTATTTTAAACTTTATATAAATATTACATCATAGGTATACAAAAAGGCAAAAAATTCAACTTAACATTTTGACATTTCAACTTTTTTTAAACTCTTTTACAAATAGTAAATTTGATTTTATCTAATAAAAAAAATATTCCTCCAATTATGACAATAGCTCCACCTGATGAAATATTTAATTTTAAAGATAATAAAAATCCAATTATTGATATAAAAAGAGTAAATATTATTGAATTAATAATCATTTTTTTGAGATTTTTTGAATATTTTTCCATAATATAAGCTGGAATACTTATTAAAGCAATTAGCATTATAAGTCCTGCTATTTTAATCACAAAAAGCACGGTTATCGCTATAGCTAAAAAGAAAATCATATTATGTAATTTAACATTTATTGCTTTTGATAAAGCATAAGATGGATCATAAGAAACTAAAAGTATTTTCCTATAATAAACACTAATATACAACAAACATATAAGGGCAAATATTATTGAATATATTATATCAGATTTTGCAACTGTTAGAATATTTCCAAATAAATATGTCATTGGTTCTGATTTATAACCTGGTGTTAAATTAATAAAAATTATACCAATTGCCATGCTTACTGCCATTATAACACCAATAAGCGAATCGCTTCTTTCTTTTTTTTCGCTTGATAAAGCTCCTAAAAACAATGCCATAATTATACTAAATAAACTAGCACCTAAAAATGGTGATTGACCAAAATATAATGATAAACCAATTCCTCCAAAAGCAGTATGAGCAATTCCTTCAGCTGAAAATACTAATCTATTTATAACAATAAGTGTTCCAATTATACCAAGAGGAATGCTTAATATTATTAATGTAAAAAATGCATTTCTAATAAATTCATATTGAAAAAATTCAAATAATTCTGTCATATATTATATTTCCTTAATGCTTTGGGTTAATATTTCAAATGGACATTGATAATAAACATCCATAATTTCTTTTGTAAGAACTGGTTTATTATGATAACAAGCTGTTTTATTAACAACACTTATAGAATTTGCATATTTTACAATAACATTAAGGTCATGGCTTACAACAATTATTGTTATTTTTTTATTTAATTCTTTAAGTATTTTATATATTTTTGTTTGTCCTTCTGTATCAATGCTTGATGTTGGTTCATCAAGTAAAAGTAATTCAGGTTTACCTGTTAATGCTCTACCAATAAAAACTCTTTGTCTTTGACCGCCAGAAAGCTCTGAAATCTGTTTATTTATTAACAATTCTAATTTAAGTTGATTTATTACTTCTTCTAAAATAGATAAATTTGTAGCATAATCTCTTTTAATATCAAAACCCATTTTTAATACATCTAAAACTGTAACTGGAAAATTTTCATCTCTAATGTTTTGCGGTATATATCCAACTTTATTTATATTATCATGAATTTTTCCGTCAAAAAGTTTTACACTTCCATTTACAGGTTTTAATAATCCAAGTATTATTTTTATTAAAGTTGATTTTCCTCCACCGTTTGGACCGATTAAAGCGTGAAAATCACCTTTTTTAATTGTGAAATTAATATTATTAAGAACAAGTTCTTTTTCATAGGCAAAATCAAGATTTATTACTTCAATTAAAATTTCTCTATTCATTTTTCAACACTTTCCCTTATTTTTTGAGCAACTTCAATAAGATTTTCATCCCATTTTTCTGCAAGTGGATATATTTGCCTAATTTTAGCTTTTAAAAATTCAGCTATTACTTTTGGAGAATTTGACTGATGATATGGTTCAACAAACACGGTAGAAATATGTAATTCTCGTGAAATATCAAGAATTTCTTTAAGTTCTGAAGCATTTGGTTCTTTACCTTCTATTTCAATTGGAATTTGATTTAAATTATAATCTTTAGCAAAATATCCCCATGAAGGGTGAAATACAATAAAATTTCTATTTAATATATTTTTATTAAGAATTGTTTTTATTTTAAAATCAATATTTACTGTATGTAAAATAAAATCATTGTAATTTTTTAAAAAAATTGACTTTTTATTAGGATATTTTTGTATAAGTATTTTTAAAATTTTTTGAGACATTTTTTGAACATTATTAACTGAAAGCCATATGTGTGGATCTTTAATTTTATTGACAAAATCCTCATCTTCATTATGATGAAAATGATTTTTCATATTTATTTTTTCAATTTCTTCAGATAAATCACAAATAAAAATATTTTTATTAATATTTTTAATTTTACTAATTAAAATATTTTCAAACTCTAATCCAATTGCAAAATAAATATCTGCTTTTGATAAATTTACAAGTTGTTTTGGAGTTATTTCAAAATTATGAGCAGACATTCCAGGCTTAATTATTACAATAATATTATTAACTTCATTTCCTGCAATTTTTTCGATAAAATACTTCTCTGGTGGAATACTAACTCCAATATTTAATGAAAATGTTCCAAATACAAAAAAAAGTAAATATAATATTATATAAAACCTATTCATAAATCCTCCAGCAAAAATCAATTAATACATTTTATCACATTTACTTTAAATAAAAAAAGCGTACAAAAATTAAACATGCACGCTTTTTTTAATAAAAATTTTATTTTTTATATTGTTTAGCTAATTCTATACCTCTATGCAATGCTTTTTTATTAAGTTCTTCTGTTCCTTTTGGAACTCGGCTTAAAACTGCTTTTTCCATAGCTTGCTTGCTTACAGAACCTGTCATTTCAGAAATTGCTCCTATTGCGATTATATTAACTACCATAGGAGTTTTAAATTCATCTCTTGCAATTTCAGTAAATGGAATTGAAATTACATTTGTATAATCTTTTGGAAGTGATTTTACATAAAAAGAATCAACAACAAGTAATCTATCCTTTTCAAGTCCACATACATAAGAATCACAGGATTGTTGAGTAAGACATAGTAAAACATCTATATTTTCTGTCTTTGGAAAAAGTATTTCTTCATCACTTATTATAACTTCAGATTTACTAGCTCCACCTCTTGCTTCTGGTCCATAAGACTGGCTTTGAGTAGCATTTTTACCATCATAGATTGCAGCAGCTTCTGCAAGAATAACTCCGCCTAAAATTAATCCCTGTCCACCTGAACCACTTAATCTTATTTCTACTCTTTTCTTTTTCATATTAATCACCCTGCCTTACTGATTCTATTAAATTCAAGTATTTTGTTACAAAACCTTCTTTATCAACATCAACAAACTCACCCATAGGAAATTTTACCTGTTTTTCTTCATCACTTAATTTATCCCAAAGATTTTTCATAATAAAATTATTTTTTTGAAATTCCATTCCAGCAACTGGTTCTTTAAGACTATTAAGTCTTCCATAAGTTGTAGGACAATGAGTAACTGCTTCAACGACTGTAAAACCTTTTTTATTAAATGATTTATAAATATAGTTTTCAAGCTGTTTAACATGATATGAAGTAGCACGAGCAACATAATTTGCACCAGTTGAACGAGCAAGATCGCATATATCAAAACTTCTTTCAATATTCCCATATCTAGCAGTTGTAGCTTTTTTACCTGATGGAGTAGTTGGAGAAGCCTGTCCACCTGTCATACCATATATATTATTGTTATAAACAACAACTTTAAGATCCATATTTCTTCTTGCAGCATGAATAAAATGATTTCCACCAATTCCCACTGCATCTCCATCGCCCATCACTACAATAACAAGCATATCAGGTCTTGCGAGTTTTACACCTGTTGCAAAAGCTAATGCTCTACCATGAGTTGTATGTAAAGTATTAAAATCAAGATAAGTCGGAGTTCTTGAAGAACATCCTATTCCAGATATTACAGCAACATTATTTCTATCAACTCCCATTTTATCAATAGCTCTTAAGAGAGAACCCATTATTACACCATGTCCGCAACCTGGACACCATATATGAGGGAATTTTTTGTTTTTCCTTAAATATTTATGAACAACACTCTGCTCTATCATATTTCCTCCTCTATGAACTTTTCAAGTTCAGATGGATAAATAATCTCACCATTAATCTTATTATATGGACAAACTTCCAACTTGCCTTTCAAAACACGATTTGCCTCAAGTGAAAGCATACCTAAATTCAATTCAGGAACAAAAAGTTTTTTAATTTTTTTAGTAGCATTTATAAGAGGTTGTTCCATAAATGGCCATATTGTAACTGGTCTTATTAACCCGATTTTAATGCCTTTTTCTCTCAAAACCTTTATAGTATCTCTTGCAGTTCTTGCAATGCATCCTGCAGCAAGTATTGCATATTCTGCATCTTCCATGTTGTATTCTTCCCATTTAAGTATATCATTAACATTATTATCAATCTTGCCAATTAATCTATTCATAAATCTTTCAATTTGAGAATGTTTACTTGTTGGAAAACCATCAACATCATGAACAAGTCCGGTTACATGATATCTATAACCTTCTCCAAATGATGCAAATGGTGGAACTCCTTCAAGATTACCTTCAAAAGGAAAAAACCAATCATTTGGAACAGTTGGAACTTTTCTGTCAAATTTTTCAATAGTATTTTCATCTGGAATTTCTATTTTTTCTCTCATGTGACCAATTACTTCATCTAATAAAAGAATAACTGGAACTCTGTATTTTTCTGAAAGATAAACACTTCTTATTGTTTCATTATATATTTCAGGAACAGTATGTGGATAGGTTACTATTATAGGATGATCTCCGTGAGAACCCCATTTTGCAGCCATTATATCACTTTGTGATGGCATTGTCGGAAGTCCTGTTGAAGGACCACCTCTTTGAACATTAACAATAAGAGTTGGAGTTTCTGTAATAGATGCATAACCAATGTTTTCCTGCATTAAAGATAAACCAGGACCACTTGTTGCAGTCATTGATTTTAATCCACCAAGAGAACCACCTATAATAGCTGCCATTGATGCTAATTCATCTTCCATCTGTATAAATTTACCACCTCTTTTTGGAAGTTCCATAGACATTATCTCTGCAATCTCTGTTGATGGAGTAATAGGATAACCTGCAAAAAATCTTACTCCTGCTGCAAGTGCAGCATAAGCACATGCTTCATTTCCCTGTAATAATTTTATCATATTATACCCCTTTATTTTTCACCTTTTTTCTTTACTACAATTGCAAAATCAGGACATCTAAGTTCACAAAAACCACATTGAATACATTCATCCTCATTCCAAACAGGTTTATTAGTATTCTCATCCATAGTAATACATTTTTTTGGACAAAATGCAGCACAAATACCGCAACCTTTACACCATTTTTCATAGAAACTTATTTTCTTTCCCATTTTTAAAGTCTCCCAATTCAGGAATAATGCTATATTCCTTTTTTTTTATTAATAAAACTAAACACACCCTTTATTTATTTTATATGCTTCATAAGTATTATAAAGCAATGTTGCAATAGTCATTGGACCAACTCCACCCGGAACTGGTGTTATATATGAAACTTTATTTATAACATTTTCAAAATCCACATCACCACATAATTTCCCATTTATAAAGTTAGTACCAACATCAACAATTACAGCTTTTTCTTTAACCATATCTTCCTTTACAAAATTTGCTTTTCCAATTGCACTAATTATTATATCAGAATTTCGGCAAATTTCTTTAATATTTGTAGTTTTTGAATGGCAGACAGTTACAGTTGCATTTTTATGAATTAACATAATTGCCATTGGTTTTCCAACAATATTAGACCTTCCAAGAACAGCAACTCTTTTACCAGATATTTCAATATTATATTCTTCAAGAAGTTTTATAATTCCAAATGGAGTACAAGATTTAAAACAAGGTTTATTTTGAAGAAGTTTTCCAACATTTACAGGATGAAACCCATCTACATCTTTTGAAGGAAAAATTCTTTCAAGAATTAAATCCTCATTGATATGTTCAGGAAGCGGAAGTTGCACAAGTATTCCATCAACACTATCATCATTATTCAATTTATCTATAAGTTTAATTAACTCATTTTGAGTAGTTTTTTGTCCAAGAACATGAGAAAATGAAACTATTCCAGTATTTTCACAAGCTTTTTTTTTCATATTTACATATTGTTCTGAAGCTTTATTATCACCAACAATAACAACTGCTAGACCAGGTTTTTTTGTAAGTTCTGCAATTTTTTGTTTAAGATCTTGTCTTATTTTTTTAGCTGTAACTTTTCCATCAAGTATTTGCATTTTTCATTTCCCCCATTAATAATAAAAAAATATCTTCTGGAGTTTTTATAAGTCCTGTTTTGAATTCTCCATCAAGTTGTATAATTTTGCCAAAAAGTTTTTCAAGATAAGGTTTTCTAACTACTGAACATAAATAAGAAAAATCACTTATTATATCAGTTGTTTTTAATTCATCAATAAATGACTTTCCAACAATTGGAAGTATTTCTACAATTGATTTTTTTAAATCAGTTTTATCTTTATTGAATACAGCAAAGTTTTTTTTAGTATTAGAAGAATATTTATCAACAAAATCATCAAAAAACTGATTTTTACCATATAAATTAAAAAACTCAGAAAAAACCCTTATATTTTTAATTAAATAAGAAATTATTGCAATAGGTTCCATATAATCTAAAACTAAGTTCCAAACAGATACAGCATTATTTATTTCGCAAGTCAAAACAAACCTCAAAAGATTATTAAGCATATCAAAACTATTAACTTCTCTTCCTAAAATAGCTTGTTTGATAGTATCAGAATCAATTAATGAAAGATCTTTTTTATCAATAAGAAAAAGACAGAGTTTATCAATTTGAAGATAAAGAAGATCAAGATCTTTTGCATAAATTTCTTCAATTATTTTTTCAATAAGAATATCATTTTCTACAATTCCAAATTCATTGAATCTTTCTGCAACAATTTTTCTAAAAAACCAATTTGGAATATCAAACAAAGCTAAATTAAAGAATTGTTTACCTTCTGCTTTTTGAAAAGGCCATTTGTTAGTATGAATTAAAATTGTATTAACCTGATCTTTTTTTAAATAAACAAGTAATTTATCTTTGTTTTTTTTATTAAGATTATCAATTCCTGAAAGACAAAAAACTTTTTCTTCATGAAAAAAACCATCTCCTGAAATGAAATCTATGACAGTTAAAGCATCCATATCTGAAATATCTCTAATTACTAAAGGAATATTTCTTTCAGAAGAAATCATCTTGGAACAATATTTAACAGGAAATATTGAATCTCTGGAATAAAAAAATAGGACAATATTCTTACTAAATATTGTCTTAGGCATTTTTTCAAAAAATTTTTTTAAATCTAAGTCAAGATTCATAAATTTCTTTATTTTCAACCCTTTTTCTTTGGTCACTCAAATTATAAACCTCTTAAGTATTATGTCAAGGTTTTTTTTATTCAATTCTTAAAAACCAAAAATTATTGATTTAATACTACTATTTTGATAAGATTTATTTATGTATAAAATGAAAATTTGTCTACAAGATATGGTTTTTGCTCTATCTGAAGCTATTGAACTTGCATCTGCTAAAATACGCAATCATCATAATAAAGTTGCAGTTATTGCAATGAAAATTTCAGAAGGATTAAATCATTCAAACGAAGAAAAAGCTCAAATATTTATATCAGCTTTATTACACGACTGTGGTTCAATTGTTTATAATACTACTAAAAGTAGCGAAAGATTTAATTTTCATTTTGAAAATTCTCATGAACATGCACAAAAAGGTTATAAATTACTAAAAACTTCAAACCTTTTATTAGAAGAAGCTAAAATAATTAAAGATCATCATGTTAGATGGGATGAAACAACCCAAAATACACATAGTTTTTCACATATAATACATTTAGCAGATAGAATTTCAATACTTGTAAAAGATTCTAAATCAATACTTGATCAAGTTCCTGAAATCAATGATATAATTCTTTCTCAAAGTAGTAAAATGTTCAATCCAAAACTTGTTGATGTTTTTATTAAAGAAAGTAAAAAAGAAAATTTTTGGTTTGATATATTAAACTCAGATTATTATATAGATTCATTAAAATCAGAAAATCTAATTACAAAAACTCTTAATACTGAAGAACTCTTTGATGCAACTGAACTTTTCCGGAGATTTATAGATTTTAGATCTCCATTTACAGCAATACATTCCAAAGGTGTATCTACCGTTGCTGCATTACTTGGTTCATATATAAACTTTTCAACAGAAGATTGCAAACTCCTTCAGATTGCTGGATTTGTTCATGATATTGGCAAACTTGCAATTCCTCTAGAAATTTTAGATAAACCATCAGGACTTGATAAACATGAAGTTAATATAATAAAATCCCATACTTATTATACATATAAAGTGCTTTCAAAAATCAGTGGATTTGAAAAAATTAACGAATGGGCAGCTTTTCATCATGAAAAACTCGATGGATTAGGTTATCCTTTTCATAAAAAAGCAAACGAATTATCATTAGGATGTAGAATAATGGCAGTTAGCGATATATTTGTAGCATTAGCAGAGGATAGACCCTATAGAAAAGGTATGAAATTAGAAAGTGCTATTAAAATCTTAAAAAGTCTTGCAGATAATGGGAAAATCGACAAAAAAGTTCTTAATACTCTTATTGAAAATATTGACGAAATCAACAAATTGCGTGAACTTGTTCAAGAAGTTAAATTAGAATACAATGAAACTATGCTATGAAGTATTTATATCAAGATAATACTATAAAATTAGAATACAAAAAAGGTTTTGTTTATGGAACTTTTTTTAAAAAAGCATCAGTTAGAGATGCTCTTCTTGATACTAAAATATTTAGTGTAAATGTTGTTAATTTTTTACTTAAAAACGGACTTTTAAAAAATATTACAGATGGTAAAATCTTGTATCATAATAGATTTGTAAAATCTGGCGAACAAATCTCTGCAAATATATATGATAATGAACTATCAAATTATGATCCAATTGAAAAAGAGTTAGAAATACTTTATGAAGATGATTTTTTTTTAATTTTAAACAAACCAGCGGGAGAAATACTTTTTTTTACAGCTTCAAATAACAAACCTTGCATAGCTTCTTATATAAATCATTATTATATTAAAACTAATCAAAAACATAAATTAAGATTTGTAAATAGATTAGACAAAGATGCAACCGGTATACTTATAATTGCCAAAAATAGACTTGCACATAATTTTATATTTAAAAATCATTCAAAAAAATACTCAGCTATAATTCCAGCAATACCATTTACAAGCGGAATAATAGATTATCCACTTATTAGAAATATGCCAAATACATATTGTTGTCCTCATGGTAAAGAAAGTATAACGATATGGAGAAAAGCAATATCAAATAAACAATTTTCTTTTGTTATAGTAAATCTTCCAACAGGTAGAACACATCAGATAAGAGTTCATTTTAAGCATTATTTTAGACCTATTATTGGAGATTATCAATACGATGGAATGAGTTCAAAAATTGCTCAAAGATGTTTTTTACATTGTTTAAGATTAAGATTTAAACATCCTTTTTTAAAACAACAAATTAAAATTACAGCACCATTCCCTGATGATATGAAACAGTTTTTAATTAAAATAAGAGATTTTGAAACCTTTAGATTTTATCATTTAGAATCTGCGAAATAGCGAGATGGTGAATCAAAATGTTCGATGAACATTTTTTAGCGAAATGGGTTTAAAGCTTCTACCACTTTACTATTTCACTCTTTCACTATCTTACGCTCTATCTGTCACGCTTCACATACTGCTCTTATACGTTTCATATACTGCTTCAAATTATTTATCAAACAAAGCTGTTGTTTTGTCTTTGTTTATAAAAAATTTGTATTTTAAAGTACCAACATTTCCAAATTCATCTACTGCATTTAACTGAACAAAATTTGCACCATATCTTATAAGTACTGCATCTGATTGAGCTGAATCGGTAGTCATTTTAAATTCAAAATAACCATTAACAACTTTTAAATTAAAATTTTCTTCAAATATAGTTCCTTTATTTAAAGTTACATTTACAATATTAACAGTCAAATCTTCTATATAACCTCTAAAAAATTGAGTTTTTCTAACATTAAATGGAGGTACAACAGTAATTATTGGAGGTTTTGTATCAGGAACTAACTTTCTTGTAAACACAGCTTTATTACCATATACATCTTTAGCTACTACATCAAGAAATCTTGCTCTATGAGGATTTTCTATTTCAAATGTTTTATCAAACATAAAATTTTTAATATCAATATTACCCAAAAACTTATCATCAACATATATTTCAAGACTATTAACCATTATTGTATTTATCTTACCAGCCACCCTTAAATGTTTACCAATATTGACCATATTTTCTCTTGGTGAAATAAAATCAATAACAATAGTGTTTTTACCTTGAGTTGTCGAAACTTTGTCAGGTTTATATATTAAAAGCTCTTCATCAGCTCCTGGTGGTAATATAAAATCGCTATCATTTGCATACACAGCTTTTCCCTGAGCATCTTTAGTTATACCAGGTCTTATATTTTTAAAATCCATCCATTTAATATTTTCAGAATTTATTGAAAAATTAACTTCATCTATTGTATTATTTGATGATATAAAAGCTCTTTCTGTCGAGGTAAGTGTAGTTTTAAAATCAGAAGCTTCATATAAATCAGTTTTCCCATCAATACATGATACTTTTAACATATCATTTACTAATGTTTCAGTTGTAAAAAGTCCTTGTGTTGATTTTACTTGATAACCCTTCCAACGAACAGAAACTTTACTTATTACTTTAAACCATATATGACCAAATTCTATTATAAGTTGTAGTTCATCGCCTACATATCTTAATAAAAATTGAGTATTTTCCTTAACTCTAATTAAAGCAATATCAGGAATAAATATCTCAATTTTTTCATCTTTTACAGTTTTGAATTTTGAATGATTAGAAAATTCTATTTCAGGTCTTAAATGAATATATTGACCAGTAGAATTAATAACAGCAGGGTCGCCAGCTATAAATGTGACCCTGCCAAGATTTTTTTCTGAACTATATACATTAATTATAGATAAAATTATTACTAAAATGCTAAAAAGTTTTCGCATTAATCAAGTGTCTCACCTTTTAAAGTTAAACCATGATCTGATAGTTTTTCTCTGATTTCATCCAATGTTTTTTGACCAAAGTTTTTAAGTCGCATTAATTCATCGGCTGATACTCTTGTAAAATCTACAAGTTTTTTATAAGGGAAATTTTTCAGACAATTCTTTGCCCTCTGAGATAATTCTAGTTCCATAACAAGAATTTCTTCAACAACAATATTTTCCTTTTTTTCAACAATTTCTTCTTCTTCTTCATCTTCTTCAAAATAATCAGCTTCTTCTTCTTTTTCTAGAATTACTTCCTGATAAACTTTTCTTTCTCTTTTTTCAGAAAAGATTTCAAGTCTGTCTTTTACGACATCTGAAATGCTTTTTACAGCTTCTTTAGGTTTTACAGTTCCATTTGTTTTTATTTCAAGAGTAAGTCTTTCAAAATTCATATGACCGCCGACTCTAATCTGGCTTACATCCATTTCCACAAGAGTTATAGGTGAAAAGAAAGAGTCTATATAGAACTTGTTAAAAGGAACTTTAGGTTCTTTTTTGTGTTCATAACTTAAAATATAACCATTTCCTTTTTTGAAAGTTATCTCCGCTTCAAAGTCAGATGTAACCTGGAAAAGATGAAGGTCTTTGTTAAAAACTTCCAAAGTACTATCAGCTAAATCTCCAGCTTTTACATTCTTTGCACCCTTGAACGATACTTTTTTGGTATATTCATCAGCACCATTAATTCTACAGATAATATTTTTAACATTCATTACAATGTCAACTACCTGTTCTTCTGTTCCGGATATTTTTCTAGTTTTCTTATCCATAGTAGTGAATAATATGCTTACAGCTGAATATCCTTGAAGTTCGTTTACAAGGAGATCTTTCATAAAATTACCCATAGTTTCGCCATAACCTTTTCTTAAAGGTTCAAGCAGGAATTCACTGTGAAAATCCCCATGTTCTTTAACTTTCAAAGCTTCAGGAATATTAATCTTATTCATTAGAACACTCCATTTTTTTGAATTTTAAGTAAAATCTTCAGGTTATGATTTTCTCTTTTTATGTCTGTTAGCTCTTCTTTTTTTAGATCTTTTGTGCTTATTGATTTTTGATTTTCTCTTTTTCTTTACACTAGGCATTCAGTCGCTCTCCTTCTATATTTATTTTAGTAAATTGTTTGTATAATTAAACAATATAAATAATAGTTTGTCAATTAAATTAATAAATTACAAGAATTCGGGTATGTTTGTCAAATTTTTTTAAATAAAAAATTCAGAAAATACCATTTCAATGTTAGAATCTTTAAAACTTGGGAATTTTTCAAGAGCATTTTTAATCTTTTTACAGTTAATAGCTGCATTTAAAAGAGCTTGCCTAACTTTATCACTTTTAAAATCATGTTCTTCGATAATTAAAGAAGCTCCATGCTTAAAAAGTATATTAGCATTAAAAAGTTGTTCATTTCCAGCAGAATTTTTTAAAGGAATTAAAATTGAAGCTAATTTAAAATTAATTATATCAGTAATAGTACCAGCTCCAGATCTTGCAAGTAGTATTGGTTCTTGGGCATAAATTTCACCTAAAACCTCTGCTTCTATAAAATCATAAATAATATTAGGAAATTCTTTTTTTTCAATTTTCATTTTTTCAATAAATTCAACATTTGTAATATGTTTTCCAGATTGTAATATTACAAAAAAATTATTTTTAAGCCATTTTATATTTTCAAATACAAAATTATTAAAAATTAAACTTCCATTTGCACCAGCAGTTACAAAAAGTATTGGTTTATCTGATTTTTGTTTAGTATTTTTATTAATCCAATTGTTAAAACCATAACTCACAAGTCGTCTTACAGGATTTCCAAAAAGAACAGTTTTTGAATTCATATTGGATATTCCATCAATTTTATAGCTTAAAAGTATTTTTTTTGAAAGTTTAAAAGCAATTTTATTTGCAAGACCTGGAATTGAAGTTTGTTCATGTACAATAACAGGAGTTTTTTTTAAATAAGCAGCAATTACAACTGGCAAACTTACAAAACCACCTGTTGAAAGAACAAAATTAAAATTTTTTTCACCAAGAATTTTCCAAGCTCCTAAAATACCTTTTAAAAACCGAAAAAAATCAAAAAAATTCCTAAAATCAAAATCTCTTCTAAATTTTCCAGTCGATATTTCTTTATAATCTATATATTCGATTTTTTCACAAGTATTTTTTTCAAGCCCATTTTTAGAACCTATATATATAATAGAAATATCATTAAATTTCTCCTTTAATCTTTCAACAATAGCAATAGCTGCAAAAGTATGCCCACCAGTGCCCCCACCGGTAATAACAATATTATTCATTATTCTGAGAACTCATCTTTTTCAGGAAGTCTTTCTTTAAGTTTTACAATATTTAAAACTTCTTCATTAGGTCCGTCAAGAAGAAGTCTAACAGCACCTTGAGCACCATTTATACCACCAGTTCCAATGTGATAAGCTCTGACTTTCCCTGAAGTTAAAGTTGATATTGCTTCTATTTCTGTAAATATCTCAGTTCTTATAGAAAACAATCTTGGAGTTTCCGGCGTACAATCAGATTCAGACATCATTTCTGAAACTTCGTCTAAATCAAATGATACTTCTTTTTCAAGTCCAACTGGTATAATAAGTTTTACTCTTCTTCCAAAATATGCTTGAAATATTTTTGATATTGTTCCAGCTTGAGGATGTCCTATAAATATCCCAGCAGTACTTTTTGCGTAATTTATAGCATTTGCACCTTTTACAATAATATCGTTACAATCTAATTCATTAACAATTTCATCTATTGAATCTTTTGTTTCAATTTTACCTTTATCTATAACATATTCTGGAAGTTTTTCATTATCAATCCAAGTTTTATCATTTGGAAGAACTACTCCTGTTGTGAATTTTTTCTTTTCAAATTTTTTACCTAAAAACTCCTCAATAATATATGAATTTGTACTTCCTTTTGCTATATAAATACTGTTTTCTGAAAATCTTTTTGTGAAATATTCAGATTGTAAAATTGCTTTTGCAATTAATCTTTTTGATTGGCTCGGTAATAAAACTATATCTTTTTTCATATAACACCTTCCTTAAAATAATATAAAAAATGTTACTTTTATTTTTACAATTTATTATAACATAAATTATTAAATAAAGTTAAAGAGTTGGGTATTTTTGACTTATATCTTTAAAATTGTTATAATTACTACACAAAATTTCAGTCTATATTAAGGATATAAATGAATAGAGATTTGCTTAATAAAAATATTGACATTTTTTTAAAAGGAATTATCCTTTTTTCTTTTTTTATAGGAATATTCCATATATTTATTGTTAATTTAAAATATTTAAATCAAGGAAATAATTTTGTTCTAATTTATGAAGCAATTCTTTTTATTGCATTTGTTTTTTTATTATTATGCATAAAACCAATAGTAAATAATAACAATAATCGATATTTTAAAAACCTCGCTATAGCTTTCATTATTATTATAATTCCATCTAAGTTTTTATATAAAAACATTCCTTTGTATTTAGGTATATTAGAATTTTCCACTATAATAATGCTTATATCTGCTATATTTTTTAAAAATAAAAAAAAGTTAATTACAGTTTTATTAGTTATTTCAGCTTTATTTATAATAAGTCAAATATCCTTATTACCTATAATAAAAATTGATATATTTAAAAATTTAATTGATAAAATAATAATTAGTTTTATATTAATATTAGGAAATTTTCTTATAACAATTTTATTAATTAAAGATAAATTGATTTTTAATCTCAAAACAAAAGTATTTGTCGGTTTTATCTATTGTATTTCACTTCCAATTGCTATTTTTACATTATTAAAAGAATTTAATTTAAAAATTCTTCCTTATGAAAATCTTGATGTCATTTTTATGATAATATCAATCATTTCTGTTATACCAATATTAAATTCATTATTATCCTTTTTCTTTAATCAATTAGCAAAATCTTCAAATAACACTAACAAAAATAAAAATTATCAAGAAAAACTTGAATATAAATTAAAAGAATTATCTTATAATGAAAAACTTTTCAATACAATAAATCAAAATACACTTGATATAATATGGTATGCTGATAAAAATATGAAATTTAAATATGTAAATCAATTTATCAATTCTTTTTTAGGTTATAGTTCTGAACAGATTCTTGGAAAAACTTGGGAAGTTTTTTCAACAAAAACTTCAAATGAAATATTTTTAAAAATCTATCAAACTATATTAAATTTTGAAGGTAAAAAAGAATATAAAAATGCTGAGATTGTAAAAAGATTTGAAGCTGAGCTTATAAAAGCAAATAAAGAAACTGTATGGACAGAAATAATAGCTACTGTTATTTTTGATGAAAATGCACAAATAACTAACATTATAGGTATAACAAGAGATATTGATGAAAGAAAAAAAAGCGAAATTTTACTCAAAAAAACAAAAGATGAATTACAAAACACATTAAAAAAACTTTCTGAATCAGATAGAAAATATAAATATCTAGTTACAAACTCAAGTGATGTATTCTGGACAATGACTCCTGATCTCAAAATCACTTATGTAAGCCCTAAAGTATTTGACCTACAAGGAATAACACAAGAAGAAGCTTTAAAACTTCCATTTGAAAAAAAATTCCCTCATGAATCTATGCAAATCTTTATGGGAATGGCTCATGAAATACTTTCCCTACAAGGAAAACCAGAATCAAGAAATCTCTATTACAATAAAACATATCAGCTTCCGCAATATCATAAAGATGGACATATTATTATGACAGAAATTTCACTTACTGTAATATTTGACGAAAACGCAATGGCTTTAGAAGCAATTGGAGTAACAAGAGATATTTCCACAAGAATTGCATATCAAAAAGAAATTGAAAGGATTAATCGAGAATTAAAAACTGTAAATGATAATCTCAAATCACTTGATGAAATGAAAACTAATCTTCTATCAAATGTATCCCATGAATTAAGAACACCGCTTGCATCTATAAAAGGATATATTTCAATGTTATCATCAGGAGCCTCTGGTTCTTTAAATGAAAAGCAAAATAAATATGTAAATATAGTACAAAAAAATATTGAACATCTTATAAGCCTTATTGAAACTTTATTATCTTACTCACGATTAGATTTAGGAGAAAAAGGCCTCAAGCTTGACAATTTCAACATAAATGAGCTTGTTGAAGAAATATTCGATACAGTTAATTCTAAAAACAAATTCAGAAATCCATTAAAATTAAATTCATTTGCAAAAAAAGTTTTTGTATATGCTGATTGCAGGCAAATAAGACAAGTATTTATCAATTTAATTGATAATGCAATAAAATTCTCACAAAAAGATAGTCCTGTTGAAATAACAATAAGTGATTCTAATGAAAATATACATATTGAAGTAAAAGATAATGGAATTGGAATACCAGCCGAAAAAGTAGAAGTTATATTTGACAGATTTTATCAGATAGACAGCTCAACAACAAGAAACTTTCAGGGAATGGGACTTGGATTATCAATAGTTAAAAAAATACTTGATCTCCATGAATCAGTTGCTAATATTGAAAGCAAAAGCAATATAGGTACTTCTTTTTATTTTGATTTAAAAAAAGGAATAAAAACAAATAATAATGAATCTAAGCAAAATACTCAAGATAATCTAAACGATATAAAGAATAATAACTACAATATAAATCCAATACTCGTAGTAGATGATCAAATAGAAATGATTAATTTTCTTAAAGAACTATTTGACGAAGCAAGTCTTCCTACCCATGTAATAAGCAATTCAAAAAACGCTATAAAATATATAGAAGAAAATGAAATTTCCCTTGCAATACTTGACATTTCAATGGCAGAAATAACTGGAATTGAAATATGTAAAAATATAAAACAAAAAAACAAACTTACACCAGTAATAATTTTATCAGCTTTTTCCGAAGAAAAATATAGAAATCTAGCAAAACAAGCTAAAGCAGATGATTACATAGTAAAACCATTTGACATAAATGATCTTTTGGAAAAAGTAAAGAAACACATAACAAAATAAAGGAGAATTACATGAAAAAAATGTTTTTTGTAGTTTTATGCATTACACTTGCTTTAAATTCCTATGCATTCGGTAATTTATATCAGCTAACAGCAGATGTAAACGGAAAACTAGAAATTGATGGAGCAGTCGATCAAGATGTAAAGTCAGGATTTTCTTTAACAAGTGAATTTCCATTACTCAAATTAAAAGGATTTGATATAGGAATAGGAACAGAATATCAATTTGACCGAGATCTTAGTAACTCTGCCGGAAACTTTAGATTCTGGAACAAATACATAACAATAAAAAAACCTTTATTCAAAACAAAAATGCATGCAATGACACCAGTATTAAAACTAGGAGTAGCTTCAGTCGAATCAAGCAATTTAACTTTTGGTAAACTTGATGAAAAAGGATTGTTTTATGCTCTTGGAATAAGATATAGCTTAGGCAACCTAGCTTATGCAGAAATCACAATGAGTGTAAACGAAGCAGAAATTGCAGGAACAAGCAATGATGTAAAATACAAAAAACTTAATTTTACTTATGGAACAAAATTTGATGGATTAGCAAAAACCAAAAAACAAATAGATAGTTTTTAAAAAAACTTTGGGGTCAGGTCTTCGGAATTCGGGTTTTGAATTCTTAAAAACCTGTCCCCTATTGATTTCACACTTAAACAACCTTATTTTCCAAAAAATCTTATTATCAGATAAATTCTATAATTCTTTGTTATTTTCAATCAGATTATCAGTTTCGAATAAAAGAATTCGAATTCCGAAGACCTGACCCCAATTTGTTTTTAAATAGCATCAAAACCTGTGTATTTTCTAAGCACTTCAGGGATTTCAATACTGCCATCTTTTTTTTGATATGTTTCTATTATTGCTGGGAGTAATCTTGATGTTGCAAGTCCTGAGCCGTTTAATGTATGTACAAATTTTAATTTTCCTTCTTTATCTCTGTATTTGATATTTCCTCTTCTTGCTTGGAAATCTGTGCAATTTGATATTGATGCTACTTCTCTGTATTTTCCTTGTGTTGGTACCCATACTTCTATATCTATTGTCTTTATTGATGCATTTGATATATCTGAGGTTACTAATGCTATTTTTCTGTAACTTAATCCTAATCTTTTTAAGATTTCTTCTGCATGTTCTACTATTTTTTGTTGTATTTCATAAGAAGTTTCGGGGGTTGTAAACTGTACTAACTCTACTTTGTTAAATTGATGTGTTCTGATTAATCCTCTTACATCTTTTCCATAAGAACCTGCTTCTCTTCTAAAACATGGTGTATATGCTGTGTATTTTAATGGTAGATCATTTTCTTCGAGTATTTCATCTCTATGTATATTTACTAGTGTTACTTCTGATGTTGGTAATAAATACAAATTGTCCTGTGTTTTAAATAAATCTTCTTCAAACTTTGGTAAATTTGATGTTGTAAATAATGAATCTGCATTGACTAGATATGGTGTCATAAATTCTTTATAACCATGTTCTTTTGTCTGTACATCAAGCATAAAGTTTATTAATGCTCTTTCAAGTCTTGCTCCTTTATCTATATATAGAGCAAATCTTGACCCTGCAATTTTTGCTGCTCTTTCAAAATCAAGTATGTTTTTTTCAATTCCTAAATCTACATGATCTTTTAATTCAAAATCATATTCTGGAATTTTTCCCCATGTTGAAAGAATTTCTGCATCTTCTTCATTATAGGATATTTTGACGCTTTCGTGTGGTATATTTGGTAATTCCCAAAGGATTTGCTGAATTTTATTTGAAAGTTCTATTTCTTCTTTTTCACTTTCTTTGATTTCTTCACTGATTTTTTTCATTTTTTCAATTAAAGTTTTTTTATCTTCTGACTTTGGTAATTCTTTATTTATTGTGTTTCTTTGAGATTTTTTTTCATCAAGCATTCCTTGAAGATTTCTTCTTTTTTCATCCATTTCAAGTAGTTCTTTTAATGAAATATCTTTTTTTCTTGTTTTTAGCCTTTTTTCTACTAAATCACTGTTTTCTCTAATAAATTTAAGATCAAGCACTTATTCCTCCATTTACACATTAAATCTAATATTTAAAATATCTCCATCTTTTACAATGTATTCTTTACCTTCTACTCTAACTTTATTATCATTTTTTGCTTTATTTAAATCTTTATGCTCTAAAAAATCACTATAAGAACAAGTTTCTGCTCTAATAAAACCTTTTTCAAGATCAGAGTGAATTTTACCTGCTGCTTTTCTTGCGTTTGTACCTTGGTCAATTGTCCATGCACGAACTTCATCTTTTCCGACTGTAAAAAACGATATTAAACCTGATTTTATATAAACATGTCTAACGATTTTATTTAATGCAGGTTCTTTTATGCCAAGTTCTTCATAAAACATTTCTCTTTCACTTTCAGGAAGTTCTGATATCTCAGATTCAACTTGTACACTAAAAGCTGGAAAATCACATTCTTTATTAATGTTTTCTTCTGATGTATTGATAACTGGAAGTAAAATCTTTAATGTAAAAAAAGCATAAGTTCTGACATATTGTTCTTCTTCTTCTTTTATTTCCATTTTTGTAAGAAATTCACCTTTATTTAAAATGTCTAAGGCTTTTTTTAATAAACCTTGCTCTATTTCAAGATCTTTGGTTTTTAGTTTTTTTATTTGTTTTTCAACATTTTCAAGTCGTTTTTCAACTAAAGTGAGATCTTGTATTATCATTTCATCTCGAATTACATTATAATCTCTTTTATAATCATTTGAATTCATAGGATTTGGATACATTTCTGAATCAAAATCTCTAAGTACTACCATTAAAAGATCTACTTTTCTAATATCTTCAAAAAATTTTCTATTATTATGATTTTCTGGATCTATTCCAGGGATATCAACAAGTTCTAATTGAGCAAAAGTTGTCTTTTTTGGTTCATATATACTTGATAAAAAATCAATTCTTGTATCAGGAACTTTTGTTATTCCACGATTAACTTCAGCTTTTTCAAATGAAACATCTATTCCTGTAAGTAATTTAAATAATGATGTTTTTCCAGAATATTTCAATCCAGCTATACCAATTTTCATACATTATCCTCTCATTTTTATTATAATTTTATGGTAATAAATCAATATCTGTTTTTTTGTTATTTGATAATGCAATATTATCTAATATAGTATTTTGAAGTTTGGGTAATCCGTTTATATTATACTGATTGTATCCTATTGCAACTTCATGATTCCATATTACAATATCATTTTTGAGTTTTAATGGCGAATAAATATAATTTAAAGGAAAAACTGCCGGATTTATCAAAGTCAAAACTTCTTCTTTACCATTTACATAAAGATAAAGTGTTGAAGTCCAATCTTGTTCATTAAATTCATATACAACTGCAAAATGAAACCATTTTTTCTTTTCACCAACCGGTTGATTAATCGTATCTCCATTAGTTAAAGAATAAAGATTTTTTGCATAAGTAAATTTACTTACCTGAGTGTTTATAAAATTATCCGAGACATGATAAGAAGTAAGATCTACTTTTAAATTAGTGTTTCCAGCTACAGTTTCAAAATAAAGTCTTATTTCTCTAGTATCTTCGGGAGCTTGACCTGCTAAATGCAATATAGTTCCTGTTGGAAGATTTGAAGTGAATTTAGCCCAAAATTCAATCGTTAATACTGTGAAATTACTTAAACTTGTTGAATATCTAGCAAAACCGTTTCTAAATTCAATTCCTCTCCCTGAATTAACTGCTCCAGAATTATAATAAACTTCTGAAGTAGCAAAAGGTAATTCATTTTGAGGAATATCTGCTTTAAAACTATCTTTTTCAAATTCTGAAAAGAAAAAAGTCTCTGGAGTTCTTGCTGCTTTATATGGTGGTGTAAATGCAACGCTAACTTCATGAGTACCACCAACACTATCTGCAAATAGAGTGCTAATAATATTTCCAGTTATATTTTCTTTCATAACATAAGGATAACCAAATTTATTTATAAGTGTTTTATAGAATTTTTTATTTCCCCAACGCACAATACCTTTATTTACAACTTCGGCTGGATCTTCTGGCCAATGCCCATATTGACTTTTAAATTGAATTATGCCTTTTTTTAATGCATTAAGATCTGATAAAAGCTGTTTTTCTTTTACTTTATTTAAAATACCAAAATAATTCGCCATCATAGTAGTTACAAGTATAGAAATAATAACTACAACAATCATAATCTCTACTAAAGAAAAAGCTTTTTTAATAAAAATACGCAAATTCAATCTCCTTGCCTATATACTCATCGCTACCACCAGAATTCCCAAATTTATTTATATTTTTTATATCACCTGAAAGATATCCAATATAACAATCTCCAGAAGATAAAAAATTTTCAACATTAAATTTAAAATTCCAGCTTTTTTCCATATCCATTGTAAAAACTGCTCCTGAATAAGTATTTGTTATAGTATTTTTAAAAATTTGTTTCGTAATTGTATTATAAAATGAATTATAAAGTACAAAAACCGGATTAATATTGTCAAAAGATACTTTATTAAGCGAATAATCTGATATAAGACCAGTTTCTCCAGGTTTATTAACAGACATTATAGCATGCATTGAATTATCTATTGATGAAAAAGTAAAATAAAAAAGCATATATGACGGATATGACCCTGGTCTTGTTAACTGCGTCATCATGTCAGCGCCGTTTGTATATGGTGAATTAGAACTTATTTTTATCGGGAATATTTTATGTGTTATATTACCGTATTCAGCTATAACAAATATTTCTTTTAATAAAAATTTAAGCTTGCCATTTGAAGCTTCAATAGCATTCGCAGAACCCATATAAACATTTGATTTTTTGGGAACTTCAACAGTTATAAAAGGTCCTTCCACTTTATATGGAGTTTTCCACGGTGATAAAAGTTTTCCACTTCCAGATGCCATAATATCATTAAGTTTTCCTGGCCAATGTCCATTTTTTTCAAAAAATAATGTAGCTTCTTTTCTAAACGCAAAAATATCAAGTTCGAGTTTATCAGCTTTTATTCTTTCAAGATAAGCTAATAAATTAGGAACTAATACATAGGTGAGAATACTCATTATTATAAGTACAACCATTATTTCAACTATTGAAAAACCCTTTTTCATATAATCACCTTTGTTTAAAAACTATTATTCAGCTCTTAATGTAACCTGTATGTTTTTTAAAGCATTTAGTATATTTTGAATATGCAAATTTATCTCAACATCACTCAAAGTCTTTGAAGCATTAGAAAATATAAGCCTAAAAGTAAGACTTTTTGTATTTTCAGGAATTTTACCACCCTTAAACATATCATACATAGTCATACTTTCAATATCATCTATATTAAGCTTTGATATTGTATTTTTTATTTGTGAATAATCAACTTCTTCAGGAACTATAAGAGATAAATCAAATTTAGAACCTGGATAGATAGAAAGTTCCTTTATATAATCTTGTTGTTTTGCTTGTAAAAATTCAGGATAAATCTCAAAATAATAAACTTCATTAAAAAATCTTGAACGAATCGAAGGATGAAGTTTACCAACAAATCCAGCTTCTTTACCATTTGAAATAATCTTTGCACACATTCCAGGATGAAGGAATTCAACTTGTTCACTTCTTGAATATTCAACATTATAACTGTTTAAAATATTATCAACTATTCCTTTTAAATAATAATAATCAACATCAACTGAAATTTGAGGATGTTTAAAAGCTTTACCTGATGCAATACCCGAAATAACATATTTTTCATTATATGAATTTTTATTATTCAAATAAACTTTACCAGTTTCAAAATAAAAATGATTTTCAACACCTCTTTTGGAATTATATTCAATATTTTTAAGAAGTCCTTTATACATTTGAGTTCTCATAAAAGCCATATCCTCATTAAGAGGATTGATTAAAGCTGGAGAATTTTGTTGTTTATTATTTACAAGACTAAAATTTTTAACTTCATTAAAACCAAGATCACTTAATTTGAAAGAAAAATCAAAATAAAGTGAAAGTTTATTATAATAAGGAATTGCTTCTATATTTATATCTTTTGCCTCAATATTATCATAACCATAAAACTTAGCTATTTCTTCAACTATATCAACTTCTAAATTAATATCTTTTCTGCATGAATGTATTTTGAATAAATTTTTACCAAGTCTATCAACAGGAAGTCTTTCAATAATTTCATTAATTCTTTCTTGAGGAATATCACAACCTATATATTTTTTTATTTTTTCAACATTAAAAACAACAGTTTTTTCTTCTTCTTTTAATGGATAATTATCTATTTTATTAAAAAACATAATATTATCTCCACCGTGTTTTTTTAATAAATAACTTGCTAAATCAATAGCATATTCAGCCATATTAACATCAGCATGTTTTTCAAATCTTGAAGAAGAATCTGTTTTTAAACCTATTTTTTTTGATGTTTTTGCAATACCTTTTGGTTCAAAACAAGCTGATTCAAGAAATATTGCTCCAGTTTTTTCTTTTACTTCAGACTCAATTCCACCAATTATACCTGCAATTGCAACAGGTTTTTTGGAATCTGCTATAACAAGATCATGTTGATTTAATTTATATTTATTTTCATTTAAAGCTGAAAATTCATTTTTTTCTGAATATCTTATAATTACTTTTTTATCTAAAAAAGTTGAAGCATCAAAAGCATGCATTGGATGACCTGTTTCAAGCATTACATAATTTGTAATATCAACAAGGAAATTTATAGATCTAATATCACATGCTACTAGTCTTCTTTTGATATATTCAGGAGATTCTAAAGCACTTACTCCTTCAACATATCTACCAACATATCTTGGACAAGCATTTTTATCTTCTATTTTTACTTCAAATATATTTTCATTTTTATCTGATTTAACATTAATAAATTCTTTTTTATTGTTATATGGAATATTAAAAAAAACAGAAAGATCTCTTGCAATACCCATAACTCCCAAATGATCAGGTCTATTTGCAAAAGTTTCAAGTGAATAAACATAATCATCTAGCTCATAATAATCCTTAAATAAAACTCCAACTGGAGTACATTCAGGTAAAATCATTATTCCATCAGATTTATCGGCAAGACCAAGTTCTTTAAGAGAACACAGCATTCCAAAAGATTCAACACCTCTAAGTTTTGCTTTTTTTATTTGAAAATTTCCAGGCAAATTAGCACCTATGTTAGCTACAACAACTTTTTTACCAACACCAACATTTGAAGCTCCACATATTATTTGAACTTTTTCTTTACCATTATCTATTGTACATAATGAAAGTTTATCTGCATCAGGATGCTTTTCGCACTTTTCAACATATCCTGTAACAACATTTTCAAGATTTTCTCCAAGATAATAAAAATCATCAACTTCAAGCCCAATTTTGGGAAATATTTCTTTCAATTCTTCTGCTGATACGGGAATATCAATAAATTCTTTAAGCCATTTATATGTTAATTTCAATTTTTCCTCCTAATATTAAAACTTATCTAACAAAATTCTTAAGAAATCTCATATCATTATCATAAAGATATCTAATATCTTTGATTTTATATTTAAGCATAGCAATTCTTTCAATACCCATTCCAAAAGCAAATCCAGAGTAATTTTCACTATCAATGCCACAATTTGTAAGAACCTGAGGATGAACCATTCCACAACCCATTATTTCAATAAATCCAGTATTTTTACAAACTGGACAATGAGATTTACCCTCTCCATGACAAGCAACGCATGATATATAAACTTCTGCTGAAGGTTCTGTAAACGGAAAATAAGAAGGCTGAAATCTAACTTGGGTATTTTCTCCATAATAATCTTTTAAAAATCTCATTAAAATACCTTTAAGATCAGCAAAAGTAACTCCTTGAGCTATATAAAGACCTTCAATCTGATGGAATATCGGTGTATGAGTAGCATCAATATCATCTTTTCTATAAACTCTACCAGGAGATACTATTTTAATAGGAGGTTTGCTATTGAGCATTGTTCTAACTTGAACCGGAGATGTATGAGTTCTCAACACATATCCGTTTTCCATAAAAAAAGTATCCTGCATATCCCTTGCTGGATGATCTGCTGGAATATTTAATTTATCAAAATTATAATCTTCACATTCTATTTCAGGACCATCTTCAACACTAAAACCATAAGTTTTAAAAACTTCACAAAGTTCATATAAAACTCTAGTAACTGGATGCATACTTCCAGAACGAACATAATGTCCAGGTAAAGTCACATCTATTTTTTCCTTTGCTATTTTTTCATTAAGAATTTTCATTTCAATTGCATTTTTTTGGCTTTCAAAAGAATTTTCAACATCAGTTTTAATAGAATTCATTTTTTGACCATATTGTTTTTTTTGTTCAACAGGAATATTGACAATTTCTCTTTTTAATTTGTTCAATTCACCGTTTTTACCAAATATATCAACTCTGATTTTTTCAAGACCATCAATATCCAAAGCCGAATTAATAAGAGAAATCAACTGTTCTCTAGTGTTTTCAATACTCATTCTTTATATCCTCCAGTCTTTCTGTCTCATTATCTCATAAGCCGATACTCCAGTTGCAACACCAGCATTCAAAGATTCTATGTCGCCTAAAATAGGTATTTTAATCCTTAAATCCGATAATTCACAAATATCCGCAGGAATTCCATTAGATTCATTACCTGTTATAAGAGCGATTTTATTGTACTTTGTATAATCTATTTTTTCATAATATTCTGTATTTTCACCAAGTGTAGTTGCAATAAGACAAAATCCATGTTCTTTAAGATTTTTAAGATAATCTCTGATGTTTTCAGTTTTAAATATTGGAACTCTAAATATAGCACCTTGAGTTGATCTAACAGTTTTTGGATTATAATGATCAACTGTATCTTCTGAAACTACAATGCCATCAAGAGCAAGAGCATCGCAAATTCTAACTATAGTCCCAAGATTTCCAGGATCTTGCAATCCTGTAAGAATAATAATAAACGATCTATTTTTGGTAAAAATTTTATTATCATCCCATTTAAGTCTTGTCGGAACAGCAATTATCCCTTGAGGATTTTGAGTTTCACAGAGTTTATTAAATACACTTTCCGCTACAAGAACAAGCTCTGAACCTCTTTTAGATAAATCATCAAAAAGTTCTTTACCACCCTTGACCTTAAAAAGATCAAGGGAGTAAATATAATAAGGAATTTCAATATCACTTTTTAAAGCTTCGTTTATACTGTTAATACCTTCCAAAAGAAACTTTTCTTTTTCTTCACTTACTTTCTTTTTTTTCAGACTTTTAATAAATCTGATAAAATTGTTTTTCGGATTAGTTATTGGTTTTATTTTTTCCATTCGTTTACTTTTAATTTATAATCCTCAGCTATTTTTTTTGATTCAACTTTATCTTTACCTTCAGCATAAACATTAAAATATGGTTTATCTGAATCAGGAATAAGTAGAACCCAAGCATCTTTACCCATATTAATTTTTACACCATCAACAAGTTCTATATCAAGATCTTTTGAATGTTCCATAATATTTCTCATAACAGTACCCTTTTCAGACCAATCACAAGGAATTCTTTTATGAACTCTCAAATCTTCAGGGAAATTTTTTCGTATATTATTAAAGCAAAGTTTTTTATCAGCAACAAGATTAAGAATTATAGAAATACTCGCCATTGCATCAAACCAAGGCATAAATTCAGGGAAAATAAATCCTCCTTCACCGTCTGCAACCAATTTAACACCTTTTATTTCTGCTGCCTGCATCATATTTCTATTATACATCTTAGTATAAATAACTTCACAACCATTTTCTCTAGCTATTTTTTCAATTCTTTTTGATGAATTAATCGGAACAGCAACCTTACAACCAGGTTTATTTTTACATATTGTATGAACCATAACAGCCTGAGAATCTCCTCGTCCTATCTTATTACCGTCACCATCAACAAGGAATATTTTTTCAGCTCCAGAATCCATCATAACTCCAATGTCAGCAGAAAGAGATTTTACAATATCTCCAAGTCTTTTATATTCAGCATCAAAACTCGTTTTATCCCTAATAAATCTTTTAGGATCTTCATAAGAATTTAATGCAATAATATCAAGATTATACTCAGAAAGAATAGATGGGAAAAAATTTGAAGCACTTCCAAAAGAATAATCAAGAACAACTTTTAATTTAGCTTTTGATATTTTTTCAGAATCAACAAAATTAACAAGTCCATCTTTGTAATATTCAAGAACTCTATGAGGAAAAGA
>JALOAD010000035.1 GCA_023228995.1 Candidatus Muiribacterium halophilum
CATGAAGATAATATAAAAATAATATAAAAGAAAAATATTAATGCTAATATATTAAAATATGTTTGCTTTTTCATTATAACCCATTAGATGTAATTTGTAACTTTTATAGAGTTACAAATTACAATTAATAATATTAATTATATACATCTAATTGGTTATCGGCAAAAACTATTTTCTATTTTGAATATATTTAGGACTATCTCCATTATCTCTTTTTCTTACTCTAATATGTTTAGGAGTAATTTCAAGCATTTCATCATCTTTAATATAATCTAATAACTGTTCAAGAGACATTATAACTTTTGGTGGAAACTTTTCATAATGATCAGAACCTGAAGCTCTCATATTTGTAAGTTTCTTTTCTTTACTAACATTTATTTTAAGATCATTTGTTTTTGTATGTTCTCCAACAACCATACCTGTATATACTTCATCACCAGGTTCAACAAAGAAAATTCCTCTATCTTTAAGGTTTACAAGTGCATATCCTGATACTTTTCCAGTTTCATGACTAATAAGAGCACCTCTTGCTTTTTTATCAAGTTCACCTTTATAAGGAAAATAACCTGCAAAAGACTGATTAAGCAGTCCTGTTCCTCTAGTCAAACTCATGAAAACATCAAAGAATCCTATAAGTCCTCTTGCTGGAATTAATAATTCAATTCGAGTATAAATACCATCATCACTTTGTAAAGTAACAACTTCACCTTTTCTTCTACATAATTCTTCAATTATACAACCAACATATTGAGTTTCAGTGTCAATAATTATTTCTTCAAAAGGTTCATGAAGTTTTCCATCAACTTGTTTATAAATTGCTTTTGGTTTTGAGATTTCAATTTCAAATCCTTCTCTTCTCATTGTTTCAATCAAAATACCAAGCTGAAGAGTTCCTCTTCCTGAAACTTTAAATTCATCTGTATTTGAACCTTGTTCAACTTTAAGACTAACATTGCCTTTAGACTCATTTTTAAGTCTTTCAGCAAGTTTTCTTGAAGTAACAAATTCTCCATCTTTCCCAACAAAAGGTGAATTATTTGGATAAAAGAATATTGAAATAGTTGGTTCTTCAACTTTTATTCTATCAAGTGGAAAGATATTGTCTGAGTTTGAAATTGTATCTCCAATATCAAATTTATCAATGCCAGCAATAGAAATAATATCTCCGATATATGCAGTTTTTGCATCAACTTCTTCAAGACCTTCAAAATGAAGAACTTTAACTGCTCTAAATGGTATTTTCATACCGTTTTCTTTATAAAGATAAAGAGTTTCATTACTTTTTACTTCGCCTGAAAGGATTTTTCCATAAGCAAGCTGTCCAATATAAGGATTATACGCAATATTTGATATAAGCATTTTAAAAGCACTGGAATTATCAGTCTCAGGATGTGGAATATGTTCAATAATAAGATCTAAAAGTTCATCTACATTATCAACTGGGCCTTCAGAACTAGTAGCAGCCCAACCATCTCTTGCAGAAGCATAAACAATTGGGAATTCACATTGTTTATCATCAGCTCCAAGTGATACAAAAAGATCAAATATTTTATCTTCTACAAATCTTGGTCTTGCAGAAGCTCTATCCATTTTGTTTATAACAACAATAGGTCTTAAACCATGCTCAAGAGCTTTTTTAAGTACAAATTTAGTTTGGGGCATTGGTCCATCAACAGCATCCACAAGAAGCAATGCTCCATCAACCATATGTAATATTCTTTCAACTTCACCACCAAAGTCAGAATGTCCTGGAGTATCCACAATATTTATCAGATGATCTTTATAATGCACACTAGCAGATTTAGAAAAAATAGTAATACCTCTTTCTCTTTCTAACTCATTGCTATCCATAAGTCTTTCATCTGGACCATCCTTTTTAGATTTTACAAAAGACTGTTTAAAAATAGCATCAACAAGTGTAGTCTTACCATGGTCAACATGGGCAATAATAGCAAGATTTCTGATTCTTTTTACATCATTCTTCATTCGTGTTTCTCCTGTGTTCATCTGAATTACAATTTAAATTTTTCTTTTAAAAAAAGTGGAATTGTGAAATTAATTTATCAGTGATTATAGATTTAGTCAATAAAAAAAAGCCAGCTTAAAGCCGGCTTTTAATTTTAAACTATTTTTTATTAAAAATTATAAGTTATTAACTTCCACCATAACTGAAGTTTCAGTAGCTTCTTCAACTACTACATAAGTACTTCCTGCTTTCTGCCATTTAATACTAGTCCATGGAAGAAAATCCCAGAAACCTTTTGGGGCTTTGTAAAGTTCATACCATACTTTATTTTTTTCATAAGCAACAACACATTTTGTTTTAAGAGTATCTTTACTAGAAAATTCAACTTCAGCAACCTGTTTGAATTCTCCATTGATTTCCATACCAAAAACGCCTTTTACATCAAAACCGTCAATTTTTCCACCAGCTTCAGCACTCTGATTCATACTAGTAGAAAGTTTTAATTCAACATAAAATTTATGTCTTGAATTTTTTTCAAAAGTTCTTTCTTCAGATTTCCAATATTTTTGAAGAAGTTCTTTTTTTTCTTCTGCACCTTTTCTGTAATAAAAACCAGGTTCAGCATAACCATAACCAGGAAATAATTCTTCACCTGCTCTAGTAACAACTATTTCAGAAATCATACTATTGAAAATATGTTTAGTTTCTTCAGGTAAAGTTTTATAAACTTCTGAAAATTCCTTTAATTTGTCACTGTCATTTGAAATTTCTTCAGCAAGTTTATCAAGTTCATTGTTCATAGCATTAAAAGCTTTTTGATACTCTGCATTATTACCAGAAGTTAATGCATCAGCAGATTCCCAGTATTTATTTATCGCACTATAAGTATTAACTTCTATACTTGTAGCCTGAGCAAATATAGATAAAGCAATAATAGCGATAAAAATCGTAAAAACTTTTTTCATTTTATCCTCCTGTTTATTCTAATGAATAAAGATATTAAACTAATTATATAACATAAACCATGTTTTGCGCTACTGTTTTTTTTAATTAAAAAAATTTCAATTTCTTTGATTAATACCGCATACTGATTTTTTGCGTTTTTAAAACTCTTTTACAGTGCTTGTACAGGTCTTATACAATATCTTATACAGCATTTAAACCGTTTTTATATTTCAATATCAGTTCTTCTAATTGGCATTGTCATACATCTACAACCACCACCACCTCTTGCAAGTTCAGAACCATCAATTGTAAATAAAATTTTTCTATCATCTGATAAATTTATACTATCTTTTTTAAAATCAGAAGCTTTTATTATTTCAAAACCATTATTTGAAAGTTCATGCATAGTATATATATTTCTTTCATAACCAATAATTTTTCCAGGAGCAATTGAAAAGAAATTAGCTCCACTATGCCATTGTTCTCTCTGTTGAATCCAAGGATCTGAACCACCACAAAAAATAGGTTTTAAATCCATACCAAGTTTTTTTAAAGCTGACAAAATATTTTCCTCATGAACAATAGATTTAACTTTTCCATGATCAATAGTAATATGAGCAGTTGTAAATCTACTATCACACAATATAACAGGAGCATATATCATACATTTATCTCTATCAAGTAAAGTAAAAACCATATCAAGATGAATAAAAGATTCGGGAGTTTTTGGTAATTCCTGAACAATAATATGTCTTTTACCAGCTTTTTCTTTAAATCTCTCAACAAGAAAATCAATTCCATGACTCGTAGTTCTCGGACCCATTCCAACAAGAAGAATATCTTCTCTTGCAATAAGAAGATCTCCACCTTCAATATTGATATTAGCATTAAAATCATCATATTTAACTGGATTTATGGTTCTAGTATCAATTCTTGGACTATAAGTAAAAATATAATCCATAATAATAGATTCTCTATCTCTTACCTGCCCATTCATTTTACCAATAACAATTTTTTTATTAACAGTAATAGAAGCATCTCTAGTAAAGAAAAAATTATGCAGAGGTTTAAGAGAATATCTTTCATTACTCATAAACTTAGTCATAGTATTTCTTTCAAGAACAACGCCTTCTATAAGTTTTTTGGACAATTCTTTAGGTTCCATAGAATAAAGTTCATCATCAAGATCTGCAATATTTTCATTTTCGCAAATTTGAAAAATAAGCTGTTCTCTAACTTTTTCGTTATCAAGTATTTCTTCAAGAAGATCTTGTACAAAAAAAACTTTACAAACATTATCAAGAATTTTATGCAATTGATTATATTCTTTTAAAGCAACAGGAAGATTGAGAATATCACTATATAAAGCTCGTTCAGCATTCTCTGGAGTCATATTTTCAACTTCAGGACCTGGTCGATGAAGAATTACAGCTTCAAGATTTCCAATTTCTGAATTTACTAATGTTGATAATTTTTCACTCATAGTTTATCTCCCAGTATATCATATAAAATTTAGTTATACATTTATAAAATATTAGAAAAATCAAATTAAATCAAGTTTGACTTAATTAAAACAAATATGTAAATTTAATTTATGAAAGAATTATATTTAATAAGACATGGTGAATCAGAGGGTAATGAACTTGGAATTATTCAAGGTCATCAGGATTTTCCATTATCAAAAAGAGGTTTTGAGCAGGCTAAATCTCTTGGTGAATATTTTCTTCAAAAATCAATTCTTTTTGAAAATATTTTTACAAGTGATTCATTAAGAGCTAAACAGACTTGTGGTATAATTGCTAATTTAATGAAAAAAGACTTCTTTGAATCTGAAAAATTACGTGAAATGAATCTTGGTGTATGGCAAGGAAAGAAAAAATCAGATATTTTTATGGATGAATCTATTAGAAAAAAATGGGATAATAATCCTACATCTTTTTTTATTGATAAAGCTGAAACATTTATTGAAGCTCAAAAAAGAATTACTAATTTTATATTTAATACATTAAAAGAAAACATAATTACCGCTTACTTTGGTCATGGAACTACAATTTGTCTTTTTTTATGCGGACTTTTTGAAAATAATGCTGATAAACTATGGGATTACAAACATAATAATACTGGTTGGACAAAAATACTTCTAAATAACGATAATAAAGTTCTAAAAGTATCACAAAATATAACAGAACACCTTGAAATAAATACATTAAACTGGTTTTAAATAGAATTTTCTTGAACTTTTTTTAATATTACTGTATATTATTTTTCATGGAAAAATTAGAAAAAGTTGCAATTTTTGTTGATTGGGAAAATTTCAAACAAGATATATATTTTTCTCAAAAACAAACTGGAAATAGAGTATTTAATTTTAATGACCCAAAAAGTCTTGTAAAATTATTTTCTTCATTTCTTATGGAAACTGAAAAAATATACAGAATATTCTTTTATACATCTTATCCTTTTGAGCATACTGATTTATATAAAACAATTACAGAAAGGAAAAATCTATCTAAAACTCAAGTTGATAAATTCAAAGAATATTATTATGAAAATCAAAAAGATTTAGCAAATTTTTATACAGAAAACAAAAAATTTCTTGATGTGCTTGCATGCGAAGATTTTATGGCAGTTCGAGCTGGCGAACTTAAAATAACAGGTTTACATATGGATGGTTCTCCTGTTATTGTACAAAAACAGGTTGATATGCTTATTGGTCTTGATATAGCTCATGTTTCTTATAATCAATTTGTTGATAAAGTTATGATTTTCTCTAAAGATACTGATATAAAACCAGCTCTTAAAACTGCAAGAATAAATGGTATTCAGACTATTGTAGCATGCCTTGAAAACGGTTATAAAATTCCCGACGAATTAAGAAAACATTCAGATAATATAAGAAAAAGAACTTTAAAAGAGATTTTTACACCTCAAAATGATATTGTAAAAAATAATAATAACTATTCATCCCCTCTTATTTGTGTTGTAGAAAATGATAAAACTGATATTCAAAATAAGAATGGAAACTATAACAACAACAACAATAATAATAATGTGAAAAAGCAGAATCCAAACTTAAATAATAATAAAGTTTTTAAAAAACCTAAAAATCATAAAACTAATTTCAAAAAAACTGATAAAAACATTAATAAACCTGTTTTAGATAAAACAGCAGAAGTAAAAACAAATATAAAAACTGTAATGAATGATGAAAAAAACACTGAAACACCAAAAACTAATAAAATACCAAGAAAAAACTTTAAAAAATATAGACCAAAAAAACCGGCAAAAGTTGAACCAACTGAATAAATCTAAAATTCGTTTTTGTAATAAAATTAAAAAGGATTTTTTATGAAATTGGGAATGTTTATAATTTATGTTAAAGAACAGAATAAAAGCAGAGATTTTTATAAACAGGTTTTTAAAATTAATCCAATTCTTGATGTTCCTGGAATGACTGAGTTTAAGATTGAAGGAATATCAATTGGAATTATGCCAAAAACAGGTATATCCAATATTCTTGATAATAAAGTGATTCATGCAGATGAGAAAAGTATAAAATGTGAGTTGTATTTTTATGTTGACTGCCCTGAACAATACCTTGAAATACTAGAAAAAAATGGCGGAAACAAAATAAGTGATCCTATAAAAAGAAATTGGGGTGATATTGTTGGATATGGAACCGATCTTGATGGAAATGTATTAGCTTTTTCAAAAAAAATATAATTTCTGACTAATATGACTCAATTTCCAGTTTTTTTATATTATCTTTTTTCCTTTTTTACCTTTTATTTATTTTTTTCTTTTCTTTATTTATTGTTTTTTGGTTGATATTAAAAGCAATATATTAGAATTATTTTATGAAGATCTATTAATTAACGAAGAAAAATTTATAAAAAAATATATAATTATCTTAAAGTAAAACCTATTTTCACTAAGGGAACATTAATCAAAAACACCAAGAATGATTTAAGAGAAGTAATTGTAATGAGCTATAATTTCAAAAGAATGTAATATACATAAAAAAACTAAAAAAACAGACAAAAACCCCAAAAAATTCACGAAGAAGTATATTTTTTTTGTTATTTCACTGACAACATATTGAGTTTTAATTCATCAATATAAATTGTTCCTGAAAGAAAGTTTCCAGTTATAAAAATTGCCTTTATTATGTTTTTTTCTTTTAAATTAATTGTTAAATTATCATCTTTCCAGTCAAATGTTCCTTTATAATCTTTTTTTTCAAATATTATATTTCCATCTTTATCTTGTCCGATAATTGCAAGAAATGCTCCATATGAATTATTATAAGAAGAGGTTTCAAGTTTATTTGCTTTTACAGAATAGTTTATTGATATATTATCCATGTTGTCTGGGATTTTCCATAAAGCAAGTTCAAAAACATCAGTGTAATCAGAGTTTTTAAACTTCAGACTTCCTCTGCCTGATTTTTTAATAAATGGATCAATCCCTGTTATCTGAGAATTCTTTTTTGAAAAAATGCTTATTGTTGCAGTTCCTTTAAATTTAATATCGTTTTCTGTATCAAAAGAATTAGTTCTTAAATATTCTAAATTATCAAGCATTGATTTTTGATTAGGAGAAAATAAAAACTCAATAAAATCTGACATATAATTATTTATAAGTTTTTTTTCTGAATCAGGTAATGCACAAGAAAAATTATATACATAATTATCAGGATCAGATATCCATTTTGCAACTTCACCTACAGGATCTGGGCAATCAAGCCATAAATCTGGTAAAACCCCTTCACCCTCTTTATAATCGCTTATGAATAATACACTTGGAATTGCAATCCATATTTTACTCAAAGGAAGCTGATAATATCTAACTTCACCAAAATTAACAAGTCCTGCTGTATTTTCACCAACAACAATAACATCTTTAAAGGATTCTTTGACTATCATTAAAGCATCCTCAGCCCCTGAAACAGTATTTCTATTAGCAAGAGCTATAACTTTGCCTGAAAAATCTTTTCTCGTCCTAGGCAATCTAAAATCAAGTTTAAATTCTCTAGTAGGTTCTTTTATCATTTTTTCATATTGTTTTTTAAATTTATTAAGATAATCAGAAATATAAGGAATATATTTATCAGAAGTAACATTGTTTGCTTGAACTGTAGCTGGTGAATAAAGATAAGCTATATACTGTGGATCAGCCCAAGTACCATTAAGTGCTTGTGTGAATTCTTCAATAATACCTTCGCTACCTTTAGCATTAAATAAATCAATTATAATATTATCATCAAAAATCATTGAATCAGCCCAAGATTTTGCAGATTTTTTTAAAGTATTGTAATTTTTATCCATTATTGTAAAATTTCTAAGTCTAATTCCGTTAATATTGTTAGTTTTGAAAAAAGAATTTTTTGTATTTTGATTATAATATTCACCAGACCAGTTTGAATGTAGAGGTATAGAAATATTCCATTTTTTTTCATTTATAATAAAATCAACATCCATAAATCCTTCAAGATTTTCAGAAAGTTTTCCAATAAGATAATGTTTTTTACCTGTTGGAGAAAGAGTTTTAAAAAGATTATTCTCTGAGCCTATATACTTACTTCCAATAGGTACATTATCAACAGCTGAATTTACAACAATATAACTATTATCATAAAACTTTTCTATGAGAATTTCAGAAAGATAAGAATTTTTTCTTTTATAGAATTTCCAGTTTTTATTACCAATTATCGCAAAATTTCCATCATTTATACCTTTCATTATGCCTGCAAGATGTTTTTCTAATTCATTTACTTTTAAATTTGAACTTTTTACAGAAAAATCGCTTTTTAGATTATTTATTTTTTCTTTAAAATTAACACCTTTTTTTTCAAAATAATCAAAACCTGCATAAGCATTTTCGAGTAAATATGAAAAATGAAGCAAATCTTCTAAAGCCTGAGCATAAGTTATTTGTTCTGGAATTTTATTTTCAGTAAAGTTAGGAATAAAATTTGTTGCAGGATAAATTTTTTTATATTCAGTTTTTTTAGATAAATCAGAAATATAATCAGAATATACCAAAGGGATTTGGGAAAATGTTATGATATTAGTGAATAAAATAAACAAAGATAATATATATATTTTCATTAGTTTACACTCCCGCACTTATACCGCTTTCATACGCTCCACATACCGCTTTATTCTATTCTTATTTTCTTTTTTTAAATAATCTTTCAGAACCATCAATAAACAATAAAAAAGCTTTTTCAACAACCGGTGCAACAACATCTTCAACAATATGTCTTAACGACTTTATAATCTTTTTTTTCTTTTTAGGAGAAATGTGTTTAATAACATTGTCAACTTTTTTATCAAACTTACAAAACACTTTATTATTACATTTATTACTGTCACAAAAATCCTCTGAACTATCTATTAAACAATCGTTATCTTCATTTGAATGTTCGCAATAATCACAATCACATTCTTCAGAAGCTTCAGATGTATTTTCATCGCTATATTCCCATACAATAGCATTTACAGGACATTCTTTTTCACATGCAAGACAGTTAATACAAGAACTATTGTCAATGACATATTTTTCATCTTTTTTAAAAATAGCTTCAACTGGGCATATCTCAGCACATCTTCCACAAACTGTACAGATGTTTTTTTCAATTTTGACAATCATTCTCAAACCTCCAATTTTTTTGAAAAAGAATTCATAGGGTTCAATATATATTACGGAAAATATCTTTTAAAAGCAAGAAAAAAAACCTTCAATTAAATGAAGGCTTTTTTGAAGAATCTATTTATATAAATTTAGTTTTTTTCAGGCTTTAAAAGAAAGAGAATAATCATTCCAATTATTGACAAGACCTAGAGTTTCTGGTTGTTTTACAACTTCAGTACATTTATATGAAAGCATTGAACTTTCAATTTCTTCCATTTCAAATTTAGGTTTCCAGAGTTTTTTTGTGTGGGAGTTTCTAGTAATATAAGCTTTAAATTTCTTAACCCATTGATCTAATTTACATTCTTCTTTCATAGATATCACAAGAGAAATCTTTTCAGGTAATATGCAAAAAGCATAAATTGCTATTTCATCAAGAATAAGACTTCTCAGCTTTAATTCAGTTAATATAAGGCTTAATGTCTCTGTTTGATAAAGAAGATTATGATTGTTAGTGATTATATCCACTTTATATGCACATTCTGTGCTTTCTTTACACAGATGACTAATATTGATTACCTTGCTACATGAGGTATCCATCATAAAATATCCTCCGATTATTTTGTGTTCATTCTATTTTCGGTATAACAATATAAAAATCTTAAAATATTTTTTTGAATTTTTACCACTTGTAACCATAAAAAAACCTAGCATTTACAAAGGTTTGTTACATACATTAATATTATTTAAATAGTCTATATTTTAAAAGATATTTTGCACTGTGATTTTATAAAAAATTTATATTAAAAAGCTTGTTTAAAGCATAAAATATCAGCTAAACATTATTCATCTTCGCCTAAAAGTTTTTTTATCTCATCATCTGTCATTATATCAACTTCACTTTTAACTTGTTTATTATCTTTAACCATATCTTTTAATTCATTTTCTGTAACTGTTTTTTCAGAAATTTCATCTTCTTCAGATTCTAGATTTTCAACTGGAGTATTTTCTTTTAATTCAATATTATCATTTAGCTGACTTTCATCAATTAGCCCAGTTACCAATGAATCTGCTTCTGACAAAAGAGATTCGATATTATCATCTGTAAATTTTTCACCTTTTTTGTTTTTTAAATTAAGCTCTTCAGATAAATCAGGTTCAATATCAATAGTTGATTCAACATCTTTAAGCAAAGAATTAATCTCATCTTCAGACATTTGATCCAAATTAGATTCATCTGTATTGTTTTCTGGTTTTTTTTCTTCAATAACTTGTTCAGGTTCTTCAAAAACTTGTTCAGGTTCTTCAATAACTTGTTCAGGTTCTTCAATAACTTGTTCTGATTCTTCAACTACTTCACCTGATTCTTCAACAACTTGTTCAGGTTCTTCAATAACTTGTTCTGATTCTTCAACTACTTCACCTGATTCTTCAACAACTTGTTCTGGTTCTTCAATAACTTGTTCAGGTTCTTCAACAACTTCTTCTGGTTCTTCAACAACTTGTTCTGATTCTTCAATAACTTGTTCTGATTCTTCAATAACTTGTTCTGATTCTTCAACAACTTGTTCAGGTTCTTCAATAACTTGTTCTGATTCTTCAACAACTTGTTCTGATTCTTCAACAACTTCTTCTGGTTCTTCAATAACTTCTTCTGGTTCTTCAACAACTTCTTCTGGTTTATCAACAACTTCTTCAACTTCCTCTTCAGTTTTACCTAATAAATTCATCATTGTAAATTTTTCAATAGAACCTTCTGTTTTAACAATGAGAACTATTTTTTCTGTCATATTATCTCTTTTAATTTCCATAACAATAGATTCAAGTTCTTTATGAGAAGAAATTGTATGTCCTTCAGAATTATCAACACAAACAGCTTTTAATTTAATAGAATCAATATCATTTATATTATTACTTTCTAAAAACGCAGCAATCTCGGATTCAAAATTAATAATTACATTTTTTAATATATCAAACATCATTTTAGGAGAAGAAACCCCAAGAAAAACACTGTCTGAAGAATGGGCAAGATAAAAATTAGGATCAATCTCATAAGCATTATTAAAAATCGTCTGAGTAACAAAACCCATAAGATTTTCACCATAAGCTACACCAAATTGTTGAATATAATGTTCTTGGTTTTCAACAAAAATCATTCCAAAAGCTATATTATCACCTTTTTTTAATAAACCATTTACTTTTTCTACAATAGATGCAGAAGTTGGTAATCCAGTTGATGGATGTGCTAATCTATCCTCTAATCTTGAAGCCCATAAAAAATCAATCATATTATTAAATTGAGTAACAAATTCCTGATACTCATTATTTGTCTTATATCTAACTTTTTGTTTAAACCTTCCTCTTGTAATATTTTTGGCAACAGTAATAAAATTCCTTAAAGGTTTTGTTATTGAATTATTAAAAAAATAAATTGCATAACCTAAATAAAAAAGTGACATTATAAATAAAAACATGAGAATAGTTTTTATCATAGAAAAATGATGTACAAGCATTTCACCAAGATCAACATAAAAAACAGCCTGATAAATATAATCTTTAGCTTTACTATCTTTTACTGGATAAATAAGTTTTATTATATTTTTATTTACTATATTCTTTTTTCCATCTTTTTCTGAAGTATAAGTCTTAGGATCTTCAAATGTAACTTTATAGGAAAACCTTTTAAGTTCATCTATATCAATTTGTTTTTTTTCAGAAAACAACATTCTAGCATCAAGAGAATGAATTGAAACGGCTTTTAACGAATCGATATTAACTACAAGATTTTTGTAATAATCTCTAAATTTTTCATTACCAAAAAGTTTGTTGTTAACAATATTATTTTTTTCAAAAAGAATATTTCCATTTTCTGCAAGAATTTGAAAATTAGCCAAGGTGTTTTTAAACACAATCTTTTTTTGATATTTCATTACTATAATACTAATTGAAATAGTAAATGCTAAAACAAAACAAACTGTAGCAATAACAAGTTGTAAATAAAGAGGACGATAATTTTTTGACTCTCCTTTTTTTCTCAATCCTTTAATTTTCAATTTCAGACCTCACATCTGTTTTTTATGTTATAACCAATCTCGTTTATATTTCCTGCTCCCATGAATATAACCAAGTCATTATCCATGATATTATCATTCAAAAACTTTTCAATCTCATCAAATGATGGTATATAAAAAGCATTACCTGAATTTTCAACAATCTTTTTCATAAGATCTTTTGAAGAAATCATCTTTTTTTCTATCTCAGAATCTCTTACAAAATAAATATCAGGAACAATAATTATATCGGCATCTGAAAAAGATTTTGCAAAATCTTCTAAAAGAAATCTTGTACGAGAATGTTGATGAGGCTGAAAAACCGATATTATCCTTCTGTTTTTAAATTTTTTTCTTGAGTATTTAAGTACTGTCCTAATTTCAGTCGGATGATGAGCATAATCATCCACCAGAGTAAAATTTTTGTCATAAAGTATTTCAAATCTTCTTTTTACACCAGTAAACCCTTCAATCCCAGCTAAAATATCTTCTATAGGAATACCAATATAAAAACAAACAGAAAACGCAGCAAGAGCATTGATAACATTATGCATACCAAATAATTGCATTTTCACTTGTACTTTTTCTTTTCCCAAAATATTAATAACAAATCTGGTTTTTCCATAATCATCAATATAATAATTTTCACCTTTTATATCAGCTTCTGTATCGTATCCATAGCATATTTTTCTACCTTTATAATCTGGAAGTATTTTTTTTATATTATCACTTGAAACTGAATAAAATAAAATTCCACCAGGTTTTATTTGAAGAATAAATTCTTTAAAAGCTTCAAGAATTTCATCAAGTCCTGAGTAATAATCAAGATGATCTTCCTCAATATTGTTCAATATCGCATACATTGGTTTTATATTATGAAATGATCTATCAAATTCACAAGCTTCCGCAACAAAATAATCATTTTCACCAGGTGCAGAACTTCCTCCAAGCTGAGGAACTACACCACCAATAACATAACCTGGATTACCACCACAATTTTTCAAAATATACGCAATCAACGAAGTTGTTGTTGTTTTACCATGTGTACCAGAAATTGCTATACCTTTTTTCATATCCATAACATAACCAAGTATTTTAGCATATTTGATAACAGGTATATTTCTTAATTTAGCAGAAAAAATTTCAGGATTTTCCTCGGGAATAGCAGCTGATTTAACTACAAGTTGAGTATCACCAGGAATATTCGCACCATTATGGAGATTAAATATTTTAATTCCAATTTCAGATAGTTTATTTAAAATCGGATTCCCAGAAGAATCAGAACCACTAACAGGAAATCCCATAGAATATACAATAGAAGCAATACCAGACATTCCTGTCCCACCAATTCCTATAAAATGAATATTTTTATTTGGACTAAGTTTTATATTCATATATTAAAACCTAAAATATCTCTAACTCCAATCATAGTTTCCTCTGCTATATTGCTACATTTAACAGCTCCATTCTTTAATATATCAATAATATAATCATTGTCTTTATCAAGTTCTTGTTTTTTTAGTCTTATAGGTTCAATAATTTTATTAATATTAGCACAAAGTATTTTTTTACAGTCAACACAACCAATTTGGGCAGTTTTACAACCATCTGAACACTTGTTTTGCTCTTCTTCAGAAGAAAATATTTTATGCCATGCAAACATATTACATATTTTGGGATTACCAGAATCTGTTCTTTTAATCCTAGCAGGATCTGTTTTAGCACCTCTTAATTTATTCATAATTGATTTTTCATCTTCATCAAGACCAATAAAGTTGTTTTTCGACTTGCTCATTTTCGAATCACCATCAAGGCCCATAAGTCTTGCACCTTTTGAGAGAAGTTCTTTTGGTTCTGGAAGATAATCAGTATTAAATCTAAAATTAAACTTTCTAGCAATTTCCCTTGTAATCTCAATATGTTGTATTTGATCTTCGCCAACCGGTACAAATTCAGCTTTATAAACAAGAATATCAGCAGCTTGTAAAACTGGGTATGAGTAAAGACCAAGATTTATATTATGAGAATGCTGTTTTGCTTTATCTTTAAATTGAGTCATTCTATTCAACTCACCTAAAGGTGTAACTGTTGAAAGAATCCACATTAATTCAGTATGTTGTTTTACTTGAGATTGTATAAATAATTTTGCTTTATCAGGCTCTATTCCACAAGCTATATAAGTTTTTGCTAAATCTAATATTTTTTCTCTCATACTTTTTTGATTGTATTCTATTGTAATAGCATGTAAATCCACAATTGAAAAAATACAATCATATTTATTTTGAAGTTCAACCCAATTTTTTATAGCACCTATATAATTACCAAGATGTAAAGTTCCAGTTGGTTGCGCACCTGAAAAAAGTCTTTTCATAATATTCTCCTTGTTATCATGACAAATTCAATAAATAAATACATTGACAAATATAATTATAAAAATTTCATTATTAAATATTACAATTACAATAACTCATAGTCAAATTGATTTTGTTTGAAAATCTATAGAAAAAGAATTATGCTCTTTTGCCACTTCACCCATTCACTCTTTCACTAGTGTTTGTTCTTTTCTCAACCTTCAATTTGACTATTATATTTTAGATTTGTATTATTTTTGTAAATAACAATTTAGGAGATATTATGAAAGGATATGTTCAAGTTTATACAGGAGATGGAAAAGGTAAAACAACAGCTTCAATCGGACTCGCAATAAGAGCAGTAGGAGCTGGTTTAAAAGTTTTTATAGGTCAATTTGTCAAAGGAATGAAATATAGCGAACTTGAATCACTTTCAAATATATCAGGAATAACAATAAAACAATATGGGCTTGACTGCTTTATATATAATGAACCAACAAAAAAAGATATATTAAAAGCTAGAGAAGGTTTTGAAGAAATAAAAGAAATCCTTATATCAAGTGATTATGATGTTATTATACTTGATGAAGCTAATATAGCAATATATTACAAATTATTTACAGTTGAAGAACTAATAGAAGTTTTAAAATCAAGAAAACCTAATATTGAAGTAATAATAACAGGAAGAAAAGCTACTTCACAAATAATCGATTTCGCAGATCTTGTAACTGAAATGAAAGAAATTAAACATTATTATACAAATGGAGTACAAGCAAGAAAAGGAATTGAAAGTTGAATAATAAAATAATTAGACTTTATAATTTCAAAAACATTGGAAATAATATTTCAAGAAATAATATTTCAAGAAATAATATTTCAAGAAATAACATTTCAAGAAATAACATTTCACAAAATAATATTTACATAAAAGATAATTTAATATGTGAAATCTCAAAAAAAATAATAAAATGTTCATTTGATATTGATTGTAAAGGTAAAATATTAATGCCAGGTTTTTTTGACATTCAAATAAATGGTGCAAATAATATATTATTTAATAATTTAAAAAAATCAGATGAACTTGATTTTATATGTTTACAATTACTTAAAGAAGGAATAACATCATTTTTTGCAACATTAATATCCCCTTCTCTAAATGAAATGAAAAATTTCTTTGAAATTTACAGAAAATCAAAAAAAATCAAAAATTTAAAAGGAATACACATAGAAGGACCATTTATAGAAAAAAGTAAAAAAGGGATTCATCCAGAAAATAAAATAAGAATTCCAGATAATGAAGATATAAACTTAATACAAAAAAATTCAGATATAATAAAATTAATAACATTATCATCAGAAATAGTAGATTCAAAAACAATAAATTTTTTAAATAAATCCAATATAACTGTTTTTGCTGGTCATAGTGATATTTCGTATGAAAATGCAATAAAAAGCTTTAAAAACAACATAAAAGGAATTACACATATTTTCAATTCAATGTCTGGAATAACAGCAAGAAATCCAGGGTTAGCATTAGCTGCAATCGATTACAATGTATACACTTCAATAATAGCTGATTTTAATCATGTTCACGAATCATTATTAATTAGATTATTCAAAGAAAATATAGATAAAAGAATACTTATTTCAGACAATATTGGTATAAATAAAAACAATTATGAAATGAATATTTTTGATCAAAAAATCTTCAAAAAAAATAATATAATGAAAAATTCAAATGATATAATCGCTGGAAGCTGTCTTTCTATAAAAGATATATTTTTAAATCTTTATACAAAAAAAATTCTTACTTTATACGAACTTGAAAAAGTAACTTCAAAAAATGCAGCCAAATTATTCAAAGTAAATACAGCTGAAATTGCCGAGGGAAAATTAGCAGAATTAATATTATTTGATTATCAAAACAAAAAAAATCAACAAATTGAAACTATATTAATTTAACATTTTTTAAATAATTTAAACTCAATACATTCTATGTTAGCCATTCCTAATGTCCGACACCACCAATGACAATCAATATTATTAAAAAACACTTCATTATTCTAATTATTCAAGCGGGTTTTTAAAGGAAATTAATTATTTTATTTTACTATTAATAAAAGTAAGTTTTGTACAAAAAAATTCTACTCGGTAACTTGATCGAACCTTGCGAAGCATATAATCTAAAATAAGATTTTTATGTATTTATTCAGAGCAATCAATTATTTACCGATTTAGTAAATATGAATAAATTTATTTTAATATTATTAATTACATTATTAACCATAATTTCAAATTCAAAAACAATAATCACAGATGGTGGTTCATTAACTATCAATATGTACACCAAAGAAATACATAATATATTTGAAACTTATAAATACATTATTTACATGCCACAAAACTATACAGGACAAGAAGAATTTTCATTAATTTACATGCTTTCAGGAAATAAAATGTCACCAAAAATATTATTACAGGAAAGCTCATTACATCACTTTGCAGAGAAATATAAATTTATAATAATATTACCAATTATAACAGAATATAATCAAAATATAAGAAAAAAAATAATATTAGAAAGTATGAAATATGTAAAAGAAAACTATTTAATAAAAAAACAAAATAACTATACAATATCAATGTTTGAAAACTCCGAACTATTCAATGATCCAAAAATAAATAATTTATTTAATAAATTTGTTTTTGTCGCATCAAAGCAAAAAGAATTTGATTTTTCTGACAAAAAAAGCACAGCCATAATAACAGATAACAAAAATGAATTAATCAATGACGGTTCAATAAAAGTAAATTTATCAGGTAAATTATATTCATGGCCTGGAGGAAAAAAATCAATACCAAAATACAACAGAAAAAATGAAGATAACAATTTCAACCTAACAAAATTCATAATAAATTTTTTCTTTTAAAAAATAATTTATTATTCTCATTGATTTACAAATATAAGCCTGCTTCAAAATATCTTGTTTTTTTATATTTCTATTAAATCTCTAAATTATGCATTTAATCAAAGGATTCAATTATCGAAAATGTTTTACAAGATCATATAATCTTTTGTTTTGATATATTCTTTCCTTTCCAATCTTATCAGAAACAAGAAATCCAGCTTTTTCAAGTGTAGAAAGATAATTAGAAGCAGTTTTTCTTGTCACATCCAGTCCTTTCTTAATATAATCAATTTTTGTATAAAATTCATAGAACAGTAAATTTATCAATTCTTTAGAATAAATCTTAGGAAGTGTATTTTTAATTTCTTCACACATATTTTCAATTTCGTTATTAAATTTTTTTACTAATGACAAAGTCGTATATGCAGTTTCTTCAATACCTTTTAAAATAAATATAATCCAATCTTCCCACTTATTTTCCACTCTAACTTCCTGAAGCAATCTATAATAATTAGCTTTATTTTTTATTATATAACTACTCAAATAAAGAATAGGACTATCAAGCAGACCTTTAAGAACAATATACAAAACATTAATTATCCTTCCAGCTCTTCCATTCCCATCAAAAAAAGGATGAATACATTCAAATTGATAATGTAATATTGCAAGATTTATAAGATAATTTAAACCATCATCATCCTCATTAATATATTTTTCAAGATTATCCAGAAGTTTTAATATCTCACTTTCACCAGCAGGAGGAGTATACACAATTTCACCAGTACTCTCATTCTTAAGAACTGTACCAGGAATCTTTCTTATGCCAGCATTATTTTCAACTATAACACTCTGAATCTCAATAATATTATTTATAGTAATAAAACCGTGTTTTTTCACAAGTTGATATCCATACCATAAAGCTTTCCTGTAATTCACAACCTCTTTAGCAGAACCATCAATATTTATTGAACTACTCATAGCTTTATAAAGCTCATCATGAGTTGTAATAATATTCTCAATTGCTGAACTATCTTTAGCCTCATTAATTGCAACTGCATTAATCAGAATATGTTTATTAGGTATAGTATCAGTATATCCCTTAAGTTCCGCAAGAGCTCTATTTGAATTAACTAATTGTTTCAATACAGTTTTAGTCTCAAAATCAAATTTTGGCGGAAGAACAGGTAATTTATAATCAGACAAAATAAACACCTCCAATACTAAAATTAGATATACAAAAATTACCTATGTCAACAAAACATAGGTAAAATTCTTCGTTTTTTACTCATGTTATTTATTTATAAGTAAATAATTTTAATTTTTACTCAAGAAAATTCATTAACATTTTTTTGAAAAAAAGTATTATTTGATTATAATATGTTTCTATAATTTTTATTCTTTAATAAGAGGTTTCAAGCATTATGAACAACACAAAAAAATTAATTCTCTCATCACTTTTACTGGCATTATCAATGTTATTACCATTTCTCACAGGACAAATACCACAAATTGGTAATATGCTCACTCCAATGCATATTCCAGTATTGTTATGCGGTTTTTTATGTGGATGGCCTTATGGTCTTATAATTGGGTTTATTGCTCCATTACTAAGATTCTTTTTATTTGGCATGCCACCTCTCATTCCAATTGGAATACTCATGACATTTGAACTGGCAACTTACGGATTTGTTTCAGGATATATATTTAATAAAGTGAAACCCACACTTTCAAAAATATATATAACACTAATTATATCAATGATTTGCGGAAGAATTATATGGGGAATAACAAGTTATATTCTTGCAAATATACTTAATATGGATTTTTCATTACAAATTTATATAAATTTAGCATTTATAACAGCAATACCAGGAATAATATTTCAACTAATAACAATACCTGCAATAGTTTTTAAATTGGGGTCAAACCACTCAAAAACAGTCTTGCGGTAATAATTGTTTTTTTATGAGGTGAAATCTCTTTTGTCGATTATATTAATGATACATTATAAAAATAAAAAGGGTGAAAAATGTTAAAAAAAATCATTTTAGTTTTAATTCTTGTTTCAATTGTTATATCTCATTCTTTTGAGTATGGTGATTCTATTGATATTGTTGTTTATAATAAATTTGGTTTAGAGGAATTTGCTGATAAATTTGTTGTTAATAAATATGGTAATATTGTTCTTCCTTTTATTGGTGAAATTGATGTTAAAAACAATGATGAAAATAGTCTTAAAGATGTAATTTATTCAAAGCTTCATCCTGATGTTTTTATTAATCCTGTTATTTCTTTGAATTCAAATAAAAATTTTTTTAATATTTCTGGAATGGTTAATAAAGAAGGGCGATTTAATTTTTCTTCTCAAACATTGTTAAGTGATGCTATCTTAATGGCTGATAATCTTAAAGAAGGTGCTAATACTTATAATGTTAAAATTATCCGAGATAGTGCTGAAATTAAAGTTGATTATTTTTCTTTTCAAAAAGGTATTTCCTCTTATAACCCTGTTATTAATGATAAAGATAGAATTATTATTGAAGAGCTTGATTTTGTATATGTATTAGGTGAAGTTGAAAAACCTTTCAAATCTTATTATTCTAAAGATAATGATGTTATAGATCTTGTTTTATCTGCTTCTTTTACTCAAAGATCTGCTTTAAGATATAGCAGAATTCTTAGAAAAGATAATGAAAGTAATTCTTATGCTCAAATTCCTATGAATCTTGAAAATGTTTTTAAAAGAGCTAAAATTAATAATATTCCTGTAATACAACCTGGTGATGTAATTTTTATTCCTAAGAATAATGGTTCTAAATTTGATGTATTTGATCTTACTATTAATAAAATATCTGATATATTTAGTGGTCTTAATAATATTAAGATTCTAAGAAGGAATTTATTTTAATGAATAATAATAATAATAATAATAATAATAATAATAATAGCGAATTTTCTCTACATGATTATATTCATACTTTAGGTAAAAGATTTTTCATTATATTGGAGAGCATTATACTTATTGTTTTTTTTGTTATGTTGTTTTCTTATTATCAAACTCCAGTTTATGAATCTAAAGGCAGAGTTATGATTGAAAAAGATGATTTTACAATGACTGATGATTCTCGTAGAGTTTATCGTTACAATGAGTCTTTATTAAATTATATTGAAATTTTAAAAAGTTCTGTTGTTACTAAACAGCTTGAAACTCAGATTAAAGAATTTTTTACTAAAGTATTATCAATGTCGAATTTTAATGAGTTTAAAAATTTATATTTAGCTTATCTTCCGCAAAATTACAATTTTATTTTAAGTATTTATAATGAGCAAAATAAATTAAATAACTTTTTCAAAAGTGAGTTTTATAGAATTAGAACAAAAGTTACAAATGAGGATATTGAACAAATTCAAAATTACGAAATTATTGTTAATACCGTTGCAGGAACTGAAATACTTGACATTTCAATAAAATATCATAATCCTGTTTTGTGTGAATATATATCAAATCAGCTTTTTGAAATATTTTCTGACAATATTCAAGAAGGAAAAAATGAAGAGTTTGTTAAAAAAATACAATTTATTGATAATCAAATGATTGTAACTTTGGGGAAAATAAAAGATTTTGAAGATAAAATTGAAAAAATGAAAGTTCCTGGAGTGATTTATAATATTACAAGTGATGTTGAAAAAATTGAAACTGAGATTAGAGACCTTCGTTTAAAAAAAGAACAACTTTTAATTGAAAAAGTTAAGTTTAGTATTTCAAACGATGAAATAAGTTCAAAACTTGATAAAAATGAATATCCTCAGGAATATTTAAAAACAGTTATTGACGAATATAAAAGTATGTTTTTTGCAGAATTAAAAAAACATCTTGTTAATCTTGAGATTGAACATGTTAATTATATGGAACTTTATGGAGATAATCATCCTAAAGTTGTTACAATTAGAAATCAGATAAAAGTTTTATCTGAAAATATTACTAGAGAGCTTCAAAATCGAGGTATTCAAAGAAAAGAAGATAATCCTTTTTATGTTGAACTTGTCAGTACTCTTGTAGAAAATTCAGTTAAATTAAGTATAATTGAAGCTGATATTAATGCTACTGAAAAAATGCTTTATTTAAAAGAAAAAGATTATAAACTCTTTCCTCCTAAAATACAGGAATATAATCTTATAAAAAGAGAACTAAATATTGCTGAAAAAACCTATGATATGCTTCTTGAAAATCTTAATTCAATAAAAATAAAAGAATCTTCTGTAAAAACTAAGGTTAAAATAATTGATAGAGCAATCTCATCTAAAAAACCTTTAAAACCTAATTTTAGATTTAATTTTATAATAGCACTTGCAGCAGGACTACTAACAGGAATTACTTTGGCTTTTCTTGTTGAACATTTGGATAGAACAGTAAAATCTCCTGAAGAAGCTGTAAATGAATTTGGCATTCCACTTTTTGCAAGAATCCCTAAATTTAAAAAATCTGATATTTCAGATGAGGGCGAAAAAGGTTTATCGCCAATGATGATATCTTATTATGAAACCAAAAATGTTGCTTCAGAACAGTTTAAAATGCTTATGATCAATACAAAATTCAGCTTTAATGGTATTAATGAAAAAAACACTGCAATAATGATAAACTCCTCTGAACCTGGCGAAGGCAAAACTCTAATTTGTGGAAATCTTGCTGCAACATATGCAATGGCTGGATATAAAACTATAATTGTAGATGCTGATTTTCATAGACCAGCTCAACATAAACTTTTTGGTATTGATAATTTTCACGGTTTAACTGATATAATGCTTGGTGAAAAAAAAGAACAGCTTATTAAAGCTACTTCTATTGAAAATTTATTTATACTTCCTTCAGGAGCTATTCCGCCTTCTCCTGCTATGTTTTTTGAATCTGAACTTTTTGATACTCTAATTAAAGATTTGAAAAAAGAATATGATATTGTTTTAATTGACTCAGCTCCTGCATCTAATATATCAGATTCATTGCTTATTGTTCCAAAAGTAGATAATTTGCTTTTTATTATTTCTTTAAGACAAACTACAAAACCAATTATTAATAAAACACTTAAAGATTTTAGAAATATATTCAATAAGCCTATTGGTATGGTTTGTAATAATGTTGGATTTAAAAATATATCAGGGCAGTATTACAGATATTAATGAATGATATTGTAATATTAAATCCAGCTGGTTTTATAGGAGGGGCAGAAAAAAGTCTTCTTGAGTTCATAAAATTATACTCAAATAGAATAAATGTTGTTATATTTCCTTTTGAGGGTATTTTATGTTCAGAACTTAAAAAGATTGGTGTTGAATATAAAATAATAAATCCAGATGATGATTTTAATGAAATTTCAAGAACATCTGGAAAATTAACCCAACTTTATTCTTTTTATAAATATTCTTTAAAAATTTATAAATTTTTAAAGAATAGAAAGTTTAAATATATTTATTCAAATGGATTAAAAACAAATATTATAAGCGTATTATTAAAAATACTTCTGTATGACAAAAAAGTTATATGGCATTTTAGAGATATAAATTCAAAAGGAATTAATTATATTTTTAATTTTTTATCAGTTTTCACTAAAAACATAATTTGTAATTCAGAATATACTTTAAGTCAATTTTTTACAAATAAAGCAGTTTTAATATATAATCCAATTTTTTTCAAAAATAACTATAATATTTTTAAAAAGAAAAATTCAATGTTTAAAACAAAAAAAATATGTATATTAGGACATATTACAAAATTAAAAAATATTCACACTGCAATATTATCATTAAAATATTTAGATAAAGATTATATTTTGAATATTTATGGAGAATGTCCTTATAAAACTGAATCTATGGAATATAAAAAGAAACTTGAAAAAATTATTATCGATGAAAATCTAAATAATAGAGTGTTTTTTCATAATTTTAATAAAAATGTAAAATCTATATACTTAGAAAATGATCTATTGCTTTCAGTTTCAACAAAAGAAAGTTTTGGTAGAACTGCTTTTGAAGCTTTATTTTTTAATTTACCAGTTATTGTATCAAAAACTGGTTTTTTTTACGATAAATGCTATGATTTCCCTTTTATAATACCTTTAAATAAACTTAATCCAATGTTTATTTCAGAAAAAATAAAAATTGTATTTAATAATTATACACATTATTCTAAAAAAAACATTGTATTTTTTATGAAATTAAAAGATGAATTTGATACAATAGAAGTCAACAAAAAAATCATCAAATTATTTAAATAATTTGATTTCAAGGAAAATTTAATGTATTTATTTTTTGCAGGTTTAATTTTAGGTATAATTATTGGAACAAATATTGAGTTTTTAAGAAATATATCAACTTTAAAATATTTTAACAAAGAAAAAAATAAGAATGTTCTAGGAAAGTTTTCATTATTTGAAATTAAAATAAAATTATTTGTTTTAAAATTATATGAAGAAAAAAAAATTCATTTTATAGTAATTTTTTATTGTTTATTAGTATCATTAGTTGTTTTTTCATTTACTGCTATAAGCAATTCAAGTTCAAAACCTGGATATTTTGACAAACTTCTTCATATTATGGATAAAATAAACAGATCAATTGAAATGGATTGGGGTAGATAAAATGAAAATTACTGAAATTGGAAAATATTATCCACCTTATAAAGGTGGTATTGAAAGTCATATATATTCAATTTCAAATAATCTAAAAAAATGGGTAAATAAAATTAAAGTTCTTGTATTTAATACAAGTATGTTTTCTGTAGAAGAAAAAGAAAATAATCTAACAGTCAAAAGATGTAGTAATTTTTTTGAATTTGCTTCAACACCTTTTTCTTTTATTATGTTTTACGAAATATTAAAAGATAAATCAGATATTATACATATTCACACTCCTAATCCTTCAGTTAATTTTTATTATAATATAGCATTAAAATTTAAGAAAAAAGACCATTTACTGTTTATATCTCATCATTCTGACATAGTATCACAAAAACTTGCATATATGTTTTATAAACCAATGCTTAAAAAGCTTTATAAAAAAGCTGATAAAATAATTGTTGCAACAAAAGCTCATGTAACTTACTCTGATATTTTACCAGAATTTTTAGATAAAATAGAAATAATTCCTTATGGAATAGCTCCAGAACAATTCAAAATATCTAGCAAAATTAAACTAAGAGTTCTAAAAACAAAAGAATTTCTTGAAAATAAAAAGATTATACTTTTTACAGGCAGATTAGTATATTACAAAGGAGTCAGTTTTCTTATTGAAGCATTTAATAAACTAAAAAGAAATGATACAACACTTGTAATACTAGGAAATGGTCCATACTTCTCTACTCTAAAAGCACAAGCAATGCAAAATGAAAATATTGTATTTATACCAGAAGCAGATGATGAACAATTACAGGTTTTTTTACATGCATGTTCAATATTTGTACTTCCATCAATTGAAAAATCTGAAGCATTTGGTATTGTTCAATTAGAAGCAATGGCATGTGGCAAACCAGTTATTTCAACAAAGCTTAATTCAGGTGTAAGGTCTGTCAATATTGACAAAGTAACAGGTCTTCAAGTTGAACCTAAAAATTCTGATGATTTAATGCAAGCATTAGACAAACTTCTATCTGATGATGAATTAAGAGAAGAATATGGGAAAAATGCAATTTATAGTATAAAAGAAAATTATTCATCTGAAAATTGTGCAAAAAAAATATACAATTTATATAAATCAGAACTTGATAATAAAATAAGAGGTTGATTTGAATACATATATATTATCTATATCATTAGCTTATTTTCTAACAAGGTTTTTTAGTGAAAAATCTTATCAATTAGCAAAAAAATTTAATTTTTTAACCTATCCAGACAAGGATAATATCTTTCCAACTCCAGTTTTGTATAATTACACATGTTTTATTGTTATAATACCAACAATAATTGTTTTTTTTGCAACAATTTTAATAAGTGATAAATTTAAAAATTTATTTTTAAATGAAATTTTTTATTTTTCTTCAATTTTCATTGTAATGATTGTATCATCATTTATACTAATCTTAATTAAAAAAAAATATATTTCTTTTTTATTAGTATCATTATTTAATACTTTTATTGTGTATAAAAATAGCATTTCTTTAAAACCAGAGATTTTTGGACATTATGATATTTTTTTTATTTTTTTATGGTTTTCATTTTTTTTGCTTGTATTTAATAGAGGTAAATCTTTTGTTGGAACAAGTTATTTAATGAATTCATTAATAACAATTACATTAGCAATAATTTCCTTTTACTTAAATCAAACAATACTTACAAATTTGTATCTTATAATTGGCATATCTTTATTATGTATATTTAGATTTTCATATTCACCTCCAAGAATTTTGCCAGGTGCTAATTTTTCACTTTGGTTTGCATCTGTTTTAGGTTTTATGTCTATTATTTCAAATGTGAAATTAACAACATTAGCTTTACTTTTAATAATTCCACTTTCTGAATTAATTGATTTTAGGAAAAATAAAAAAAATCTTGATTATTCTATGCTAATAAAAGGTATTCCAGAAAAAAAAGTTAATTTCTTTATTATGGTAATTCAAGTAGTATTTGGTTTATCTGCATTTATTGCTGTACATTTAAAAAATGAAATAATTTCATTTAGTATTTTTATTACATTATTTCTAGTATTATTTTTATTTAATAATATTAATTTTAAAGAAAATGTTCGAAAATAAAAATAAACTTATTATATTTACTATTATATTTACTATATGTATTATTACATCTTATCTGATTGTTTTTAAAGATTATGAATTTGCTTTGTTCTTTATAATAATAATCGCAGGAACTCTTTTACTTCTTTTTGACCCAATATACGCTTTATACGGAGTTTTTTTCACTGCAAATATATATAATCCTTCAATAAGAATAAGTTTTGTAAATATTTATGCAAGTAATGCATTAATAATATTAGCATTTATATTTCTAATTTTTAATAAACTAACTGGTAAAAAGAAAAAACTATTATATTCAATATTAGATTTTCCATTAATTTTATTTATAATATATATATTCTCAAGTATTAAAATTGACAGTATTTCCATACAATCAAAAAGAGTTATGGCGTATTTAGTATTTGCATTAATGTATTTTGTTTCTTTAAATATTATTGATTCAAGAGAAAAAGTATATAAAATATTAAAAATAATACTGTATTCATCTTTTATTGGAAGTATTATAATAATATATACTTTTTATTTTACAAGATTCAGAGAAACAGATTTAAGAGGATTTGGTAATTTTGGTAATCCCAATGCAGCAGGACAATATTTAATATCTGTAATTCCGTTTTTATTTTATTATATAACAAAAAGAAAAAATCCCATTTATAAAATTATATTCTTTTTTATTGCTTTTTCTTTAATACTTACATTGTCAAGAGCTTCTATTTTTTCACTAATGATAGCATTTATATTTATGATTACATTATTTAAAAAAAATTATTGGTATTTCTTTTTTACTCTTATTGGCACAATAGCAATTATATTTTATCCTCCTGTTTGGGAAAGATTAATAAGCATAATAAGTTTTAAAGATCATTCACTACTTGCAAGAGTAACATTATGGACAGATGCTTTAAGTCAATTTAGAAATTCGCCTTTATTTGGTATTGGTGTTGGAAATTTTGTAGGTTCTGCAATTCCTTATGATTCAAAATCTTTTAATATTGCATTTAATATGTTTATAACAATACTTTGCGAAAATGGTGTTACAGGATTATTAATATATATATGGATTTGGATAAGTGTTTTCTACTCAAGTTTTACATTTTATTTTAAATCTAAAGATGAAGATTTTATCAATTTAACATTTTTTGTAATAATATCTTTAATCGCAATAAATATTATGTCTATAGCAGAAGATCCAATAGTTGCAATAATGGCAAATTGGGTAACTGGATTTAACTTATCATTAATATTTATTTTAAGGAGTCATAGTGATAAAAGTACTGATAATATCCCATACATCAGTAGTAACTGAATATAGAAAAAGATTCTATGCTCTTTCTGAATATAAAAATCTTGATATAAGAGTTATTATTCCAGATAAATGGCTTGAAATGAATAAATGGGTTAAATATGAGCATTACAAGAATGATGATTTATTTTGCTTAAAAGTTCATAAACCAGCTGTTTTTTGGAAAACAAAACCGTTACTTAATTTAACTTATTTCTTTCCTTTTCTTTATAAAGAGTTAAATAAATTTAAACCTGATATTATTGATATTATGGAAGAACCATACAGTTTTTGTGCTTTTTCTACAATTATACTTAATAAATTTCTTAAATTAAATGCAAAGATAGTTTTTTTTAGTGCACAAAATATATATAAAAAATACCCTTTTCCATTTAGTTTTTTTCAAAATTATTTATTTAAAAATGCAGATTTAGCGTTTCCAATGACAGAAGAAGTAAAAAATGTAATGTTAAAACATAATTATAAGAATAAATTTGTAAAATTACCACTTGGAACAGATATAAAAGAAAATAATATTAAAAAAAATAATAATGTTTTAAATATAGGATTTGTTGGTAGACTTGAATTATCAAAAGGTTATGATCTTTTTATAAAACTTTCTAAAAATTTCAATAATAAACAAAATATTAAATTTTTTATTGCTGGAAGTGGAAAAGATGAAAAAATAATATCTGATATTTGTTCTAAAAATGATAATTTAAAATTTGAAGGTTTTTTAAATAGCGAAAAAGTAAACGAATTTTACAATAATATGCATATAATTATAGTTCCATCCAAAACAACAAAAAATTGGAAAGAACAATTTGGCAGAGTAATAATTGAAGCTTATGCCCATAATTGCATTGTAATTGGTAGCAATAGCGGAGAAATACCTTTTGTAATAGATAACAATGATTTTGTATTTGAAGAAAATAATTTCAATTCATTATTAAATTGTTTTGAAAATACATTAGAAATTTTCAAAGATAACAATAAAACTCAAAATATAATAAAGCAAAATTTCATTAAATTAAAAGAAAAATATTCTTGGGAAAGCATTGCAAAAATAACTTATAATTCATACAAGGATATTTTAAAAAAAGGAAATTGATAAAATGAGAATAATGTTTGTTTGTTCAAGCAGTAATTTTTTTGGTGGTGAAAAAGTATTAATGAATTTAGCTGAAAGATTTAAAAAAGATGGAAATTCAGTTTTAATAATAATTCCACAAAAAGGAGATTTTTCCAATAAATTAGAAGGTATTTTAGATTATTCAATAGTAAAAATTATAAATTCAGTCAGTTTTTCAGCTATACCTGATTTTTATAAAGAAATAAAAGAATTTAATCCTGATATTATACATTCTCATGGATATGTAAGCAATCAAATATCAAGAATTATGTCCTTTTTAACTAAAGTTCCAGTTATATCAGTATTACATGTATTACAAAATTATAAATATAATGAATTAGGATTGAAAGCTTATTTTTATAGAATTTATGATAAGTTCACAAATATTATTAGTTATAAAAATATAAATATAGCAGTATCTTCTCCAGTAGCTAATACAGCTAATTATTTAAAACCTATAGTAATTCCAAATGGAATGGATTTTCCATCAATATCCTATAATTATCCTAATAAGATTATTAAATTTGCTATGATAGGAAGAATTGTAAATATTAAAGGAATTGAAAATGTATTAAATACTTTTTTAAGAATAAAAGATAATTATAAAATCACACCTGAATTATTGATTATAGGTAAAGATATTACAAAAGGTAAAAAATGGGAAAATAAATTTAGAGAATTTGTTACAAAAAACAACCTGTCTAATATTAGATTTATAGATTTCCTAGATAATATAGAAGAAATTTACTCGAAATTTGATTGTCTTATACATGCTTCTTTTGAAGGACATGAAGGTTGTCCTTTAGTTTTAATAGAAGCAATGCTAAGAAAAAAACTTATAATATTTTCAGATATAAAAGCATCAAAATATGTAATGAAAGATAAAGGTATTATGTTTTCTCATAAAAACACAAAAACATTAGACGATTGTGTTTTAAATTCATTAAAACAATCATCAAATAAATTAAAGGTTTTAATTGAAAATCAATATAATTTTGCAATAGAAGAATACTCTTTTGAAAAAATGTATAAAAATCACAAACTAATAATATTTCAAAAATTATCCCATAAAGATTCAAAAAAAGATATATAATTAACTGGATTTACAATTTTTTCGATAAAATTCATATTTTCCTTTCTTAAATTTTGAAATTCAATTTTTTCAAGTTTGAAAATATTATTTATTATATTGCATATATTATTGATATTATGTATATCTTTTACAATAAATATACCTTTTGTATTAAAAGTTTTATAATCGCCTTCTTTGCTCATCAAAACCAAATTTCCAGCTAACATTGCTTCAGTCAATGATTGTGATATTTTATCTTTTTGCAAACAATAAAAAATAGAGCTTTTAATTAAATAATCATAAGTATTATCAACAAATCCATAATATTTAATATTTTTATATTTTTTTTCAAAATCAATAACTTTTTCTTTTAAAGAACCATCTCCTAATATTATAAATTTCACATTAGATTCTGGGAATAATTCATTGTATTTAACAGCTGTTTTTAAAAAAATATTTACATTTTTTGAATTTTCTAATCTTCCTGAAAAAACAATATGCTTTTGAGTGTTAAAATTATGATTTTTGTTTTGAGTAAAATTATAAAAAGTTCCAGGAGAAAGATAAATATTATTAAATCCATCTTTTTTTATTTTATCAAATAATGATGGAGTATGAGTTTCAATAATATCTGCTTTTTTATAAAAAGTCCTTATTGTTTTTAATGCATTTTCTCCTGAATGAAATGCTGAACAAATTACTGGAGCTTTTAAAAAGAATTTAATAAAATCACTTATCATAACCCCACCAGGACCCAAGTGATATATTTTATTTTTAATTTTAAATGTTTTTAATACAATCTGGAAAAAAAACAAAACTCGGGAAATATAAGAATTATTCAATACTTTAAAAAAAACACTTTCTTTATTTAAAAATTCATTTCCATTTCTAAGTATTACTATATTATTACTTGAAATAATATATTTTTTATTTTTAAATAAATTAAAAAGAGCAGAATTTATATATAAATAAAACCTGTATTTATCAGATTTTTTGTTATTAAGATAATTAAATATTTTTAAATATCTTGAATTACCACCATGAATAAGATTTCCTATTAAAACAAAAATAATTGATTTCTTCATGTTATTAATATACTTTGTTTTAAAAAAAAATTCAAAGTAGTTTTTATGATATAATATTTTAATGCTAAATTGGATAATTAAAAAACAATGAATAAAATCACTAAAAACATTTTTAAAGGTTCTATTATATTTACTATAGGACAATTTTCTGCAAAATTATTATCTTTTCTTTTAATCCCATTATATACAAGATTTTTAACACCTCAAGATTATGGTATTGCTGGATATTTAATTGTTATATCTTCTTTTTTAGCTGCAATTTTAGGATTTGGAATTTCTGAATTTCAAATAAGAGAATTAGCAGATTTGAAAGAAAAATTAGAAAAAAAACAAAAATTTTTATTTTCTATAAACATTTTTCTATTATTTTTTACATTTATTTTTTCCTTATTATTATTTCTTGCTGGAGATAATATAATAAATTTTTTTAATATAAAAATCCCATTTTCTCCTTATTTTATTATAATAATATGGACAATCCCATTTCAGATCCTTAATCAGATTAATATTTCTTATAATTTAGCGATGAAAGAATATAATAAATGTACATTAAAACAATTGCTATTATTTTTATTTATAAATACATTTACTATTATTTTTGTATGTTTTCTAAAATTAGGGGCTTTGGGTAAAATAACTGGTATTTTATCTGGAAATATTTTTTATTTTATTTGTTTTTTTCCAATATCATTAAAAAGGTTTAAAACACCAGATTTAAATTTATTTAAAGCTCATATATTTACATCATTATCATTTGGTATACCGATGGTAATACATCAAATTGCAATGATGATACACACTTCTATGGATCGATTAATATTAGAGCGTTTCGTATCATTTTCAGAGCTTGGTCTTTATTCCTTTGCCTATCAAATAGGAATGCTTTTACAAGCTGTAACTCTTTCAATAAATCGTGCAATTCAGCCTAATTATTATGAATTGATGAAAAATAAAAATTCTAAATTTAAAAAACAACAAATAAATGGAATATTTAAAATGTGGATGTTAATTATTGGAAGTATAAGTGCATTAGGTATTTTATGGATAAAAGAAGTAATTTACCTTGTTATTCCATTTCAGTATCATAATTCATATAAAGTTGCTTCAATAATATTCTTTTCATATTTTATAGGAATATTTTATTTTTATTTTTCACTACCATTATTTTATTATAAAAAAACAAAATTAATTCCTTTTATAACTTTAATAGCAACGATTTTAAACATTTGTTTAAATATAATATTAATTCCTCAATTTGGAATTACAGGAGCAGCTTATGCAACATTTTTTAGTTATTTAGCACAAACAATACTTGCATATTTTGCTGGAATAAGATTATATAATCCCAATTATCCTTTAAAAAAAATATTTTTGTATATAATATCAATATTTTCAATATTTATTGTATTTCAATATGATTTTAACACATTAGAATTTTATTTTATAAAAAGCATTTATACATTGTTTTTTAGTATAATTTTTTATAAATATATAAAAAAATTTTTAAATAATTAAAATTTCTGATTTTTTAATATAACTAAAAATTTTATAGAAGTTTACTTTTTAACAACAAAAAACAATCCATCATGCATTCTTTTAGGAATTTTTCTAATCCAAAAATATCTTCTTATCTTTCTTAAAATACCAACTATACCCTTGCCATATCTTGAAAACTCTTCATAACTATCTGTAAAATAATAATCAAATTTAACTTTTTTAAAATTATGTCTTAATAATAGATTTTTTAAAGTTTCAAAACTATACCAACAGACATGTTCAGAATTTAACCAATTTTTTTCAAGATTATTTTTTTTTATTTTTTTTATTCTAATATAAGACCATGGATTAGGAGTAGTAATTATAAAAATTGAATCTTTATTCATAAACTTTTTAATACCTGTAAGCATTGCATTTGGATTATCAATATGTTCAATCAATTCTCCACAAACAATTACATCGAAGGTTTCATAAAGTTCAAGTTCATGAAGTTTAGTCACATCCCACTTTATTGACTTTGTTTGTAAACTTTCCGTAATACTATCAATTTTATCAGCAAGAATATCAATTCCAACAATTGTTTTAGCAACTTCACTTATTTTTCTATGCAACCATGTTGTCTTATATGCAGAATCCTTACTATGCTGAACAAAACCTAAATCCAATACTGTTTTACCAACACAAAGTTTTATAATCTCATTTTGCCTAAAAACACAATTATACATAAAATATAAGCTCTTAATATAATCTCAATTCTTGGGTAGAAGTCAAAACTCCCCCATTGCCATCATCAACTTTTAAAGTTATTTTATAAATACCTGGTTCTTCAGGTAATTTCCACTCAACATTTGGATATCCATTTTCAATAATACTTCCACCTGTAACTGTCCATATATACTTAATAGTGTCATTATCTTCATCTGTTACAATAGAACTTAAATTTATTATTTGACCAGGTAAAGCTGGTTGATTTATTATATAAACACCTTGAATAACCGGTTTCGAATTCATTATTTTCAATTCGCCTATATTTATAATCTGTCCAATCTGGTCAGGTCCAAAGACAAAATATTTGTGTCCTTTAAGATTTCCAGCTCTAACATTTATATAATATTGACCTCTTTTTAACATACCTATTGTAAATACACCATTTTTTTCAGTTGGACTTGTTGCATATTGATGTACAATTTCAAAATTAAGATCCGTAACATATACTTGTGCATCTTTAACAGGTTGCCCATTTCTATCAATAACTAATCCTTCAATTGTAGCTCTTTCTTCATAATCTTCTGGAATACTCATAACAATATTTCCCATATCATAATCTCTTCTTATTTTAACTGTTTTTTCAATCATTCCATACTCATCATGCTGAATTACAACATTATAAATTGTATTTCCTTTTACAAAAACTTTTATCTCAAAGTTTCCAGCTTCATCAGTTTCAAAAACTCTTGCTCCAACCTGATCATTTGAAATAAATACTTTAGCTTTTTTAACTGGAATTTCCACATTTTCAATACCAGTTATAACTCTTCCACTTAATTTGCAGTTGTTTGTGTAAGTTTCTATATTGTATCCATTTTTTTCCCATTTTATATACTCGTTATTCCAAATATATTTATATGTAATCTTACCACTCATATCTTTATCAACATTCCCATTTATGTCATAGGTTTCAAAAATATAATCATATCCAATCTCAGCTATTTTATCCTCAATATTACTTTCATTATTTTTGCTGACAAGAAATGTATATTCACCTAATGAAGAACCAGCTTTTTTTGGTGCTTTATTTAAATTATTAAATTTATAATGTTCAAATATTACATTTTGAATTTCAGCTTCAGGAAGGATTTCTGCCGATAAAAGCTGTTGTTTTTCCTCATACTCCTGAGTATCTACTATCTCTACTCCATTTGAATTTCCACATCCAATAAAAATAACTACTGAAACAAATATAGCTAAAATCAACAATGTTTTTTTCATGTGTTTGCTCCTTATAAAATAAAATTTTATTTTTTATATTTTGATTAAATTACATAATATTACAATTAATAAATATAATCAATAAAAACTTATAGTATTATAAACACAAATCAATAAAATCTTTATAAATCTTTTCTATATTTACTTTTTGTAAATAATCGTCATATTTTTCAAATGAAAATTTTTCTCCAGGTATAAAATCTTTTTTATAACCTGATATTTTATAATTTATTACATTCTTTCCTTTTAATCCAAAATAATCTATAGAAGTTGGACCCCATATTGAGAAAATATTTTTTGCATGAGCTGCTGCAATATGCATTGGTCCGGTGTCAAATCCTATTATAGTTTGTGAATTTTCGCACAAACTTCCCCATTCACCTACATTATCAACTTCTAATAATCTTACCTGTTCTGTGTATTTAAATTTATCATATTTACTTTTTACTATTAATACATTATCAAAATCAGATGAAATTAATTTATATAATTCTAATATTTTTTCGTCTGAGAATTTTTTCATATATGAACCGCCGATATGAAATAAAATACTATTTTCTATATTATATTTTTGATTTAAGTTAGTGTTTTCTGAAATTTCGATTTTTACATAATAATTATTATCTATATTAATTTTTGGAAATTGATTTTTAAGATTTAATAAATTTCTATCTATTATATGCATTATATCTTTATAAAGTTTTTGTTTATAATCTGTTATATCTTTTCCATGAATTAATTTTAGAAATATTTTATCTTTTAAATTTGGTCTAAAATTATAAATTACATCAAATTTACTTGAATTTAATTTGAGTGTTTTTTTTATTAAAGAATATATTGAATTCTTTTTTTCATAAGAATTACATGTATAAGGTAGATTTATTGTGTAAATTTTATTAAATAGTCCTGAAAGTCTAAATATTTCTTTTGTATTGTCTTTACATAATATATCAACTAAAAATTCAGGATATGCTTTTTTAAATTCTCTTATTGCAGGTAATGTTAAAAAACAATCTCCTATATGATCTAATCTTATAAAAAGTATTTTCATTTAAAAATCCA
>JALOAD010000056.1 GCA_023228995.1 Candidatus Muiribacterium halophilum
CACTAGTACTCAGGTACTCAAATACGCTTCTTCATACCTTGTTTTATGGTTTGTAGGGTTTTAACCCTCTCACTATTTCACCATTCACCACTTCTCTTCTTACAGCTCTGAACCTGTCTTTAAAGTCCATTGACTTTATATATTTTTTCTATTGCTTCTTCTGCTGCTTCTCTAACTGCTTTATATTGATCATATCTTGCTTTTTTAAGTATATGAAGAGCTCTAATATCTCCAATTTTACCTAATGCAATAGCAGACTGTTCTCTAACCTGTTTTATTCTATCTTCAAGAAGTTCAATTAATGATTCAACAGCTTCACTTGAACCGATTTCACCAAGTACAAATGCTCCGTTTTCTCTAATATATCTATTTCTATCCATTATTCTTTCAACTAATGGCTCAACTGTTTCTATATAATTTAATTTTGACAAAATATCAGAAGAATTTAATCTTACTATTTCTTCTTCATCTTTTAATGCATTTATTAGTGGAATTATTGCTTTTAATTCAAATTTTTTGAACGTTTCAAATACTTTGTTTTTTACCCATACATTTGAATCTGAATAAGCTAAACAAAGTGGTACAATTGATGATACATTGCCAATTTCACCTAATGCTTCAACTGCCATTTCTCTTACAGAACTATCATTATCTGTAAGACATTTTATAATTGTATCCGTTGCTCTTTCATCTTTAAGATTAGCAAATTCTGAAAGTATCTGAGTTCTTACATTTGATGAAGGATCTTTTACATTAGATATAAATATATTAACTACTCTATGATCTTTAATTTTTGCAAGAGATTTTACAGTTTCAATTCTTACATCTTCATTTCCATCTCTTAATACTGATGCAAGTGAATCTACTGCTCTTGGATCTTGAAGTTCCCCTAAAGTCTTAACAATTGTTAATCTCACACCTTCATTATGATCTTTCAATACTTTTGTTAATGGTTCAACAGCCATTCCAGAGCCAATTTTACCTAATGCTTCAACTGTTATTTCACGTATTTTTTCATCTGAATTTCTAAGATGTTTTACAAGTGGATCTATTGCTTGAACATCTCTAAATTCACCAAGTGCATAAATTATGCCAGTTTTGTAAATATTTTCTTTATGAAGTTTTTCAACAAGTAATCTTATAATCTTTCTATCATTAATCTTCATAAGAGCCTGAGTTATATCAGAATGATGAACTCCGCTATCAATTTCTTCAAGAAGTTCAACAAGTACTTCTATTGCTTTAGTATTTCCTAATTCACCTAAAGCAACTGCACACCAATGTTTTAATTCTCTATCAGCTTTTTCAAGAAGTGTTATTATATCATCAACCATAAATTCATTACCATATCTGCCAATGAGTTCTACAGTGTTTTTTCTTAAAGCATTTAAAGCTTCTCTTGATATTTCAACAACTTCTTCCTGACCTAATGTTAATATATTAGCAAAATCACTATTTACTATTGTATCTTTTAAAATTGATATTAAAAGTTCATTAATGTTATCAAGTTGAAGTTTTCCAAATACTTTTGCAATTTCATATCTTATCCATGCATAACTTTCTTTTAGTGCAGGTATCATATAATCAGATTCCATAACTTTTTTATCAATTTTTAATACAGATAAAATAATTGCTTCTCTAACTTCTTCTAATTCACGATTTACAATTTTAAGAAGTGGAAGAATAGATCTTGCATCACCGATTTCACCTAAAATTAATATTATTTTTTCCAAAACTCTTTTATCAAGTATATTTAATTTGTTTTGTAATGGAATAACTGAGAATTTTTTTAATTTAACAAGTGAATCCATCGCTTTATCCGATACTTCATCAGATTCATCATATAGCATTTCTATCATTTTTTCTATAGCTTTTGGATTTCTTATTAGTCCAAATGCGTTAGCAACTTCTATTCTAACTTCTTCATTTGGATCTTGTATAAGTTCCATAAGAGCTTCAACACATAATTCATTACCTATTTCACCTAAGGAAGATACAATTATCTGTCTTATTCTTTCATTTTTATCATCAATCATTTCAATTAATGGTTCTGCTGTTTCTTCAGCTTTAAGTTTTCCCAAGGCTTTGACTGATTCTATTCTTAATTCATCATCTACTGTATCATGAGCTGAAGCAAGCAAAGGTTTTATTGAAGAAATAGCTCCTATTTCCCCTAATGCCCAAGCTGCTTTTTTTCTTACTTCAATATTAGGATCTTTTAATGAATCTACAAGTGAATCTACTGCAATACTTTGTTTTAATTTACCTAAAGCAATACAACATGCTTTTCTAATATATTCGTTAAAATCATTTAATAATGAAATAAGTGGTGATACTGCTATATCTTCTGCAATTTCTCCTAAAGCCCATATTGCATTTATCCTTACAGAATCATTTTGATCAGAAAGAAGTCCAATAAGCTGTTCTACAGATAGTTTTGACTTAAGATTTCCGAGTCCCTTAGCAGAAACCATTCTTACATCATCATTCATATCTTTCATTGCGTCAATAAGATGCTTTTCAGCTCTTATATCTTTGATTTCTGACAAAGATTTTGCAGCAATATATCTTAAATCTTCATTATTTTCTCTAAGAAGTTTTGTAAGAGTTGTGGTTGCTTTTTCTGACCCGATTTTTCCAAGTGATTCTGCTGCTATATAAACTAAATCTTCATTTGTATTTTCAAGAGCTTGAATTAAAATCTCAACAGCTTTATCATCTTTTAAAATTCCAAGACTTCGAATTGTAAGATAACATATATCTTCATCTGATTCTAAAGATAATAATGATATCAATGGTTCAACAGCTTTATTGTCTGCTATTTTACCTAATGTATCAACAATTATTTCTTTAAGATCTTTAGATGATTCTTTAAGCATTTCTCCAAGAAGTTCAACACTTTCTGAAGCTTTTAACTCACCTAACTCTTCGATAATCCTGAATTTTTCATCTTCTCCAGGAGTTTTTTTAAGTTTTTCAATAAGTCTTCTGATTTGTTCACTTTTTTCTATTTTTTCAACTTTTTCTGATTTTTTTACATTATCTTTAATTTCTTCTTTTTTAGTTTTATCATCAAATTCATTTTGCTCTTTAACAAGTCTGCTTTTTATTCTTTGAAGAAGTGGTATATCTTTGCTATAGTTTTGATTATTATCTATATTTTTAGAATTATCATCAAAACTATTAGCTATAGTTTTGGATTTATTAGTTTTAATTGTTTCTTTATTTTCAATAATCTCTCTTTCTTGTTTTACTTCAGAATAATTTTCATCAACAGTATATTCTTCTTCTTTATCAATACTATAATCTTCTTCAAAAGATTCATCAAGTATATCTATTCCTGTTGATTCTGAATTTATTATCTCATCTTCAAATTCAAGTCCTGATAATACTTCTTTTTTTGGAGGTAATACTTTATTATCTTCTTTTTTAGGAGGTAATAAATCTTCATATTCATCATCATAATGTTTTGAAATAATATTTTCTTTAATAGGTGGTAGTAGATCTTCATAATCTTCAATAACACCTTCATCTGATAAACTTATATCTTTAACATTAGAAGATTGTTCAAATTCCATAAGTTCTTTTTCGATTGCTTTTATTTTTTTTTCAGGATGTTTTTCAAAATTATCTTTTGTTTTATCGGATTTTACAGGTTTTTTAACCTGTTTAGTTGTTTTTATATCATCAAAGGAGTTAATGTTTTCTTCTACATTAAAAGAAAGTTCTTTTTCCAAGTTTTCTGAAAATGAGCTTGCAAAATCTTCAAATTCTGAAAAACTTGATTCAACTTCATTATCAATCTGTTTTTTTTCAACGGTTTTTGTTGGTTTTGAAGTTTTTTCTTCATTAAAAAAAGAATCAAGATCAATTTCTATATCATCATTTATTGTAACATCTAAAATTTCATCTTCTTCGGGGGTTTTGATAGATTTTTGAATACTTTTTTCTTTATCATCTTCAGTTTTATCATCTCCGCTATCAAGGAGTTCTCTAAATATTTCATCATCATCTTCGGTTGTTTGTCCATCAAGTTCAATCGAGAAATTGTCTGAATTAAATTCTTTATTTGAAACACTAGAATCTATTGGTTCGCTTATTTCTTCAAAAAAATCATCATCAGAAAAAAGTGAGTCTAAATCATCATTTTCACTTTTAGTAAAAGATTTATCAGGTTTTGTACTGACAATTTCATCAAGATCTATATCAAAATCAAAATCAAAATCAAAATCCTGACTATTGTTTTTAACTGCAAGATCAGCTCCGCAACCAATGCAGAATTTATCTTTATCTTTATTTTCCTTCCCACATTTCGGACATTTCATTTATTAATTCCTCCCTCCCCATGAATTCCTTGAATCTTCCGGAAAGAAAACTTTTAATTTCTGTGTCTCTATCCATATTCAATACAGTGTTTGTTATCTCTTTACACTCATCGACAGAAAAACTTCTCAAAAGCAGTTTTATTTTAGGTATAGCTGAAGGAACCATTGATAAAGAGTGAATTCCCAGTCCGATAAGTACCGGAAGACATAAAGGATCTGAAGCGATTTCTCCACAAACCTGTACTTTTTTATTATATTTTGTAGCTTTTGTTACTATTTCATTCATAATACTGAATAATGCTTTATTATACCATGAATACATATTTGATATCTTATCATTTGTTCTATCAACTGCAAGTAAAAACTGAAGCATATCATTTGTACCAATACTAAAAAAATCAATTTTTTGTGAAAAATAATCCATATAATATGCAGCAGAAGGTATTTCAACAAGAATACCTTTTTTTATTTCTTCATTAAATACTGTTTTTGTTTTTTTTAATTCAAAAACACATTCATCAAATATTTCCATAATTTTTTCATATTGTTCTGATGAATTTATCATAGGATAAAGCAACATTATATTTGAAAAAGCAGCAGCTCTTAAAATCGCTTTAAGTTGAGTTTTAAAAACTTCTTTTTTATCAAGACATATTCTAATTCCACGCCAACCAAGAAACGGATTATTTTCTTCATGTATATTATTAATAGATGAAATATTTTTATCTCCGCCAGCATCTAAAGTCCTTATTACAAGATAATCTCCTTTAAAAGAATCACCAAGCTTTTTATAATGTCTAAATTGCTCTTCTTCGCTTGGAATATCTTCTCTATCCATAAAAAGAAATTCAGTTCTATAAAGACCTACATTGTTCACACCATATTCTTTCATTTTCTGAACTTCTTCAATAAGTGAAAGATTTGCAGCAAGATTTATCTTTTTACCATCTTTGGTTACTGAACTAAGTTTTTTAGTAGCTCTTCTTTTTTTTATCATTTTTTGATACTGTCTTCTCAAAAATACATATTTATCAAGTTCTTTATCAGAAAGATTAAAAAGAATTTCGTTTTCTTCTGTATCAATAACAATATATTCTCCATCACCTAAATACTCTACAATATTTTTAACTCCTGACAATGCAGGAATATCAAGCGATCTTGATAAAATCGCAACATGAGATGTAATACCACCTTTTTCTGTGCATATACCAGCTACACCTTCTGAAGCAAGATGTAAAAGCTGTGTAGGAGTAAGTTCTTTTGCGATTATAATTGTACCATCAAGATCTTTTATCTTTAATGGTTGTTTATGTGTTAATCGAGAAATAATTCTATAACCTAAATCTTTTATATCAACCGTTCTTTCAGCTAAAACTTCATTGCCAGATTTTTCAAATTTATCGGTTAATTCTTTAACAACTACATTTATAACAGATTCGACATTTTTTTTTATTATTTTTATTCTATTGAATATTTCATTATAAAAAAGTGGATCTTCGAGAATTTGAATATGTGCTTTAAAGATATTTGCTTCATCTCCATTTAATCTATCACCTTTTTCAATAGCTTCAATAGTTTCTAGAAGTTCTTTTTTTACTTTTGCAACACAAGTTTTGAATCTTCGTTGTTCTCTTATTACATTATCTATTGAATATATCTCACAATCTACATCAGCAAGAAAAATTTTACATTTTCCAACTGCTAAACCATCAGATACAGGAATACCTTTAAATTTCACTGTTAATCCTCATCAAATTTTCTTTCAAAAAGATTTTTTATATCATCAGCAGCTTTATCATCATCAGAGTTGTTTTCAGCAGTTATTTCAATCTCAGTTCCACATTCAGCAGCAAGCATCATAATACTAAGAATACTTTTTGCATCAGCAACAATACCATTTGCAATAAGTTTAATATTGCCACTATGTTTCATTGCTGCATCAACAATCATAGAAGCAGGTCGAGCGTGAATTCCTAGTTTATTTTTAATTTTTAATTTTAAACTTTTCATTTAGCCACACTATATTTTTATAATATTTTTTGTAATCCTAAAATTATGTTTTTCATCTATATCAATACTAAATTTTTGATTAAACAAAATTACACTTGATTGATAGTTTTTTTCAAATCCAGCTTCTGAAAGTGATACTGTCTGAAGCGGATAAGTCCATATATTTATATAATTATCAGTATTAAATTCATAACTATAATTATTATAAGTATCATTCATTGTTATCTCATTTTTTTCCTCTAATGTCAATATAGCATCTGCATAATAATTTTCAGTTTTTTTACCATCTACAGTATAAAATCTATCTTCTGCATGACCACCAAGCATAGAAAGAATAAACTCAACACCATGCCATAAATCCAATTTTTTATTTGAAAGATTTTTAATTGAATAATCAATAACAATTGCTCTATCTTTTAATAATATATTTTTAGTAACTTTTATTTTTTCAAAAAAACCATCAACCCAAACTCCACCATTTCTTGAAAGTTTCAGATTTTGATTACCAGAATTATCAACATAAATATCATAAGAATAAGGTTCGATTACAAAATCACCCTGTTCACCATATTTAAGATTCATTATTTTATTTACATCTGTATCACTATGAAAAAAATGATCAATAAGAGACATTCTCTTATACCAATCAAAACAAAGTAAATTCTCAAGTCCGGCTTCTTTAACAACAACTTTATCTTCTGAATCAGTTGCATCATAGGAAATTTTACCTTGTTCAATAAGTTTTTTTAGTTTTTTATGATAAAATTCTTCATATCTTGAAAGTGTATTAAGAAGATTATAATTAATTTCTTTAATATCTTCCTCAAAAATAGCTCCACCTTTTTCAATATCAAAATAAAGACTTATAAATCTGTTATTCATAATAATTTCATCATTACCATCAAGATTAATATCTCTTTTTTCAATTTTAGATAAATTATCTTTTTTATTACTAATATCAGCTAGTTTTTCAGCCTGAATGAGATTTTCATAAATTGCATGTCTTAAATGAGGTAAATAAAGACCGCCAAAAACACCGTGCCAATACGGACAATTACATTGACCTGCCCATAAATGGTCAAGAGCCTGATTCTTATATTTACCTTCAGGCATTTCATAAACTTTTTCGTGTACATAAAGCATTTTTTTGTGCATTGAATTTGATTCAGGATATTTAAATTGAAAATTCCTAAAATACCCTTTACCAAAATAAAGCTGAAATTTATTTTCAAGACCTTTCTTTTTAAAATCTTCTTTATAAACTGCAAGATCTTCTTGCATATTAGCAGGAAGAGCCCATTCCATCATTTCTGAATAACTTGCATTGTTAAGATATATAAGACCATTTGATTTAAAGTTTTCTGTATAATCAGAAAATGTTCTAACATTTATCCAATCTTTATTATCATATAAAAGTTGGAAAAAATCTTTTAACCAACCTTTTTCATAAACACTATTATAAGTTCCCGGCCATTCTCCAAATTTTTCACCATCATCTGCACTAGTTAAAAAAGTATTACCGGATTCATCAGCACTTTCAAGAAAATATTTCATTATATCTTCATGCGGAGAAAATGGTATAAGATATCTTGATTTTTTATCTATAGGTACTAATTTAAGCATTTTACCCTGATCTTCAGTTGTAAAGTAACCTTTTAATTTTTCAGGATTTACTCCAACTGACATAAAATGAGAATCATCAAGAACAACATATTTAATACCAGAATCAACAAGAGCACCAACAATTCCCTGTTCCCAAACTCTTTCGGCAAGCCACATACCAGTAGGATTATAATCAAGAGTCTTATTGATAAATTCAGTCTGTTTTTTTATTTGACCAATTCTGTCTTCATAAGGAATTATAGACATTATTGGTTCATAAAATCCACCTGTTAATATTTCAATTTGTTCATTTTTAATAAGTGTTTTTAATTTTGCAAAAAATTCATTTCTATTTATATATATCCATTCAAGAAGAATTCCGGTAAAGTGAATATTAGCTTTCATATGAGGAAATTTAAGTAATGTATCAATAAAAGGTTTATATGAATGATTGTAGGCATGTTCGAATACAAAATCAAAATTCCCAACTGGTTGATGATTATGTATACCAAAAACAAAATTAATCTTTTTCATTAAATCCCCTCCAGAATTCTTTAAATAATAAATATTATACAGGATTTTAAGCTTAAATCAAAAAAATAATTAAAAAATTATATAAGCCGAAAAGTACATCAACACAACTTTAACTTTTTATACCCTCAAACCCCTAACTTTACAAGCCTGCGAATAGTGAACGAGTAAATACAGTTAGCTCAGCTAAAGCTGTTAGTGCGTTAAAAACAAAAACAGATCCCGGCTCAGAATAGTACCGGGATGACAGCATTTTCCTATTTCACCCCTTCACTCTCTCACGCTTTTTTTCACTATTATCTTTAACCACTTCACGCTCTCGCTCTCAACCCCTCAAACCCCTTAAACCCCTAAAACTTTTTTTTATTTAAACTTTTTTTTATTTATTTCCCAATGAAAAATCTTTTAAAATTTTAAGAAAAATTGATAATTTAATTTTTGTATCTTTTGAAAAACTATTCAAATTACTAAGAAATTTATAATTATCAAAAAGTTCAAACAAATTAACATTATCAATAATATATTTTTCAAAACTCTCTGAATAATTCAAATCGCCTCTATAATCAAAATCCCTCGAAGACCTCATGCTCAAAGAATAAAATCCTTTAGTTTTAGCAAATTCTTTCAACACATATTTTTCAATAAAATTGTTTTCACATAAATACTCAGATATACCATTACATAAATCAAAAAATCTTTGCGATACAAAAGGATTAACCCTTTCAATATATTCAATATCATATACATTATTACTCATAAGAGCATTTTGATTAGGTATCAAAAAAGAATTTACAATAAAATCAATTTTATTTTTTTTATTTTCAAAATCAAACCATTGAATAGAATTACAAAAAATCTCTGAAACTTTCTCGAAAGGTAAATAAGATTTCAAATCTGCAAACAAAGAATAACAAACATTTTTGCTGAACCATTCAGGATTTAATTTAATATTATTAAAATTAACAAAATTGTAATCACCAAGAAGTTCATCAGCCCCAGTTCCTGTATAGATAAGTTGTGTATTATTTTTAAAAGCATTTAAAACATGCATTCTATCATCAATATAACCAGCATTTATAAATGGAAAAACAAATACAGTGTTTTTAAAAACTTCAAAAAAAGCATTCTTATCATTTTTCAAAAATATAACATTATCATGTAAATTAAGAATTTCATAACATTCATTCTTTGTAATATCATCATATAAAGTAGTTCCAAAAAGAATATTTTTTTTAATATAATGTTTTATTAAAGATGAATCAAGACCACCACTAAAAAGAAGATATTTACTATAATCATTATAAGTATTTTCAAGAAGTATATTATCTAATTCAACAAAAAACTCTTCTTTTGAAATTTTTTCATTTTGTTTTTGAATTTTTTTAAAAATTGGTTTTTTTGAATAATCATAAATTCTTGTATATGGATGAATTGGAATAATATTTTCAAAAATAGAATATGGATAAAAATTACAATTAAAAAGCAATAATTGCAGAACACCATCAAAGCTAGGTTTTGATAAAATATTCTCTCTTATTTTGTTAATATTATCTGAAATATAATAAAAACCATTTTTAAAAGCAAAATACAATGGATAAGGGTAATAATAAAATTCAATAGATTTTTCAGATATAATCAAAAATCCGGGAATATCACTTGATTTTATCCCCGGATTATTAGTTATTAAAAACATTTATTCCTCAAAATTAATCATTACTTCCGCCAAATATAGAACCAACAACAGAATCTACAATACCATTAGACTGTCCACCAGATTTATTTGCCATAAGACCAAGTTCTCTTCTAAGTTTTGACAAAGTCATGCTCTGAAGTATAACTTTTCCAGGGCCAGTTAAAGTAGTAAGAAATAAACCTTCTCCACCAAATATAGCTGTTGAAACTTTACCAACAAATTCAATATTATAATCAACAGTTTCTTCAAAACCTACAACACTTCCTGTATCAACCTGTATTTTTTCAGAAGGACCAAGGTTTTTTACATAAAAATCTCCACCTGCATGAATAAAAACCCTACCTTCACCAGAAAATTTTTGTAATATAAAACCTTCTCCACCAAAAAGACCAGCACCAATTTTTTTTTGGAAAGCAATAGATAAATCAACATTTAATTCAGCACAAATAAAAGCATCTTTTTGAGCTAAAAACGCCATATTAGTAATATCTATAGCTTCAATTCTACCTGGATAATCTCCTGAAAAAGCAACAGTTCCAACATTACCGTTTTTAACAGTAAAATGTGTAGTCATAAGAGATTCACCTGTAACTTTTCTTTTTAATGCACCAAGTAATTTATCACCAATCCCGCTACCAGTCATTTTAGACTGCATATTTATATTGTCTGTCTTAAAAAACATCTTTCCAGCTTCTGCGTAAATTTCTTCACCATTATTAAGAATAATTTCTACAAATTGAAGATTATCTCCGTGTATTTTATATTCCATACTTTTCTCCTAAAAATTAATTATTTTTTATCTTTTTTTAAACAGATTTTAAATAATTATTAAAAAGCACCCCAATCCTGCTTACCTTTAATATAAGCACTTGGACAAATTGCTTTAAAAACTTTTGCAAATTTTTGTGCTTTTTTAAGTTTTTCACCAGATATCTCAGACATTTTTTTCATATCTTTGCCAAAAATATCACCAAAAAATTCATCAGCTGCTTTTTCCCTATCAGCCTCAGTTACAAACTGATCTCTAATTGATTTAAGTTCGCCAGCATCAAGCCATACGCCACCACAAGAAGCACATTCATCAATAACAACTTCTCTTTTTGGACTAAAAAAATGTTGCATCATAGTTATTCCATGACATTTTGGACATTTTCTTTTTTGATTTAGGTCTACTTTTACTTTAGGTTTTATAAGTAAAATATCGTCTGATATATTTTCATGTTTTTCATCAAGTTTTTTAATTTCTCTATTATCAAACCATATACCACCACATCCATCTTTACAAACATCAATTAAAATTCCATTAGCTTCCATTTCAGTTAGCTTATTTTTACAAGCAGGACAAATCATAAATCCTCCATTTATTTAAGTAGATTATTAAAATTAGACTTTATTATATCATATATCAAACTAAATTTAAAGAAAATGAGTTTGTATAGTTAAAGGGTTGAGGGTTGAGAGTTAAAACTCTATTAACTGATAAAAAAAAGCGTACATTTCTGTACGCTTTTTTTATCAAATTAAATATTTATTTCAAATTATCTTTTTAAATTAATTAATTCCTGAAGAATCTGATCAGCAGTCGTAATACTCTTTGAGTTAGCCTGAAATCCTCTCTGTGCAATAATCATATCAGTAAATTCCTGCGAAAGATCCACATTTGACATTTCTAATTTACCAGAATTGATTATACCAGCACCACCAGAACCAGCTTTTCTTATTACAGCTTCTCCAGAGTTTCCTGAACTTGTCCACATAGAACCAGTTAATTTTTCAAGACCTTGAGGATTCTGAAATGTTGCAACTGCAAGCTGACCAATTGTCTGAGCTCTATCATTTGTGTAAGAACCAACTATCTGTCCATCCATCTGAATTGTATATCCTTGAAGAATACCCATTTCATAACCATTCTGAGAACGAGCCGCAGTAGTGAATTCTTCAGAATCATACTGAGTAATTCCAGCAACATCATAATCAATATTTAACTGCATTGTTCCTGGTGCTGAAAATGATATTGTCTGAATTGTTTTTGGATATGATACATTATTAGCCTGTCTTGTTCCTTCTGTATCTATTCTACCTAATTCATTGAATTTAAGAAATCCTTCACCTGTAAATCCATTTTCTGCATCCCAAAAAATATTTTTCATAATAGCTTTTTTTTCAGCAGCTGTTGCTTCATTACCTAAAACTGAATCAGGGAATTTTTTAATATAATCTCTTACAATTGGATCATCCATACTTAAAGAAGTTGAATATCTCCATTTGTTTTCATCAAGTTTTTCAAAAGATGTTATAAGTTCATGCGGTGTTCCTTGAGAATCAAAAACATTTAATGAGGTAGTATGACTTGTTCCTGGAATAAAATCAAAATTCATTGTCTTATTTGTTCCATTAACTCTAAATTGAACACTATTTGATCCTAATTCAATATCTCTTTTTTGACCTGATGATTGTTCTGTAAAACTAAGCTGTCTTGTATCAGGTGAAATTGAAAGATCAAGAGTCATTCCATTCCATAAAATAGATGTAGGATTACCTGTAACACCAAGAGGATCAGCATTAAAACCTGCTATTTTACCAGTTACACTGATTATTGACATTGTACCATAATCTTCTTGATCATTTACTGTTCCATTAGCATCCATATCCAGAAGATTTCCTTCAGCATCATACATTTTAAATCTATAAACATCTACATTTGTTGTTGAGGAAGCATCTTTTTCAAAATTAATATAAACTTCTTGATCAACATTGTTAATATCTTTAAATGTCCAGTAATTTACAACCGGTGGAGTTGAATTTGCAAGTGTAATTGTAAAATTATCAGTAATTCCAATAGTTCCGTTTGCAGAAACTGAATAAATATCAAAATTTCCATTTACCTGAACATTTTTAATTCTTCCATCATCATAAAGTGTTACAAGCCCTTGTGTTTGAACTCCAGCAGCTGTTGGATCAAGATCTACTAAATTTCCATCATCATCTGTCATTGAAAATTCCCAGAGTGTATCATTTCTCTTCTGCATTTTAAGTTTTAAATCTTCTTCATTTGGAGCAATACCATAAGTCAAAGTATTTTCTTCTGGAAAAGCTCGACTTTCAACATCAGATTTCAAATTTGATTTAAAAACCATTTCAGTAGTAGATCTTGCTGAAAGTTTTTCAAGGTCTAAAAAATTAATACTTTCTAGAACACCGCCTGAATTTAAATCAAAATTCCCAGATTCTTCATTATATTTTGCTGCCCATCCAAGAACTCTGCTACCAGTACTGCCATGAACAAGATCTCCACTTTCATCAATTATAAAATTTCCAGCTCTTGTATAAATATTTTTTTCACCACTATCAACAACAAAAAATCCATTTCCTTCAATAGCACAATCTGAGGCATTACCAGTTGATTCAGGTGCTCCCTGAGTCATTATTCTGTCAATTGCAGCAGTCTGAACACCAAGACCGATTTGTTTAGGATTCACACCACCTCTTGCATCAGTTGGAGCTGATGGATAACCTATTGTCTGATTGAAAATATTTGAAAAAACAGTTCGTGATTTTTTAAAGCCATAAGTGTTAACATTAGCGATATTATCAGAAATTACATCAAGTTTAACTTGATGGGCTGATAATCCACTCACTCCTGAAAAAAGTGATCTTAACATAATTTAATTCCTCCCAAGAATTATTTTCCTGGGGGGCGGGATACATCATTCATTCAGTATCCCAGGGCATCCCTTGCGGGTCCTGCCAACATCCCCCTAAAAACTTAAAATAGCACTGTCAATATTAGTAAATACATTCCCTCTCATGCTGTTTTGATCAACAGCTGTTATAACTGTTCTGTTTTTGACACTTACAATAAAAGCAGCTTTGTCGGTCATGACAAGACATTCTTTAGCATTTTTTTCTTCTGCTTTATTAAGTGCTGATTCTAGTTTGTTTTTTGTAGCCTCATCAAGTTCAATCCCTCTCTCTTGCATTCTAATTTTTGCATGTCCTGAAACTTTCAATTCTTTATTATCAAGTTTCTCATTCAAGATATCTGCAAAATTTGTTTTATTATTCTTGAGTTTCTGAATATTATTCTGGTTTAACTTTGATGAAGTTATACCCAGGTCATTAATTCTCATCAAGCCCTCTCCTGTTGTTATTATCGGTTGTTTTTACCCATTATTATTATCGGTATTTGCCTACAAATCCTGAGAATTTGCTCTTATTTCTCTAATCTGTTCAAGATTTACCTCAATACCATTTACTTCAAACCACAAAGTATTGTCAGCAACTGTTGCTTTTTCGATTTTCCCATTAATAAAACCTTGATTTGTTTCAGCTATAACATCTTTTCCCATAAACTGAGCAGCCTGTGCCCATAAAGACTGACTTGAAAGTTCAACTACTGATTCAAATTGTTTGTTTAGATTTTCCATTTGTTCCAAAGATGAAAAACTTGCAAGTTGAGACATCATCTCTTTGTTTTCAAGTGGTTCTAATGGATTCTGATTTTTCATTTCTGTAATAAGAAGCATCATAAAAGCATTTTTATCAAGTTCTTTATTGACATTTCTTGATGTATTCAGAGTTTTTTCTCCATTTAACATTTGATCAGTCAAAAAATTACTATCTGCTGTATAAGCTGGTCCGTTAAGCATAATTTCACCTCTCTCTACAGGTTAAGATTGACATTAGATGTATCAACTTCAAAAGCTCTCATAAAATCATTGAAATTGACAACTCTTGCCATTTTTTCTCTTTTTTTTCTATTTTCTTCTTGTTCTTTGTTTGAATCTTTTTCTTGATTATTTTTTCCATCAGGATCAACAACTACTTCAACATTATTAACTGTAATACCCTGTTTTTGAATTTCATTTCTCAGTTCACTAACATTATTATTTAACATTGTTCTAGCAGATGAAGTTTCTGTTAAAAGTTTTACATTAACTAGACCGTTTTCTCTTGATATAACAACTTTAACTTTTCCAAGATTTTCAGGATTCATATTAAATGTCATTTCTTTTTTAAAACCTTCAACATTGAAATTAACATCTTTCAAAACTGTTTTAACAACTGTTTCTGTTGAATATACCGGCAGTTTTTCAGCAGGTTCAGACTTAACATCATTACTTTGTTCTACTCTCTCAAAAATATTGTTATTATTATCTGTAAGATTATCAATAACAAATTCTTTTATTTCCTGTTTAACATCTGTAGAATCTGTTTTTGAAATCTCCATTTTAATTTCTAATCTTACTTTTTCACCCTCTTTTGTTATAAACTCTTTTGTTATTTCTTTTGTTTCAGTATTACCCTCTTTATTTTTGTCATCTTTTTTGTTGTTATTACCAGTTAAACTGTCTATTTTGACATTTTTTTTAGTATTTACAATATTAACTGTTTCTTCCGTATTACCCTCTTTGTTTTGTTTTGTTTTTATTGTAGTTTCTTTAATTTCCACAGTATTTTCTTTAACTTTTGAAATAACTTGTTTAACATCGATATTTACATTGGAAAATAAACCTCCATCTATCAAAGAAGTTAAAAGAGAATTTATCTCTTCAATATCTTTTTCTGTAAAAATCTCAGTAAATTCACCCTCTTTTTTACCTACAAGCTGTTTGAGTTTTTTTACAAGTTTTTCATCAAGATCAGCCTCACCAAGAATTTCAAGAACTTTTCTGCCAATCTTTGTTCCAAGAATATCTGTGATCTTCTCTTTTGTATCTTCACTTATTTCTTTGTTTTCTTTGAGAGCTAATTTCAATTTTTTAATTAAATCAGATATTTTAGAATTTTTGTCTTTATCTGATTTAACATTGTCAAGAAGATCTCCAAGAACAAATACTTTCTTTTCTGATTTGCCTTTTTGCACATTAGCATTTTCAGAAGACACTTGACTTGCTGTGTTAAGAGAATTCATCACAAAAATAGTATTCACCTCCTTTTATAGTTTTCTGGAATATAAATCGGCGAATTTAAAGCATTACTTTAACTTTTGATAAAGAAATATATATCACATAGGTTTGTACCAGTATATCCACCCTGTAATAAAAATCCGTATTTTTTTAAGAATTCATTTGAATTTGAAGAATCGATATATTTTTTAATATTAGTTTGTGAAATATTTAACAAGGAATTTCCATTAACAAAAGCACCTGCAACAGGAATTTCTGTAATACCATCGACTCCATCAGTTGCAATTCCACCGAAAATATCGCTTTTATCTGCAAAAAACGACATTCTAAGACAAAATTCCTGTACTCTGCCACCATATCCACCATTATTAACTTTATAAAGAACTTCCCCATTAATTGCAATTGCTTCATTAGTTTTAAGATTATTTTTTTCTTTACAAAGTTTATTTATAAGTAAATCAATATCAGAATTAAAATCTTTTATTTTTAATTTAACATTATATCCAAGTTTATATAATTCATTACAAAATATATTTAAACTATCCGCTGGCTGAAATGTTTTTACAAATAGACTTTTTCTTCCTTCAGGTTTAAAATCATCTTTTTTTAATTTACTTTTAATAAAACACAATACATTGGAAGAAATTCCATTTATTTTATTTAGTTTTTTAAAAACACTTTTATAAAATTCATTATCTTTTCTTATCCAAACAGTCGGACCTGAACCGACATATTCAAAAAATCCTCCAGAAATATCTGATAAAATAAATGAAACAGTTTCAGATAAAGTGAAATTCAATAAACCACCACCTTTAATAAGACTAATACTCTGTCTTATATTATTTATACTTAAAATATCCAAATTTTCCAAAAGAAGTCTTTTATTAACTTCTATTAGATCATCTTCTGTTAAACCATTTTGAGGCAAATCAATAAGAGAAGATGAACCACCACTTATTAAAAAAATAACAATATCATTTTTGGTGGTTTTTTTGAGGAATTCAATAATTTTTTGAGAACATTCAAAAGATTTATTAGTTAAAAAAGGATGAGATGATTTGTAAATATTTTTACTTTTATCTTCATAATAAGGATTAACAATAATATAATCATCAATATTAACTATTGAATTAAAAAACTCAAACATTTTTAAAGAAGCTTTACCGATTGAAACAATAAATATTTTTTTAAATTGATTTAAATTCAAAAATGGAGTCCTCTTATACTCAAGAACCCCATTTTTTAGTCTTACTCGCTCTCTTAAAAGATTTTCAGGCATTAATCTCATTACAGTATTGCTTGCAATAGTTTTAAAAGTTTCTTTATTCAAAAATAAAAATTCCTGTATATTCTTTGCTTGCTTCAAAAAAACTAAGATGTTTTTCGTCAATACCTGTTATTTCTTCTTTAGAGTGAGTATCTTCTTTAATAAAATAGTTTTCAATTTCTTCATATGATTTTTTAAAAGTTTCATCAATCATTACTGAAAGATTTTCATCAGCCTTATACAAACTACCAAGTTTAGCCTGAGCTTTTTCAAATCCTTTAACAACATTTTCAAGAGCCCATACACCGAAATCTTTTTCAGAAACTTCTTTATCATTCTTTTCAAATTCATTATGTTTTACATATTTATAAAGACTTTTTGAAAAATCAACAATATTTGAAACAACTTTTTTAGAACTAAAATCTCGAATTTCTTTTTCTTTTTTTACAACTTCTTCCTTTTCTTTTGCAGGCGGAAGAGTCTGGTTTTTCTTCCAAATTTCTTCAAAAGTAATTTTAAGTGATTTTCTTACTTTAACAAATTCATCACCCTCAATATCTTTAAACTCAGAATAAATACTATCTTCAAAAATACTTAATGTTTTGAAGATAAAAAGAGAATTTTCTTTTTCAGGCGAAATAACATAATCATCATTATCGCTTATTATAACTTTTGAAAGTTTTTCCAACTCAGAATCTTTAACATTTTCATGCTTAAGATTAAGCTTATAATTGTCGATAATACTTTGAACATTGTTAATGTTATCAATTCCTCCCAAGCCATTCATATGTACCTCCTTGTACACTATAAAGTATATAAACAAATAACTATCGACACATTAATTCAAAAACTTTAATTTATTTTTAAATTAATTTTACTTATTAAATAAACTTCAAAAATCGTAATGGAGTTTTTATAAACAAAAGCAAAAAAAAATTATGAAAAAAAATATAATTTAGTATATTATTTCATTAGTTTCATAATAGCTTTAATAAAAGAGAGTGAAATGTTTAAAAGGATTAATTTTTATGTTATTTTTTTAATATTTTTATCGGTTGAAGTTTCTGGTTATGTGTATGGAATTCAGAAAATAACTTTTCCTATTGAACAAAAAAAACTTATAAATGAAAAAGATATTAGTCTTTTTTTTAATGTAAATGAAAAAAATGATACTTTTGAAATATATATTGATTTTGATAATTCTTACTATGAAGATAATGGTATTAACAATATAGGATTAAAAAAAGATAAATTTTTCTTTGGTTTTGTTAATGATAATAGCAATAATTTCTTTCAGAACAACAAAAAGACAGGTCTTACTTATTCAAACTCTAACATTAAATTAACTACTGGTTGGAATAGAGGAATTAGAAATCAGGAAACTTTTATTCTCCCTTCTGGTTCAAAAACAATATTTCTTTCAAAAACAAATATTATAGATGAAAGTGAATCTGTTTTTGTAAATAATACATTATTAAAAAGAAATTTTGATTATACAATAGATAATTCTTCTGGAATTGTTAGCTTTTATGTTTTTTATCCAGAAAAATCAATAGTTACTATTAATTATTCCTATTATTCAAAAATTAATGGAGAAAAAGATATTAGGCAAATCTATCCTGATATTGATTATAATACTAAAAATATAAAAATTACCTCAAGAGAAGAATTTAACTCTGCTAAATTTAACATTGGAAAAATATCTTTTGATAATTTTTTTGTAAATAGTGAATATTTTAATAATATATCTTTAAAACACAGTTTTTCTAAATTTACTGTAAAAACAAATTACATTGATGAACAAAAAGCAATAAAAAATTCAAAATATATAGGTCTTATTCCAGATTATACAATTAATAGCAATAAATTTAGTTATAGGAAATTTAATAGTTTTAGTGATTTTAAATATAATTTCTCAAACTATTCTTATTTAGATATTTTTAAAAAAAATAATGAAGATTCTATAAAAACATTAAAAATTACAGAAAAATTCAATGATATTTATTGTGATTCAAATATTACAATGAATAAATACTCTCTTAGAAATCAAGATTTATTATTATCTTTTAGAAAAAATAATTTGTTTTTTTCAAGCACAGATTTAATGATAAACGGTAAATTTATTGATAGAGAAAAAAAACTTATTTACTTTAAAAACAGACAAAATTTTTCACTTAAATATAAAAATTCTGACATTTATAAAGGAATATCAAGCAATTTTGATAATTTTTATTTAAATTTAGAATGGAAAGATATTTCAGATATTTACCTTTTATTATCAACAAGTATTGATAATTGGACTTTTTCATATATAGATGAAATACAAAATACTGGGAGAATTTCTTTTAAAAAAGATGGATTCAACACTAATCTAGACATTACAGACTCTAAACTTGCAAATTCAATTACTAATATAACTTTAAAAAACACAAAAATTACATTTGATTACAAAAAATTAATTGAAAAAAGAATAATAATCAGATTTTATACAGCTGAAGATTTTCTTGAATTTGATTATTCTGAAATATCAAAAAAAGGAACTTTTTCATATAATACTATAATTAATTAAATCACATTTGTTAATTCTAAAATTATTTTAACATAAAGTCTCTGATTATTTTATACAGAACTTTATTTTATATAAAAAAACAAAGCAAAACCATGATTAGTTCTGCTTTGTTTGTGTCAAAATAACTATAGAATGCAATGTTTTGTCTAAAATAAAGTTATAATAATTCTGTTTGAGCAAGTCTGACATATTCTTCAAAAAAAACAAGATCTATTTCAGACCAAACACTTACATAATTCTTCAGATAAAAATTAAATCTAATCTCATTTTCATCAACAGGTACAAATGTTAATGTAAAGATACCCAAAAAAGTGCACGAGAATTTCCCCACTTTATCTCCATATTATATACTTATCTTGGAGGTGATAAAAATGGAGATGAGTATAAATTATAGCTTGGTAACATCGATTGAAGAATATGGATTTGTGCCATCTAAAATAAAAGTGCGGAATAAATCTTGGATTCCTATAGAAACCATCTATTGAAGCTTTTAAATGATGATTACAGAGAGTTTGAGTATTACAAACATCTTTATAATTATATGGTTAGAGAAGAAAAAATCACTTGTTCATATTCTAGTTTTAGAAGATATGTTAAAAAGGATGAAGATCTTTACGAGGTACATGAAAAACTTGAAACAATTAATAAGGAGGATAATGAATCTATATCACAAGGCACAAATTTTCCAGCTGTATTTCTATTTAAACGTGAGAAAGATAAATTGCAAAATTTACCAAGTAAAGATATTAGATCAAATTATTATTTAAAAGCAAAAGAAGTTGTTGTCTCTAACGAATCTTTAATCTCATACAAATCAAACAAATACTCAGTGCCTAAACCTTATATTGGCAAGAAAGTAGGAAGAATCATTAAAAACAACAAACTTCATATATATTATAACAATAAAATCATTACAATGCATAAAATTATTGAAAAAAAATTAAACATAAAAGAAAGTCATAATCTTTTTTATGATAGAAAATTAAAAAGTGAATTAATTACAAAAGAAACTATTCTAGAAGAAATGGAGGCAATAATATATGACAATGATTAATGAAGTCTTAGAAAAATTGGAATATTTAAAATTAAAATCTGCACATTCTATAATGGCTGAAGAAATAGGACCATAGTCTTAATTTATAAATCCATGTATAATAAAATATATGGAGGAAAAGATTATGAGTAAAAAAGGAAGAAGAGAATTCAGATCTGAATTTAAAGCAAAAGTG
>JALOAD010000023.1 GCA_023228995.1 Candidatus Muiribacterium halophilum
TCTGCGAAAGATTACCAAGATAATCAAGGATTTCTGCCTGACTTCCTATATTATCAATTCTATCTGATATATCTTTGTTATTCTCTGGAATACTAAAAACTTTGTTTTCTGTTAGTAAATTAACACCTAAAACAGCTTGAATATAATCAAGATTTATACTCCATGAAATAACAGAAAATAATAGAATTGTTAAAATATACAATATCTTTTTAATATAAAACCTCTTATATAGAAAATTTTAATATTAGAAAATTTTTTGAATTCATTCTAGGATATCTAATCTTAATGAGATAATTTTATTAATTATTTGTTATATTGTCAAGATATTTTTTAACAAAAAGATTTTGATTTTTATAAAAGATTAAAAAAATATATCTGATAGCAATTACTAGAAATCGTTAGAAATTTTTCAATATGTAAACAATAGAGATAATATGAAAATAACAACAGATCCCGGCTCAGAATCATGCCGGGATGACATTATATTAATTTTTGTTTATTTAATCAGAAGACTCAATTAACAACTTGTTGTGCTAATTGTTTTTATAAAACAAAACATACAATGCTGGGACTGCTCCAAGTGTTAATACTGTTGCAAATGAAAGTCCCGAAACAATCGCAATAGCCATAGATGTAAACAATCCATCTGGCTGTAATGCAAGTGGTAACATTCCAAAAACAGTTGTAAATGCTGCAAGCATAACTGGTCTTAACCTTGATAAACCGCTATTTATAACAGCTTCTCTAATTTCTTTACCATTACTTATTTCAAAATCAATTTTATCAATTATAACAATTGAATTTTTTATAATCATTCCAGTTAAAGAAATAATCCCAAGCATACACATAAAACCAAATTCCTGACCTGTTAAAATAAGCCCAACAACAACACCAATTATTCCAAGCATAACAGTTAAAATAATAATCAAAGCTTTTCTAAATGAATTAAATTGTAGTATTAGTAAAAGTAATATAAGAATGAAAATAATTGGAAGTGTTTTTATAATCGAGCTTATTGCATCTTTGTTCATCTTATATTCGCCAGCAATTTCAAATTTATAATTTTCTGGAATATCAATTTTCTTAATATCTGTAATTACATCAGCTAATACATCTGCTGGAAGTGCTCCTCTTGTTTTACAACCAATCTCAATAAAAGCTTCATTGTTTAATCTACATATTTTGCTATCTTCCCATTCATATTTAATATCAGCAATACTACTTAAAGGAACTCTAACACCTGTTATTGATGATATAATGTAAATATTCTCGAGCTTATTAATATCAAATCTTTCTGAATCAGGACTTCTTAAAATTATAGGAATTAATTCATCATCTCCTCTAAATCTTGAAATTTCAATTCCATTTATAAAACCATATAATGCTATAGAAATATCCTGACTTGAAATTCCAATTTTTTTTGCTTTATACTGATTAACTTCAACAATTACTTTTTTTGTCATCACTCCCCAATTATCTGTAACATCAACTGTATAAATATTTGAAAAAAGTATTTTTTTTACTTTATTTGAAAAATCTTTTAATACATCTTTATTTTCACCTTTAAGCCTAAATTCAACAGAATTTTCAGAATATGGACCAAGAGGAAGTCTATAAACTCTTAATCTTGAGTCTGGAAACTCCATATTACCTATTTCATATATTTTATTTATAAAATCTTTAGAAGATTTTTTTGAATCCATATTTAAAATAAGTTGTGCATAATAACTTTGTGGAAGTTTTGGTTCAATAGTAAGATAAAATCTAGGACTTCCAGTTCCAATATAAGAAGCTACACTGATAATTTCATTGTATTTCATAAGTTTTTTTTCAAGTCTTATAACTTCTTTTTCTGTATAATCTATTTTTGTACCATTTGGCATATAAAAATCAATAACAAGAGAGTTTCTTTCACTATCTGGGAAAAACGAAATAGGCAATAATTTCATAGAAAAAATTGAAATGAAAAATAAAACTGTCAATATTAAAAGAAATCTTTTTCTATTATTGATTAATCTTATTAATATTTTTTTGTAATATTTATAAAATTTACTCGAATAAATCTCACTTTGATTAGTTTTTTCAACATATAACCATTTATAACACATAAGTGGAGCTACAGTAATAGATAATATCCATGAACAAATAAGAGAAATTGTAACTACCTGAAAAAGTGACATTGTATATTCACCTGTCATAGATTTTGATAGTGGAATACACAAAAAAACAGCACATGCAATAAGCGTAGATGTAAGTAATGGTATATAAGTTTCACTAACTGCATCTTTACAAGCTTTAAGCCTTTCAACACCTTTTTGCAATTTAACCATAATAAGCTCAGTAATTACTATTGAATTATCCACAAGCATTCCTAAAGCAATTATCAAAGCTCCAAGTGATACCATTTGAAGATCAATATTAATAACATACATTAGCAAAAATGTAGCAGCTATTGTAAGTGGTAACCCAATACCAACTATTATACCTGTCTTAATTCCTAAAAAAAACAATAAAACAGCTGTTACAATACCAATCGAAGCAATAAGATTTGAAGCAAATCTATTTATAGAAAGACTAACATTTTCAGGTTGAAAATTAACAATATTAATATTAATTCCAATTGGAAGTTTATTTTGAAGAATTGCAATTTTGTCTTTAACTTTTTTTCCAAGATCTATAACATTACCATTATCAATAATATTTATACCTAATCCAAGACTTTTTTCACCATTAAATCTCATTATTGAAATAGGATTTTCATCATAAGAATAATTAATATCAAATACATCTTTAAGCCTTACAAAAGAACTATTTTTATAACTTTTAATAATTGTATTTTCAATTTCGTTCAAACTCTCATAATTTCCGCTTATATCAATCCTTATTATATCTTTTTCAGTTTTAACAATTGGAGAAGGGAAAAATACATTCTGAGTTTTAAGAATATTGATAATTTCCTCTATGCTCATATTATATTGAGAAAGTTTGTAATTTGAAATCACAATTTCATATTGTCTAGCTCTAGCACCAATCATAACAACTTTTTTAGCAAGTTTTATTTTTAAAAACTCCTGTCTAAGCCATTTTGTGTATTTTTCAATTTCTTCATAAGAATATCCATCACCTGTAATACTTAAAACTATTCCAAATACATCGCCAAATTCATCATTAATATATGGACCTTTGATTTCCTTAGGAAGAGTATGTTTAATATCATTAATCTTTTTTCTCATGTTATACCAAACATCTTTTAAATTTTTAGCATTTACTTTTTCATCAATCTTTATATAAATATGTGAAACACTATTTTGGGAATAAGAAATAATTTCATCAATATGTTCAAGCTCTTGAAGTTCTTTTTCAATTTTATCAGTTACATATAAAGCAGTTTCATTTTGACTTGCACCAGGAAAAATAGTAGTAATAACCGAAGTATGCACTGTATAACCCGAATCTTCAAGTTTTCCCATAAAAAAATATACACTAATTCCACAAACTGCAATTAAAATAATAAGTGTCCACATAAAAACATTTTTTTTAATTGAAAATTCAGCAGTATTCATAGCATTTCCTCAAGAAGTGTTACTTTTTGCCCTTCACGAAGAAAATTTACTCCAGCTGAAGCAATTATTTCATTGTAAAAAAGACCTTCTAAAACAACAACACCCTGCTCGGTTATTTTTCCAACATTAATTTCTCTTGAAAAAACTGCTTGTTTTTCTTTATCAAAAACCCAAACTTTAGTTTTATCACCAGAATCAGTCCAAAGACAATTCAGAGGAATAACAATCTGATTTATTTTTTCTTTTTTTTCATATAAAACTTCACATGTCATTCCAGGACTAAGATTTTCAATTTTATCAGTAATTTTCACAGTAACAGGATAAGTTTTTGTAAAAGGATCAGAATTAACAGCAATTTCATAAATAAAACCATCAATTACAGTATTATCAATAGCCCATACTTTAAGACTAACCTCGCTATTATATGAAATACTATTAATATACTTTTCAGGAACATTTAATATAACTTCAAGATCATCTATATCAACAAATATAACAATTGGATATCCAGCATTAACAGTTTCTTCTTCTTCACTAATTTTATTTGCAATAGCACCTTTTCTTGGAGCATAAATTTTTGTATATTCAAGCTGTTTTTCAATAAGTTCTAATGAATTTTCAACACTTTTAATTTCATCCTGCTGAGCATTATATTTTGCTTTAATATCTTGAAATTGTTTTTCAGAAATACTACCTGTTTTAAATAATTTTGAATATCTTTCAAAATCAGATTTAGTAGCTTCAAAACCAGATTTAATTGCATGAAGTTTTGAACTTACCTCGGATAATTTTAATTTATAATCTGTAGGATCAAGTTCTGCAAGAAGTTCCCCCTTTTCTACTCTTTGACCTTTTTTTACATATATTTTTTTTATTTTACCAGGAACTCTAAAACCAAGTCTACTCTCAAAACTACTTTTTATTTCACCAGAAAACGACAATGAATTTGAATAAGAATCTTTTACAACTTCAAAAGATTTAATAGCTCTAACTTTTGAAACTTTTTGTTCTTTAACATTGCAACCGACTAAAAACATACATAAACAACAAATAAACCCAATAAATTTTTTCATAAAAACTCCTTTAAATATAAAATAAATTTAAACAAAAATATTTCCTCTAATAAAAATAGTAAATTCAGCCTTTTCATTCGATGTAATTTCACTACCAATAATCTGATTTTCTAAAAATTTAAAAAACTGACCTTTTTTAATAAGCTTTTTTGACATATCATTCAACTCTATAATTATTTCACCCTTATTAACAATGCAAATACCATAAGCACCAATAGCACTTTTAAAAGATATAACAGATTTAGATTCTGCATAACAATAAATTATTTTGTAATCAAAACTCTTATCCTCATAAATCAAGTAAAATTCAACACCTTTATAAAAATCAAAAAGTTTTCTAGTTTTTTTAATACTATTAATCTTCTGAAATTCTTCTTCTTTACTGGAATTTTTCATTAATTCTTCAAATGTAATACCAAAAATATTTGCAATTTTAACTAAAGATTGAAGAGAAGGAACAATAAGACCACGCTCAACTTGTGAAACATAAGAACCGGTTAGTTCAGCTCTTCTTCCAAATTCTTCCTGAGAAATACCAGCTTCTTTTCTAAGTTTGCAAATTTTATCAGGTAAATATTTCAAACTTTCAGGCATCATAATATTTATCCTCAATTTTTTATTTAATCATTGTATTAATTATATTCTATAAGTTTTTTGCAGATAATTCAAATTATAAATTAACGAACCTTAAGTTTAAATTAAGATAAAATAAAATTTCATAGAAATAATATTTCATAGAAATAATATTTCATAGAAATAACAGAACTCAAAAAAAAATTCCCGGCTTAGAATTAAACCGGGATGACAAAAAATTACAAAATATTTATGAATTTAGAATTTAATATTCTTTGTATTTCATGTATAAAAGGACAATAAATATCATAAGCATTGGAATTAATACAAATAAACCAATTCCAAGCGTAAAAACAGTTCCAAATATAGCAATAAAACTTATACCAATATAATATAAACTCATTTGATATATATTTTTATATATTTTCTTTATACTATAACTTATAGATTCAATTATTCCATCATAAGAATCAGATAATTTAATTAAAGTAAATGAACTCATAATTCCTAAAAACACAGATACAATTACAAATAAAACAAAAGATACAATAATTAAAGGCATAATAATAATATTTCCAAGTAAAGATGATAATTCCATATTATTAATATTATTGAATCCTACACCAGATAATAAAACTATTAATATTCCTAATATTAATATAAGAATAAATATTGTTACAAATGATATTATCCCATTTATTAAATTTGCAAAAAGAAATTTCCAGAACTTTGTAAATCCATAAGAAATATCATTAAACTCTAGTTTTTCACCTTTTTCATATTTCTTTACAACTAAATAGAAAAATGGAACTATTATAGTTCCTGAAATAATTGTAAAAACAATATTTATTACTGGAATGATATTTAAAACAATAAGTCCAATATAAAACAATACTATAAACAAAGCTTCTTTTTTAAAAATATCCCATGACAAAGAAAACATAGAACCAAATGTTAAATCTGAATAATTAATAATATTACTCTTTGTTGCAATTTCATTTGCTACAATCTCAGTTGAATTAAAATCAAATCCACATTTTGGGCAAAACTTAGCATTATCCTCAACTATCTCATTTCCACATTTTGGACAAAACATAAACCCCTCCAGTTTTATATTATTCCAAGAAGAAATTCCCATTCTTCTCTTAATTCGTTAAATAAATTATTCAAACTATCAATATTATTTTCTCTATACATTTTTGAAGCTATTTTAGCAAATTTGTTAAAACCAATAGTAAGAGCAGCTCCTTTTAGCGAATGAGCAATTTCTTTAACTTCATCTAAAGAATTATCTTTTAAACTTTTACTTAGATTATAAAAATATTTTGCAAAAGTCTTTTTAGTTGTATTTAAAAGATCATTTATCAATTTTTCATCATTATCAAGATTATCGTATAACTTTTCTTTATCAAAATGAATATCATCAAAATCAGTATTTTTTTCTTCATTAATTTCAATATCATGTACACAAAGATATTTTGTCAAATATTCAATTAAAGACTTCTGTTCAACTGGTTTAGCTAAAAAATCATTCATTCCTGATTTAAGACATTTTTCTCTTTCTTCACTAACAACTCCTGCGGTCAATGCAATTATAGGAGTTCTAATCTTGGATTTTTTCATTTCAAGTTCTCTAATCCTTTCTGTTGCTTCTATTCCATCCATTTCAGGCATTTGAATATCCATGAAAATTAAATCAATTTCACGATTCATAGCAATTTCAACAGATCTTTTACCATTATCAACTTCAATAATAATAGAACTAGGTATTAAATTTTTTATCATTTTATTAATAACTATTTTATTCATTTCAACATCTTCTGCTACAAGTATGACAGGTTGAGAATTTTTTAAATTTTTTATTATAAAATTATCTGATAAAAAACATTTTTGCTTTTGAGAATTTATTTTAATATCAGAATAAATATTATTAAGAAAATAAAATAATTCACTATATTTTACAGGCTTTAATAAAAAGAATCTTATATCAAGCTCATTTGATTTATTTTGATTTAATATTTTTTCACTTGAGCTATATAAAATTATATTTGGCTGATTTTTTCCTTCAAGTTTTTTTCTTATCATGCTTATTGTATCAATACCATTCATATAAGGCATTTCATAATCAACAATAACAACTTCATAAGGCTTATTATCCTCAATAGCTTTCATTCCATCAAATCCATTTTCTACACCAGTAAATTCAATTCCCCAACTTTCAATTGCATATTTAAGAATATTTCTATTATTCTGATTATCATCAATAACTAAAATTCTTTTAATATTATTAATACTAAAAGAACTTATTTTTTCACCATCTTCAACTTCTGTTTTTATATCAAAATAAAAACTACTTCCATGTCCAACTTCACTTTCAAATGTAATTTTTGTTCCCATTTTTTTAGCAAGTAAACCAGATATTACAAGACCAAGTCCAGTTCCACCAAATTTTCTAGTAGTTGAAGTATCTGCTTGCGAAAAAGATTTAAAAAGTTTTTCTTTTTGATTTTCACTAATACCAATTCCAGTATCTCTTATTTCAAAATAAAAAGTTCCATTTTTTTTGGTTTCTGCTTTAAAATCAACTATAAGTTCAACTTCACCTGTTTGAGTAAATTTGACAGCATTTCCTAGTAAATTGATAAGTATTTGTTTTAATCTCAAAGGATCAATATAAGCATATCTTGGAAGTTCTGGATTTATATTTAAAAGAAGTTCTATTTTTTTACTGTGTACATGGATTTTAATTATATCGAAAATATGTTCTAATAAATCAATAATATCAACTTTTACAATATCAAGTTCAAGTCTGCCAGCTTCTATCTTTGAAAAATCTAATATATCATTAATTATATCAAGCAAAGAATTTGCAGATATAATCGCATTATCAACAAAATAAAACTGATTTTCATCAAGTTTTGTCCTTTTAAGTAATTCAATAAAACCAATAACTCCATTTAAGGGAGTTCTAATTTCATGACTCATATTAGCTAAAAATTCAGCTTTAGCTTTATTAGCATTAACTGCTACTTCTCTTTGCTTAATAAGCTCACCTTCATATTCAATTTTTATATAAGCATCTGAAATAACATTTAAAATCATCTGTAAATATTCGATTTTTTCTTCATCCCATGAAATTAAATCATCGATAGAATCCATACCAATAAAACCTATAACTTTTTTATTAGTTTTAATAGGAATTAAAAATATAGATTTAATATTATGAGATTTTAATAATTCTTTTTCTATAATTGCCTCAATTGGTATTTTTTCTATATTATTAAATTTAAATACTTTGTTTTCTAAAAGCATATCAACCCACCATTTAAATTCACTAATATTAATATCTTTTAGTTTGGATAAATTTGTTTCAACACCTTCACGAAACCAATTGTTTGCAATAGATATATAATTATAATCTTCTGAAAATTTAAAAAGATAAGTTCTATCAACTTCAAAATAAATACCAATCTTTTTTAATACTTTATCTATTTTCTTGTCAAAATCTTCAATACTTACATTAACAAAATCAAAAGATAATTCTGTCAACATTTTTTGAAATCGAGTCTGAGTTATTAAATTCATCTCAAGTAATTTTTGAGAAGTAATATCTCTTGCAGCAGCATATATCAAGTTGCCAACAGGATGGGATCTCCATTCAATATGCTTATAAGATCCATCTTTGCAACGATATCTATTTGTAAAATTTAATACTTTTTTTTGCTCTTTAAGTTGATAAATAGCAAATAAAGTTTTATCAATATCATCTTTGTGAATAAAATCTACGATTTTTTTAGATAAAATATAATTTAAATCAAAACCAAGAGCATTTTCCCATTCTTTATTTAATTTAATAAAATTACCATTTATATCCGCAATACAAAGAAGATCAAGATTTACATTAAAAAAGTTTTCAAGTTGTTCGGTTTTATTTTTTTCACTAGTAATATCTACAAAAGTTGTTGCAAAATATAAATTTTCATCAGAATAAACATGTACTTTATACCATTTTTGAAGAGGTTTTGAATAATGCTCAAAAAAACTACTTTGAGAATTTACAACAATTTCACTAAAATAATGTAAATAATTAAAATCATCTATTTTAGTATCTACAATTATTTGACTTATCTTATTTCCAATTATATTTTTTATTTTAAACCCAGAAATCTTTTCAAAAGTTTCATTACAATCAAGAAAAATATAATCAATAGCATTGTTATTTTCATCTAATATTAATTTTTGATATGCAAATCCAAAACTCGATTGTTTAAGTATTTTTTTATAAAGATCTTTGTCTTTTAATTTATCCAAAAAATCTCCTGATAATTCTAAAATGAATTAAATAATACGATAAAAATTAATATTAAAATTTATAATTTGTTTCTATTTTAATGAAATTAATAATATAATACAAATTTTTATTTTTTTATCAGTTAGTATAATATAGTTTAAAGTGTTTTCATCCATATATAGCCTATATTTGACAAAGTCTATATATAAGAATATAAATAAGCTATGAAAATTGATCTTAATGAAAATCCTATAAAAATATTTATATCAAATGTATTTCCTGGAATATTTTCTATGGTAATTTTATCATTGTATATTTTATGCGATACTGCATTTATTGGTAGAGGAATCGGAGAAAATGGTCTTGCAGCATTAAATATTTGTCTTCCTGTATTTAGCTTTATATTTGGCATTGGAGTATTGCTCGGAGCTGGTGGAAGTATTCTTTTTGCAATTAGACTCCATTCTACAAAAACAAAACAAGCTTATCAATATTTTTACATTACTTTAATAACAGGAATAATAATATCTATTTTTATATCAATAACAGCATTAATTTTTAAAAAAAACATTATTAATGCTTTAGGTGCAACTCCAGAATTAATAACACTTTGCAATGAATATTTACAAAATATTATTCCATTTGCTTTTTTCTTTATTTCAAACAGTATACTCGGACCATTTTTAAGAAATATGAATTCACCAAAATTAGTTATGATATCAATGTGTCTTGGAGGAATATTAAATATAGCACTTGATTATTATTATATTTTCATAGCACAAAAAGGAATGGGTGGTGCTGCATTTGCAACAGGTTTATCAACAGTATTATCCTTTGTAATAATGAGTTTTTATATGTATTTTTTTAGAAGAATTCCAATAAAATATATTAAAATTGAAAATCCATTAAAAAAAATTAAAAAGATTATTTCAATAGGATTTCCTTCTTTTATCGTAGAATTATCTAATGGAATTGTAATATTTTTGTTTAATTTCCAATTATTAAAAATTGGTGGAAATCTTGCAGTAAGTGCTTATGGAATAATTGCTAATATTTCTTTAATGTGTTCAGCAATATTTTCTGGAATTGTAACTGGAATACAACCAATATTAAGTGCTTTTTGGGGTGCAAACAGAAAAAAAGAAACATTATATTTTCTTAAATTATCAATTTTCCTTTCAGTAATTATTGGTTTTTCTTTTTATATAACAGGATTAACAAATTACAAATTCCTTATAAATATATTTACAAAAAGTTCAACTAAACTCTATGATATTGCAGCAAATGGAATTAAAATATATTTTGCAGCTTTTATTTTAACAGGAATAAATTTGAATATATCTATATTTTATCAAGCTACAGAAAGATCATCTTTTTCAAATAAAATCAATTTTTCAAAATGTATATTATTTGTAATAATATTTATATTAACATTACCATACTTTTTTGGAATAAATGGAGTATGGACTACAATGATTGCAACAGAAATATCAACATTAATATTAATTTTGATTTTAAAAGACAAAAATAAAACAAAATATAATTAATAATTGAATCCTCTGAATTATTATACTGAATTTTTGATTTTAAATGAAGATTAAAAAAATATGTCTGACAGCAATTACGAGAACTCGATATAATTTTTTCAATATATAAACAACAAAGATATTATGAAAATAAAAAGTTAAATGAAATATAAAACTTTGAAACATTTGAAAAACTTATAAAAATACATGGATGTATTTTAGAGTTTGAAATGTAATAAAAAAAATTATAGGATTTAATTTTTTTTAAGTTTTAATGTTCAGTGAACATTAATTTTGACAGACATATTTGTTTTAATCGTATTTATAGGATTTGAATTTTTGAAAGTTAGTCGAAAATTATATTTCTTTATTAGAATTAGAAAAGATAAATCTGTTTTTGAAGGTTTTTACTAAAAAGAAAATTGATAATATATAAAAATCAAAAACAGATCCCGGCTCAGAATCATGCCGGGATGACAGTTTCTAAGAATCATGCCGGGATGACAGTTTCTAAGAATCATGCCGGGATGACAGTTTATAAGAATCATGCCGGGATGACAGTTTATAAGAATCATGCCGGGATGACATTTTTTTATATGTAATTTACTTTGATACGACATTATATTGATTTTTGTTTATTTAATCAAAGGACTCAATTTATTTTAATCTTGCAAGTCTTTCATTTGGAGATACTATTGATGTTATTCTTATTCCAAAGTTTTCATCAATTACAACAACTTCACCTTTTGCAATAAGTTTTCCATTCACAAGCACATCAATTGATTCACCTGCTAGTCTTTCAAGTTCTATTACAGAACCTGTTCCAAGTTCAAGAATATCTTTTACAAGCATTCTTGTTCTACCAAGTTCAACAGTTATTTCAAGTGGAACATCTAGTAAAAGATCTATATTTGAAGGTAAATCAACAAGTTCTTCCTGCTCAAGATCTGCAAATTCAACTGAACTTACATCATCTTCCTTATAATTTCTTATTTTTTTAGCAGCAACTACACCTGGAGTTGGTTCTCTTCTTTTCTTTTTCTTTGGTCTTGGAGCAACATATTCTTCTTCATACTCTTCTTCAAACTCTTCCTCATCTTGTTCTATTTCTGACAATGAAGAATCAGCAGTACCAGAAAGCATAGAATCAATTTCTTCTTGGGATAATTCGCCAGATGAAACTTCTTTTGTTGGAATAATTGGTTGTGCTTTTGAAGAAGTTTTCATTATTTTTGACAATATTTCTTTGGCTTGTTCTATTTTTACAAGAATTATTAGTTTTGATGATTCAGAATCACTTAAAGCAAGATCAAAAGTAACTGCAACAACATCACCTTCAAGTCCAAGAGCATTTATATCACCTTTTGCATTTATTTTTGGAGGAATATATCTTGCTGCAATGTCATAACGATTTTTCCATAACATTACAACTGAACCTAATATTTGATCAAAAAAAGCTTCTGTTGCTGATAAAAATTCAGGGTCAAGATTTTCAACTTCTGCTCCACCTAACATCATTGAAGCAATACTTTTTATAAATTCCTGAGAAATAAATACATTAGAATCAAATACAAAACCTTCATTAAAATTCATTTCCATTACAGAATGACCAGCAACATCATTAGATATATTATTTATTTTATCTGTTTTAAGATCAGCAAATTCACAATGTGCATTTTCATCACTTGATAAAGTTAAAAGTACAGAAGCTGCTCCATTTGAAAGCAATACAAAAAATTCTTTAAGAGCTTCAAGCTCTTCTGGAGAAAACTTATCATTTTTAGAATTTCCTCCACCGTCTCCACCACCACTTTTTCCTGATGAGGCTCCAGTTAGAAGAGCATCTATTTCGTCTTGGGTTAATAAGGTATCACTCATAGATTCAGAGCCTCCTCTTCGTCTTTTATTATATCTTTTATCACAACTGCAATTTTTTTGCCTTTTTTACCAGGTCTTGAAGAAAATTTTAATGCACCATTAACAGTAACATTTAATTTATCGGTCAATTTTGTATTTAACTTAATCATATCACCTGTTCTTAATGATAAAAATTCATGCACATCGAGACCTGCCCGTCCAAGCTCTACAACCATTGGTATTTTTACTCTTTTTATCTTTGTTTCAAGATTTATAAGGTTTTCTGATGATATTTCTTTTTTCTTTGGTTTAAACCATGATTGAGTAGTAAGTTTTGAAATAATCGGTTCAAGCACAATATAAGGAATACATAAATTCATTATTCCTTCAGCTTCTCCTATTTTAACTTCAAAAGTTACAAGTAAAACCATTTCATTCGGTGGTACAATCTGTGTAAACTGAGGATTACTTTCAATAAATTCAATTTTTGGCGAAAGTTCTATAACCTGAAGCCATGCTTCTTTAAAATATTCAAGAATTTTTACAATTACTCTGGATATAACAGATTCTTCTATATCTGTAAGTATTCTAAGTTTATCTAAAGTTCTTCCCTGTCCACCAAATAATTTATCAAGAACAGAAAAAACAATATTAAGATTTATTTCAATAACTGAATTGCCTTCTAAAGTTCCCATTGATATTATTGATAAAAATGTTGGGTTTGAAAGAGTTCTTGTAAATTCTTCATAAGTTAACTGATCAACAGATACTACATCAAAATGAACTATTGCTCTAAGTGTTGTTGATAAATATGTACTTACAAGTCTTGAAAAAGCTTCATGAATTCTATTTAAAGTTCTTAACTGTTCTTTTGCAAACTTATCAGGTCTTTTAAAATCATATATTTTTATTTTTTTATTATCAATTTTATTAACTGGAGCTTGATTAGCTTGGGAAGGTGTGAATGCAGAAACTCCTCCTGCTGCACTATTGGCAGTAGAAGGACCTTTTTCAGCTGGCGAACCTCCGCCGGAAATGGACGATAATAAGGCATCTATCTCATCCTGATTTAAAATTTCCTGAGCCATTTAAACTCCTGTTTTTACTGTACTAGGAAATCAAGAAAATAAACAGCAACTATTTCTTTTACTTTCCCATCAAATATACCGCCACCTAGTTCTTGCTTTAAATCTTCGTTTAATTTTATCCTAATTTCTTCATTAAGTTTTCCACTCTGATAATCTGCTATTGCTTCCTGTGCAGATTTACTTACTAATATTTTATTAACTGAATCTCTCACCAAACCAAGTTTCTGACCTATTGCAATAGAAACTTCTGTTTCTGAAAGTCCTAATTCAATTCTAACCTTAATAATACCATTGTTATCTGATGTAGGAACTAAAAATTCTTCAAGCTGCAACTTTACTTTTTCTGGTATTTTAAATTTGGAGGTATCAATCTGATTCTGACTAACAAAAACCCTCTTTGCTACTACAAAAGATATTCCAACTACTAATATTATTCCAATTACTCCTAATATTGCGACAATTAAGTATTTAATCATTGGATTTCCGGTTTTTACTTCTTCAGCCATTTTTCCTCCACGGTAAATGTAAATAAAGTTGTACCATATGCATAAATATCGGAATTATTAAATTTAATCTTTAATTAAATCAGAATTTAATATAATAATATCAACTCTTCTGTTTTCTGCCCTTTCTTTTTCTGTAAACTCTCTATCATCAGATTTTACAGATACAGGATAATATTCTCCGTATCCAGCTGATGAAAATCTTTTTGGAGATAATTTTTGTTTTTCAACAAAATATCTTAATACATTAGTAGCTCTTGCAGCTGATAATTCCCAGTTTGTTGCAAATTTCTTTGCAAGTTCATAACCAATAGGAACATCATCTGTATGACCTTCAACTCTAATATGTCTATCTAGTTTATTTAAAACTTCACCAATTTTTTGCAAAACAATATTATTATCATTTTTCCATGTTTCAAGACCTGTTTCAAAAAAAGCATTTCCTTGTATTCTAACAACAATTCCTCTTTCATTTGTATAAACACCAAGTCTTATTCTATCCTCATAGCTTTTCGCTTTACCTTGTTTTTCAAGTTCTCTGTTTTTTTGTTCTAAAGCTTTTTGTATTTCTCCAAGCTCTTTAAATATCATGTCGTTTTCAGCTTCAAGTTTACTCGCTTCAATTTGAGCACCGATAGGAGTAAGTTTTTTAAGATCTCTCTGAATCGATTCAGTTTTTTCAATAGCTTTTTTTAACATTTCATTATTTTCTTTTGAACTTTCTTTAAATTCTGAACTCTCAGTCGCTTGACTGCTCTTACCTGATTTTAATTCTTGTTCTTTTTTTTCCATATCTTCAAGTATTTTTTTAAGTGATGAGATTTTTGTCATCTCTTCTTTTATTTTTTCTTGAATTTCTTGTTCCTCTTTTGATCTTAACTTTGTAGGTTTTGCTTTTTTTGCTTTTTTCTGCATACCCTGTTTTACTGGTGAACCACCGTCAAGAACAAAAAAAGCTCCTTTAAATGATTCAACAATCTGTTCAAATTTTGCTTTATCAATAGATGACATTGAAAAAAGCAATACAAAGAACGTCAAAAGAAGTGTCATACAATCTCCAAATGTAAGAACCCATGCGGGTGCTCCAGGTGGTGGACACTTTACTTTTCTTGCCATTATTATTCTCCTCCAGCTTCTGCAGTATCAGCTTCATCAGCAACTTCAGATTGCCTAAGTGATGGTGGCAGAAAAGCTTTGAGTTTTTCTTCTACTATTCTTGGATTATCACCAGCCTGAATTGATAAAAGTCCTTCAAGCATAATATATTTAATAATTATTTCATCTGAACTTTTTCCACCTAATTTATTTGCAATTGGGATAAATATAAAGTTTGCAGCAACAGCTCCATAAAATGTTGTTATAAGAGCAACTGCCATTCCAGGTCCAAGTGCTGAAGGATCACTAAGTTGTCCAAGCATTTTAATAAGTCCAATAAGAGTTCCTATCATACCAAAAGCAGGTGCTAAATCTCCCATCTTTTGAATAACATCTTTACCTGAACTATGTCTTGTTTCAAGATATTCAATTTCAGTTTCTAAAATTCTTCTAACTAGATCAGGATCAGTACCATCAACAACAAGCTGAATACCTTTTTTAAAAAATGGATCTTCAACTTTTTCAACATCATCTTCAAGTGCAAGAAGACCTTCTCTTCTTGCTTTTTCTGCAAAACTTACAAGTGAGGAAATTGACTCCATAGGATTATATGTTTCTTCAAAAAAAGCTTTTTTTATAATATCAGGTAATGCTTTAATCTGATCTAGTGAAAATGATATAAAAACACCTCCAAGAGATCCTCCAAAAACAATTAGAACTGATGGTATATCAATAAATGCTGGTATATCACTTCCCATTCCTGAAAGTATAAGTACAGTACCTAATATTAATCCTATGAGTGTGGCTTTATCCATTTATTTAGAACCTCCAGCTATACCAAATATTTTTCTTTTAACTTCAATATATTTATCGACAATATACTCAGGAGTTTCTTTTACCACAAGTTTTTTACCGGTAATCAAAGTTATTACAGTATCTGGATTTTTATCTATTTTTTCAATTTGATCAGGATTAATATAGTAATCATGTCCATTCAATTCGGTAACTTTAAGCATATTTTCTCCTTTTTTAAACCTATAACTGATTTTTCATAGCATTTACAACAAGTTCTCTTATAGTAAATTCAAGAGTATTCTTATCAAAACCTTTTAAATTAAAAGTATCATTTTTTTCAGCTAGATAAGAATTTGTAACAACTTTATATATTTTATCAGCATCAATATCTTTATATTTTAAAATCCATGGATCATCAAGAAGATCTTTTCCTTTAACATTTAAAACGACTCCCATATTACCAAATGGGAATATATTAAAAATATCTCTTACACTAACTGGACCTTTTCTTATATAATCTCTTATTCCAGAATTATTAAGTTGTGCAAAATCACTTTCTGTTGATTTTTCAAGTAATGTACAAAGATATATAAATAACTCTGAAATATCTTCATCGGATTTTTTTATATCTTTTTCTGAATAACCAATTATCTCATTCAATTCTTTTTCAACTTCTTCATTATATAAATCAACTATTTCCTGAACATTTTGTTTTTTACTAAGATACTCAGAAGTTACAGCATAAAGGTTATAATCAACTTTTTTTATTTTTTTATCAAAATCTATTTTCAAATGCCCAAGATTCCTATAATAAGAACCAGCATGATAAACTCTTGTTTTACCATAATAAGTAACTCTTGATTTAACAGTATGACTATGCCCACCTAATATTATATCAGGAGAAAAAAGACTTGCTACAAGTTCATCTTCTCTAAACCCATTATGACTTAACATAATTGTAATATCAGGTCTTTCATCAAGTATTATTTGAGAATATCTTTGTTGAACATCTTCAAGTTCTAAAATTTTTATACCTTTAAGATTTTCAGCGGTTACACTAAGATTTGTAAGCGGAGTCAAAAGACCTGTAACTAGAATTTTTATACCTTTATAATCAATAATGTCATATTCTTTAAATACTGGACTTTTATCATTTTCATTTATCATATTTAGACAAATTGTATTTACATTATATTTATCTGTAAGTTCTATAAGATTATTTATACCATAACCTACATCATGATTTCCAGGAACAAATCCATTATAATCCTCCATACCCATAATTAACATTTGAGGTTCACCTTTAAATTTATCATTAACATAAGCTCCATGCATTGTATCACCAGTATCAAATAAAAGACTTTCTGGATATTTTCTTCTCAATACATCAATAAGACCAAAAAAATAACCAGCTCCACCTCTTTTTATATTTGTTTCAATATCAATTTCTTCAATTAATCTACCATGTGTATCACCAGCAAACATTATTGAAATACTTTCACTAAATACCAAAATTGAAAAACATAATACAAAACACATTAAAATAAACTTTTTCATTTACAACTCCTAATAACTTTATTATTTATTTTTTTAAAGCATTAAATTTTATAAAATTCTTAAAAATATTTTACAAATTCTTCTTCAGGTTTTCTATATGCTCTTGGTAAAAGCTGTAAACCAGGTTTTGGATATCCAATTGCAATTATGAGCGGTATTTTTTTATGTTCATCTATTTTAAATTTAATTTTAATTTTTTCTTCATTAAATCCATCCATTGGATGGGTTTCAAGACCATAAACTCTTGCAGAAATCATCAAATTCATTGCAAAAAAAGAAGTGTTTTTAATTGCAAAAAACTTTCTTGTTTCCGAATACTTATCTTTATACAAACCAAAAGCATTTTTTCTATTATGTTCTGCTTGTTCAGATTTCATATAACCAAGTTCTATATAACTTTCTATTGTTTTTTCAATATTATTTTCAAGACCTTCAGGATCTGCAACAACTATAAAAACAGCTGAAGCTTCTGTAACTTTTGGTTGTCCAAATGCATATTTTTTAAGTATTTCCTTATATTCCATACTTTCTACCACAATTAATTCCCATGGTTGCAAGTTCATAGAAGATGGAGCTGTATTTGCCAATTTTATAACTTTGCTTAATAGTTCTTTATCTATTTTTTTGGTATTATCAAAAAAATTAATAGCTCTTCTCTCGTTAATAAGTTCAAATTCTCCCATATTAACCTCCAATTTTTAAAAAAATATATTTTACTTAAATTAATAATTAGGTGCATAGCACCGTTAATCCCAAATTATCTATTTTTTACATACTCTACCAACTCTATTAACACTTTAACCACTTAAAACCTGCGAGATTGCGAATTGGATTTAAAACTTTTCCCACTTCGCTATTTAACCGTTTCACCACTTCGCTATTTAACTAATACCTCACAACAGGTCCATCTTGACATATCTTTATAATATCATCTTTTACCTTTTTAGCACAAGACATACATAATCCAGTTCCACAAGCCATTTTTTCTTCAAATGAAACTTGAAGAGGAATATTTTTTTCTTTACAAAATTTAATAAGATATTCAAGAAATTTTTCAGGACCGCATGCAATTATACCTTTATGTATTTTATTGTTATAGAATTTTTTAATAGCATCAATTGCATTTCCTTTTTCACCAGATGTTCCATCTAATGTCCAAACATTAAATTCTGAATCTGAAAAATTCATATAAGATACATGAGTATTTACAGCATATATTGTCTCAAGATTAAATATTGTAGATGTATAATTTATTGGAGCAATTCCCATTCCCGCTCCAACAGCAAGATAATTCTCACAATTTTGAAACCCATTTCCAGATGGTCCTAAAAGAAATATTTCTTCATCTATTTTTAATTTTGACAATAATTCTGTACCTTTACCTTTTATCTTTATAAAAAACTGAATTATATTATCTTTATAATCAAAAACCGAAAAAGGACGATTTAGTACTGGAATATCTTCCCATGCTCTAATCATAAAAAATTGTCCTGGTTTTATTTCTATATGTCTAAAAACATCCACTTTTAAAATAAAATGATCGATATCTAATCTTACATTTTCTTTTATTTTTCCAAAAATCCGTTCTGCCATTTTATATTTCCTCCGACAATAGTATATATAATATCTAAATTTGCTCTAAATCCATCAAAAGCAATGTTTTTACCTTTAGAAACAAGATTTTTTGAAGAAATTATATTTTTTTTATTAAAATCCATTATTGTTATATCTGCATCAAAACCGCATTCAAGCTTTCCTTTATTTTTTAAATTAAGTATTTTAGCCGGACCTTTTGTGAATTTATCAGCAATTGTATTTATACATAATCCATATTCCATAAGCTTTGTAAAACATATTCTTGTCATTATTTCAATACCACTCACTCCAAAAAGAGCTTCATTATAATTAAGTTTTTTTTCTTCTTGTGAATGAGGTGCATGATCACTTGCAATTGCATCAATCATACCTTTTTTTAAACCATTTACCAACGCTATTCTATCGTTTTTATACCTTAATGGAGGGTTCATCTTAAATTCTCCATCTTTTGTTATATTTGTTTCATCAAGAAAAATATGATGGGGACAAACTTCGCAACTCACATTTATATTATTATTTTTTGCAAATTCTATTAATTTTAATGAAAATTCAGTTGATATATGTTGAATATGAACTTTTGCAGAGGTTAATTTTGAATAAATAACCTCTCTTGCAACCATAAGCTCTTCACTTTCATGTATATGAGTATTTAAAGTTTCATCCTGACAATGTGATAAATATGGAATATTTAAATTTAAACAGCTTTCTAGGACATTTTGCAGAGTTTTAGCATTTTGAATACCATTTCCATCATCACTAACAGCACAAATATATTTTAAGATTTCTTCATAATTATATATATCTTCACCATTTCTATCTTTTGTTGCACATGCACTTATAATTAAATTTGCTAAATTTAATTTCTTTGCTCTATTATATATATCTTTTATTACTTTTAAATTAGAAATTGGCGGATTTGTATTAGGCATACAAAGAACAGTTGTAATACCACCTCTAAGTGCGGCTTTTAAGCCTGTTTTTAAATTTTCTTTGTATAATTGACCCGGATCTCTAAAATGAGCATGCATATCAATAAAGCCTGGAAAAACATAAAGTTCTTTTGCATCAATAACTTTATCAGCTACAATAATTTCACTTGTAAAACCTGAAATTTTATCATTATCTATTATTATGTTTTGTTTAAGTATTTCATTGTTTTTAGAAAATACTACATTTCCACCTTTTATTAATGTTTTCATCTACTCCAACTGACTTAAATAATGTTTTATAAATTCTTTTTCCTCATCAGAGGTAAAAGGTATTTCAAGTGCATCTTCTAAAACATTTTTTGCACCTTTGATTTCACCTTTATCAACCATGAGATTAGCCATATCAATATATGGTATATAATATTCAGGATAATTTTTAATTAATTTACCATAAACTTTAACAGCTTCATCAATCTTTTCATTTCTGTTTAGTATTCTTGCTTTTAAAAGCATATATTCTTGAGTTTTATCAAGTTTTTTATTATCATTCAATATTTTTTGGGAATTATCCAAATCATTTAAATTAAAATAACATTCTGCAAGCTTTATTATTATAAATTCATCACCATCTATTTTATAAAGTTTTTTATATTTATCTTTAGCTGATTCAAAATCACCTTCATCAAAATAAAAATCTCCAAGCATTTCATTATAAATATCAATAAATTCTTGATTTTTTGTTTTTTTAATCCTTTCATGAATTATATCAAGACCTTTTGTAATATTATCCATGTCATTAAGCAAAGTAACAAGTTCAATAAAATATTCTTCTCTATCATCAAGTTTAATTGTATCTTTAAGCTTTTTGAGTGCATTTTCAAAATCTTCTTTATCTCTTAAAATAACATATTGAAAATAATAAAGCATAGATTTATCTATAATAGACTTGTCTACTTTAGATGAATCTGCAATTTTCATAAGTTTTAGAGTAATTTGATAAGCAATATCATTTAATCCAGCCTGAAGAATATACTGTACAACTCCTGAAATAGAATTATTAACATTTGATGTATTTTTTATAAAATCATTTTTATCTAGCATTATATCACTTGCAAGTTCAATTAATTCAAGTCTTAGATTGTATTCTTCTTCAAATTTACCTTTATATTTATAGGCTAAAACACTGATTTTTTCAAATTCTTCATATTTAAATAATGTAAACATTGCATTTTCAAGTGCAATATATAAATCATTATATTCTTCAAGTTCAGTATATAATGAAGCCATTGTATCAATAAATTTCTCTTCATTATCATTCATAATATAAATATATGCTTTTAAAACAGAAAAATATTCAAAATTTATACAATTGTCAACATTTTCTACAACTTTTATAGCTTTTTTGTATTTTTTTAAAGCAATATATATTTTCATAAGAGTAATATAATCTACAGTTATATTATCCTTTGCTTTTATAACTTCATCATAAATCTCTTCAGCTTTTTCAAATTTTTCAGTAGAATAAAGCAATCTTGCTAATCCTTGAAGATATTTAACATTATTATCTGAATATTCCATCGCTTTTCTTATACTCTCTTCAGATTTCTTATAATCTTTTTTTATAAAATAAAGCTGTGATATTTCAGACATAAGAAGAGCAAATTCTTCACTGCTTTCAACTATATGTTCTAGTTTTATAAAAGATTCTAATGCTTCATCAAATTTTTTTTGATTTATAAGAGAAAGACCATATCTATAACCTGATTGAAAATTATCTTTGTTTTTTTCCCAAGCTTTTTTAAAAAGTTCTTCAGCACAATCTTTCATGCCTTTTTCAAAATAACAATCCCCCATAATAGTATAAGCTTCATGGTCTTCAGGGTTTTCTTCAATTATATTCAAGCAAACATCTATAGCTTTTTCAAATTCTTTTTCTTGAAAAAATGCTTTTGCAACTGTCTTTAATTCATTATTTTTCATATTTCACCTCAAATATCAGCTTGTGATTTTAAAATTTCAGTGTTAATTCCTTTATATACAATAACAATCCTTTTAAGATTAATTTTTTCATCTTTTATAGCAATAAAAATCTCATCTTTTTCTCTAATATCAAATTTAGGCAATACTTGAGAAATAGTCTTTTCACCTTCAAAAGAAATTAAAGTATCAAAATCAACAGAGTAAATATATTCGCAAACATTTAATATTGTATTTTTAACATTAAATTCATCAGCATTGTAAACAACAAAATTGTTATTTACTATAAAATAATTAAAAAAATAAAAGCATATAGCAGTAAATATAGCTATTGTTGAAATTATCTGTGTGAAAGTGTATTCAGTTTTTCCTGTAAAGAAATGTTTTCCAGCCATTATATTCTACCGTCTTTAAAAGATTTAAAAAAGCAAATTCCTTTTCTATTTCATCACCTTGATTTATTTCAATTCCACTAAGAATAACAAACCCACCATCTTCTATATAATCATTAATAATATTTTTGTTATTAATAAGTACATGAGCAAATATATTTGCACAGACTAGCTGATATTTATTTTTCATTGGAGTAAGTCCACTACATATAATATTATAATCAGCATTGTTAAGAATTTGATTTTCTTTTGCATTTATCATTGATGTATAATCATAATCAAAAGCCAATATATCTTTAATACTAAGCTTATAAGCAAGCAATGATAATATTGATGTACCGCAACCTGGTTCAAGAAAACTTTTAATATTTTCATTTTTTACTATATTTTGAATTAATTCAAGACATTGTTTTGTAGTAGCATGCTGACCTGAACCAAATGCTTGAGCAGGATTAATTATTATTTGTTTAAGATTTCCTTTGTATTCATCAATATAATCCTTTGACAATACAACATATTCACCAGCTTCAACTGCTTTAAAATCACCATGAAGCTTTTTTTCCCAAGAATTATCTATATCACTAACAATTATTTCTTGTTCATTGTTAATACTTTTTAAAAAGTCTCCAATTTTATTTAATATACTGATGTCTCTTGAGTAAAAAGTTATGGTAAAGTCATCATATATTATTGTTTCAATGCAAAAATCATTTAATTTTGAACATATAAGTTCAAATTCATCATTACTGTTATATTTAATTTTATATTGTTTCCATTCTAAATTCATACAGTTATAATACATGGTATATTTGTTTTTTGCAAAAAAAAAAGCTGCCCGAAAGCAGCTTTTTATATTTTTTATCTGGCATAATCTATAGCTTTAGTTTCTCTAAGGATTACAACTTTAATTTCACCAGGATAATCCATTTCATTCTCTATTTTTTTAGCGATATCTCTCGAGAATTTAGGTAATTCATCATCAGAAATTTTTCCAGGTTCTACAATAACCCTGATTTCTCTACCAGCTTGAAGTGCATAGGTCTTTTCAACGCCTTCAAACGATAATGAAATTTCTTCCAACTTTTCAATTCTCTTAATATATGCCTCTATATTTTCATATCTTGCACCAGGTCTTGATGCTGAAACAGCATCTGCTGTCTGTACAAGAACAGATTCTACAGAGTTAAAAGGAACATCACCGTGATGTGCTTCAACACAATTTATAACTTCAGGTCTTTCTCCTAGTTTTTTAAGAAGATCGACACCAATCTGCACATGAGTTCCTTCAGTTTCCTGATCGATAGATTTTCCTATATCATGCAGCAGTCCACCTCTTTTTGCAAGTTTTACATCCGCACCAATTTCTGCTGCCATTCCAGCTGCTATTTTAGCAACTTCCAATGAATGTTCAAGAATGTTCTGACCGTAACTTGTTCTAAATTTCAATCTACCAATATAAGGGTAAATCTTTTTATTTAAACCGATCAGTCCTAATTCCACAGCAGCATCTTCACCAAGTCGGCGAAGTTCTTCTTCCATTTCTTCTGAAACTTTTTTAAATGTTTCTTCAATTCTTGCAGGGTGAATCCTACCGTCTGAAACAAGTCTTTCAAGAGTTTGTCTTGCGATTTCTCTTTTGAAAGAATTAAAAGATGATAATACTACAGCTTCTGGAGTATCATCAATAATAATATTGACACCTGTCAAACTTTCAAGTGCTCTTATGTTTCTTCCTTCTCTTCCGATTATCCTACCTTTCATTTCATCACTTGGTAGGGATACAACAGTTACTGTTGATTCATTTACACAGTCAACAGCTATTTTTTGCATAGCATAGGACAGAATTTCTCTGGACTTTCTATGACTTTCATCTCTCATTTTTTCTTCAAAATCTTTAATCTTAACACTAATTTCATAAGTTAAATCTTTTTCAACATTGGATAGTAAAACATCTTTTGCTTCATCCTGTGTCATCTTTGAAATATTTTCAAGTTCAACAAGTATTTTTTTATGCTTTTCTTCAAGATCTATTTTTAAATCTTCAAGATCAGTAGTTTTAGTTTCTAAAGCCAACTCTTTATTTTCGAGCTTGGACAATAGGTCATCGACTTTCTTTTCTCTTTGAACAACTCTTTTTTCAAGTTTGCCGATTTCAACTCTTTTTTCTCTTGTTTCTCTTGAAAACTCTCTTTCAAGATCTCTTTTCATATTGATTTCACGATTTTTAAGTTCAAGTTCTGCTTCTTTTTGTATTGATTCAGCAGTTCTCGTAGCAATATCTACTATCCTTTCCGCTTCTGCATTAGCAGTTTCAATAGCTTTTTTACCAATTATTTTAAAAGCAAAAAAACCTATTATTATACCCGCTATAGCAGAAATAATGGAAAATATCATAACTTGAGCCACAACTCACCTCCACCTATATATTAAATTTTCAAAGACCATTTTTTGAAATATAACAGAATAAAACAAGTCAGTCAAAAAAAACAAAAATCAATTGAACCTGTAGCCATAAAAAAAATATGTTAAATTTTTTCCAAAACTCCAGTATCTTTATTAAATTTTTCTATTAATTCATCAACTTTGTCAGTCATATTGTGAATATTATCCCAATAATCTTCCTTATACCATTGCTCATTAATTTCTTTATAAGTTTTTCCTTGTTGCTCAACCCAAGTATAATATTTCAGATTATGAATTCTTTTTTTGTCATAATAATTACATTCGAGCATATTATCAGTAGTAATTCCCATTATATGTCTATGAAAATCTCTTGAAGCCTGTTCAACTCCGTAATTAGGTTCTCTTTGAACAAGCTCATTAAATCTAGATTTATACATTTCCATAGAATCAGTAGCAAGAGTTAAAACCACATCATCACTTGTCAATTCATAATATTTAGCAAATTTAATGCAGGTAAGCATATTTGCAATTCCAGAAATTCCCAAAAAATCCAAGCTTTCAATAAGTTCTTTTGATATCCCCTGTTTTTCAAGATATTTTTTACCTTGCTCATCATTAAAAAGTCTTACAATATTCATACAATCATTATCATCTATAGCAACAACCATATCTGTATTTTTCACATTATGAATCCATGGTATATGTTTATCACCAATACCTTCAATCTTATGTCCACCAAATCCATTGTTTAATAAAGTAGGACATTGCAAAGCTTCAGAAACGCAAACTTTGGCATCTTTATAAGTTTCTTTAATAAAATCAGCACTACCAACACAACCAGCTGAACCGGAAGTAACACAAACACCAGCAACTCTAGTTTTATCGGTTTTTATATTTTCAATTATATCTTTCATAGCATTTCCAGTTACCTCATAATGCCATAAATGATTTCCAAATTCTGCAAACTGATTAAATATAGTTATATTAGTTCTTGTAGCATTTAACTCATGACATTTATCATAAATTTCCTTAACATTGCTCTCACAACCTGGAGTTGCAATTATCTCACCTGCAACAGTTTTAAGCCACTCGAATCTTTCTGCACTCATTTCTTCAGGAAGTATTGCTATTGAATCACAGCCAAGAAGTTGAGAATTATAAGCTCCACCTCTGCAATAATTACCAGTTGAAGGCCATACAGCTTTTTCATTAATAGGGTCAAAATTACCACTTGTAAGTGCAGGAGCAAGACAACCATAAGTTGCTCCAACTTTATGAGCACCAGTTGGAAACCATTTGCCGACAAGAACAATTATTCTTGCATCAACTCCGGTCAATTCTTTAGGAAGTTCAATGTAATTAGTATTTCCATATAAACCACCATTCATAGTAGGTTCATTTTTCCATGTAATTCTAAATAAATTTAAAGGATTTACATCCCATAATCCAACATTTTTAAGTTTATCTTTTATTTTTCGAGGTATAAGTTCTGGATTTTTCATTTGTTTAAATGTAGGCATAACGAATTTTTTTTCTTTAGCTCTTTTAACAGCATTTAGATATTTTTCTTTTTTTCCTGTAAGTTTTATCATAATCCTCCGAATTTCATTTAATTAAATTAACCTAGTGTTGATAAATATACACTAGCTGATTTCATTTTTCAAGAACCGATACCCTATATACTGCTATTTACTATTTAATTTAATTTATGATATAATAATAAAAATTTTTGGAGGATTCTATGAAAAAGTTTTTATTTATTTTAGGCTTTATTCTTAGTTTTTTAGCTTACAGTATTGTAATAAGTGCTGAAGAAATCAATCTTGAAAAAAAAGTTTTAAAAATATTAAAAGTTAAATCTCACAAATCATTCGAAATAGATACTATAGGCAATTGTTATTTAGCAGGAGTAAGCGGTCCAAAATTTTCAGATGAAATATTTGCTAAAGCTATGATTGAAGTCAATAAATTTATTGACGATAACAAAAATACCGATGGTACTAATAACTTATTAATTGAAAAAGATGTTTCAGTAAACAAAAATGGTAAAACAAGAACATCATTTTATGTTATTATACAAGGAAAAAATGGAATGTCATTAAATGAATATCTTGTAAGTCGTGGTATTTGTTATACAAATAAACACACTGAAAAATATTTTGATAAAGAAAAAACAAAAAAACTTGAAGACAATGCAAAACAAGCTAAACTTTATAAATGGAGCGACAAATAATTAATTAAGGACTTTTATTATAATGATAGTAAAATGTTTTGGAGCTAGAGGTTCAATACCAGTATCTGGTGCTGAATTTGATGAAATAGGCGGAAACACTACATGTGTTGAGGTTATTTCGGATAATGATAGAATAATTATTGATGCTGGAAGTGGTATTATAAAAATCGGCGATAATTATTGTAACGAAAAAATCAAAAATATTAATTTATTTATTACACATTATCATTTTGATCACATTATAGGACTTCCATTTTTTAGACCAATGTTTAATTCAGATTACAAAATAAATATATTTGGTCCTTCTTATAAAGGTAAAAAAGTTGAAGATATTATCAAAAATATTATATTTCCACCTGCTTTCCCAGTCGATTTCAAAAGACTTTTAAAAAATAAAAGATTTACTTTCAAAACATTAGAACCAGGTGAAGAATTTAATATTGGCGAAATCAAAATTGAAACTATAAGTCTAAGTCATCCTAATGGCGGGCTTGGTTATAAATTTATAAATAATAACAAAAAATTTGTATTTCTTACAGATAATGAACTTGATTTTAAACACAAATCTGGTTGTTCATTTAAGGAATATTGTGATTTTTCAAAAAACGCAGATCTTCTTATACATGATTCGGAATTTCTTGAAAAAGAGTATAAAGCATCTAAATCATGGGGTCATTCTTTGTTCACCTCAGCACTTGATTTAGCTCATTGTTCAAAAGTTAAACATTTTGGACTTTTCCATCATAACAAGTGTAGAAGCGATTCAGATGTAACAAAAATGATTCAGGATAGTATAGATTATATGAATAAAAACAATATGAATTTTCAAATTTCTGCAATTTCTCAGAATTTTGAATTTGAGATTTAATCGGAGGATAATAGTGAGTAGAGAACTAGCAACGATAAAACAAATTCTTCACATTGTTGAAGAATTAGGTCATATAAAAGATCTTGATTCTCTTTTGGATAGAATTCTTAAAGAAGCAAGAAACCTTACAAATGCTGATGCAGGGTCTATTTACCTAGTTGAAGGTGATAAACTTAATTTTAGCTTTGTTCAAAACGATACTTTATTTAAAGATGATGGAACGAGTAAATATTTTTATTCTGATAAAAAAATGGAACTCAATCAAAAATCAATGGCTGGTTATGTTGCAATCACTGGCAAAACACTTCTTATAGATGATGCTTACAATATTCCTGAAGATGTTCCTTTTACTTTTAACACTTCTTTTGATAAATCGGCTAATTACAAGACAACATCTATTCTTGCTGCTCCACTTAAAACCAGTGCTGATAAAATAATCGGAGTTATTCAAATAATCAATGCTAAAAATAATAAGGGTGAAGTAATTAAATTTACAGAAAACAATAAAATATATGTTAATTATTTTGCAACAAATGCTGCTGTAGCAATTGAAAGAACTTTACTTACAAGAGAATTAATACTTAGAATGCTTAAAATGTCTGAATTAAGAGATCCAAAAGAAACCGGAGCACATGTTAACAGGGTTGGTGCTTATTCAGCAGAGCTATATGAAGCATGGGCTAATAAAAAAGAAATCGGGAAAAAAGAAATTAAAAGTACAAAAGACTTAGTAAGACTTGCTTCAATGCTTCATGATGTAGGTAAAGTCGCAATATCTGATCTTATACTAAAAAAACCTGCTAAACTTACTCAAGATGAATTTGAAATTATGAAATATCATACTATTTTTGGTGCTATATTATTTAAAGATCCTAAATCAGAAATGGATAGACTTTCCACTGAGATTGCTTTAAATCATCACGAAAAATGGGATGGAACTGGTTATCCTGGATTTGTTGATGGTAATATATTTGAAGATGAAATAGAAGATATAAAAATGGGACCAGGTAAAAAAGGTGAAGAAATTCCTCTTTATGGAAGAATTTGTGCTATAGCTGATGTTTATGATGCTCTTATTTCAAGAAGAGTTTATAAAGATGCTTGGGATGAAAATGAAGTTCTTGACCATTTTAAAGAACAGTCTGGCAAACATTTTGATCCTGAACTTGTTGAGCTTTTCTTCTCTATATATGAAACTATAAAAGCAATCAGAAATAAATTTAGAGATTAATCGCTTAAAAAGTTGGTGCATGAATGCACGATGTTGTTGAAACTTAAAAATACAAAATTTCAACAAGATTTTTCGCTATGCTCACAATGTAGTTTTACAAGTAAAACTAGGTTTAAAACTTGAGCAAAGCTCAAAAACGCTGACTTATCAGCAATCTATGCTGAAGTCATAATATGTCAAAGCATATATCTTGGCGAAGCCAATATCGATTTAAAAAGTTTATTCAAAAAAATTCAATTCATTTTTGAGTTTTTCAAGATCTGTTTTTTCTTCTATTTTTTTATTAAATACTTTTTTATCTTTATTAAACATTGTATTTATATTATTATCTTTTTTGAAAAACATATCAAATTCCTCAGTATCTACAATATCATCAAAAGAATCTATATTTGGATCGTGAAAGTTACATATCATCTTAGGTTCTGTACCTTTATGAAAATATGTATCTATTGTAAATTGACAATCTTCAGAAGCTATTAGACCTGATTCTCTGCAAATTTTAATATTAACAACATTTTCTGACTGTTTAAACTGTTCACTTGGAAATCTTTCAGGAAATTTTTTTAAAATTCTCTCCATTACATTTTTTACTAAAGGAGCTGTTATTCTACCACCAGAAGCATGTTGTCCAATTTCCTTAGGCATATCATAACCTAAATATGACATTACAACCAAGTTTGGAGTATAACCACAAAACCATGCATTTGTAAAATCATCCGTTGTACCAGTCTTACCAGCAATATTATAACCTTTTATTTTAGCTCTCGTTCCTGAACCTAAATTAACTACTTCTTCAAGAACATTATTTAATATACAAATTGAATCAGCAGAAAAAACTTTTTTTGCATTATAATTGTTTTTATCAAGTTCCATACCGTTCTGATCTTCAACTTTTAAAGTATCATACAAGTTTACTTTAACACCATTATTGGCAAAAACCGAATATGCTTGAGCAAGTTCAAACGGGGTAACACTATAAGCTCCTAATGCCAGAGAAAGAGTTCCTCTAAGATTAGATTGAATACCAAGAGCTTTTGAATTTGCTATAACATTCTTTGGTCCAACTTCTTTTAAAAGTTCTATTGCAATTATATTATAAGAATTAGCCAACGCTACCCTTAATATTACAGGACCATGATACCTACCTTCATAATTTTGAGGTTGCCATATTGTTTGAGTCCATGGATCAAAATATTCTCTAGGTACATCTGAAAAAATCCTATTAGGAGGAATTCCATTATCAAAAGCTGTTAAATAAACTAAAGGTTTCATGAGAGAACCTGGTTGTCTTACAGCATTATAAGCTCTATTGAACTGATCTGATTGAGAAAAACCTTTACCGCCTACAACCGCAAGGATTTTACCTGTTTTAGCCTCAATTACTAACATTCCACCGTTAAGATCAGGATATTCTTGAAAAATCTCATATTTTTCAAATTCTTCTTCTGCTATTTTTTGTATTTCAGAATTTATAGTCGTATAAACTTTTAATCCACCAGTATTAACTGTATTTTGTCCATATTTCTGACTTAATCTTGGTAATAAAGTAGAGTATATAAAATACGGAGCAATTGAAGTTGAGTTTTTTCTACCTTTGAGTTCTGGTTCAGAATTTATTGCTGTATTATAATTCTCTTCTGATATTTTACCATCTTTATACATTTCTCTTAATACAATATTTCTTCTATTTATAGATCGTTCATAATTTCTTAATGGATTATATGCTGTAGTCGCATTTATTACACCAGCAAGAAGTGCTGCTTCAGCAATATCCAAATCTTTTGCATGTTTCCTAAAATAAACATTTGCTGCAGATTCAATACCATATGTACCTTCACCAAATGAAACTTCATTTAAAAATAATACTAAAATCTCATCTTTTGTAAATTGTTTTTCAAGTTTAAAAGCAAGTAAAATTTCTTTTATTTTTCTAGATATTCTTTTTTCTAAATTTAAAAATGCATTTCTTGCAAGAAGCTGTGTTATTGTGCTACCGCCTTGTATAAGACTTCCATGTTGAACATCTACTATAAATGATTTTATTATTCTTTTTATATCAATTCCATAATGTTGATAAAATCTTTTATCTTCAATTGATATAAGGGCTTGAACTACATAAGGGGAAATTTCATTTAATCCAACTTTTCTAGTTCTATTTTCATCTTTGAATAATTCAAGTATAAGCTTTCCATTTTCATCAAATATTTTTGAATTTACAGATTGCTCATAAGATTCAAGACTAATATAAGGTAATTGTCTATAGAATGAATATATAATACCAGCTCCAATACTAAAAGATATTGAAAACAATACTACAAAAACAATTAAAGATCTAAAGAGGAATTTATTTAATTTTTTCATATTTGTATATAATAAAATACTGTTGAAAGTATTTCAAGTTTAATTTAACTTGATTTATTACTTTTAATTAATTATCTTTTAATTTAAATTAAAAATTGGAGAATTGTATGAGAAAAAAAGCTTGCGTTTTACTATCAGGTGGACTTGATTCAGTAGTTTCAGCATTTTATACTCAAAAATATAAAGCAGCTGTTGAATTCTGTCTTTTTTTTGATTATGGACAAAAAGCTTTTATACAAGAAAAAAAAGCTTGTGAATACTATGCAAATTTATTAAATGCTAAGCTTTATACTATAAAATTACCATTCTTAAAAGAAATAACAGGAACTGCTCTCGTTAACACACACTCCGTCCCGTCAATAGATTTAAATGATCTTCAAGATAATTCAATAACTACACAAAGTATGCTTGATGTATGGGTTCCAAATAGAAATGGATTGTTTTTAAATATTGCTGGAAGTTTTGCTGATTCAAAAAATATAGATTTCATTATAGCTGGATTCAACAAAGAAGAAGCTCAGACTTTTAAAGATAATTCTAAATCCTTTATAAATAGCATTAATAAATGCTTTAAATTTTCTACGCTTATATCACCAACAGTATATTCACCTTTTTATTCTAAAGATAAATCTTATATGATAAAAACTGCATTAAAACTCAATATACCTTTAAACAGGTTATATTCATGTTATAATGGTTATAAAAAAATGTGCGGAATCTGTGAAAGCTGCGTTAGACTCAAAAGAGCTTTAAGTAATAACGATATAGCTTTCAACCATTATTTTGAAATTTAAAATTAAATTATATTTTTAAATAAATACTGAAACTTTTAAATCAACTCTAAATTCCTTTCTTCCGTTTTCTTTGTTAATTCCTCTCATTTTTTCACTATATCTTTGAACTCTATGACCTTTGTCTGAAAGATTTTTTAAAGCATTGTCGGTAGCTGTCTGATAATCCTTAGATGAAACTCCTGTAATATCAACTACTCTTAACATAATGCCTCCTATATTTTTGTATTAATATCTAACAATATATCGACGATATATTTACAAAACTTTAAGCTTTGGTTTAACTTCCTGCTATCTCAAGCAAATTAATTTTATTAGAATAATATATTAATGATTTAAAAAAACCGTTAATTTCAATAATATTTGAAGATTTTTCAATAATAATGCTATTTTCAGAGTTTACTTCAATTATATTTACAGAATCATTTATATTGTAAACAAAATGTATATTATTATACTCACCATAATATAAAACAAAATTATTATTAAAATCTTTTTTTGCATATATAAAATTATTTGAAATACTATTATTTACGAGAGATATTCCTATAATATCTTTCTTATAAACAAAATCTAAAGAATCAATATAAAAAATATAATATTTGCCTGTATTATCAAAAATCTGAATAAAATCTTTAACATTTGGAGCGATTATTATTTCTTCAAGCAATCTACTATCTAAATTTAAGCTATAAAGAGTTCCAGCATTATCCAATGGATTACTTTTTTTCATAAATAAAAGCAAAGGTTCATTGTAATCTGATAATATTATATTTGTATTATATAAAAATTCTGTAGGTAAAAGGTCAATTTTTAAAAAATTCGCTCCATTATCAATATTTGTTGTCCATATATTTGCAAATACATTATATTTACCAGAAACTAAATAACTCTTTGTAATTTCATTTTCTAAAAGTTCAGCATAAAAAGCCAACCAAACCGAATTGCCAATAACAGAAGCAGATAAAGACCTTCCATATTCATCTGATATAAAATTATGTAATACATCTGATGACCATGAAACTCCATTCATCTTATAAACAGTTATTGAATGATTATAATAAGAAAAAATCACTGGAACTCCTGACACAATAACAAAATCCCATGAAGTTTTATAATATCCAGAATCAACATCTTCTTTATCAGTGAATCCTATTGTAACAATATCTGAAGCAATTTTATTTTTTATTGTAAAATATTTTAAAGAATATTTTTCAGGATTATTAATACTATAAATACTCATTACAACATGAATACTCCCATCATCATGCTTTCTAATCTTAATGTCTGATGGATTATAATTACAATCAATAATTGGACTAACAAAACTATTTTGAACTTTAAATGAAATTATCTGAAAAACTCCGTCCCCGTAAAGATCTTGAGGAGTTATTTTAAAATAAACATCTTTTACACCATTTATAAATTTACCTGTTTCCCATGTAAAAATATCATAGCCAGAATGTTGATTATAAAGAGTTTTAGTTGAAATATTATTATATGTAATTCCATCTAAGCTATATTCATATTGAAATGTAGTATTTTCAAAATCTTTAGAATCAAAAGAATATTTAATATCAATATTCCCGATATTTACATCATTTAACACTTCAACTGATAATATTTCTGGAAGAATATTGTTATGTATATTAACATTATTAACAATTATTTCATCAGAATCTTCATTATCAAAAACAATTAATTTTAAACCTGCATTAGGAAAATCACCTTTTGTATAAATAAGAGTATTTATCTTTATAGAATTATTACCATTTTTTAATTCTGAAAAATTAATTTTTTTAATAAAATCCCATTCTTTAAGAGGATTTTTTCTCAAATAAATTTCAAACCCTAACTTATCAAGCTCATTATGATTAATATTTACACTTATTTCATGAGTATCATAATTTGTAACAACATTACAACTTATTATTTCTGGTGGAATATTTGCATCTTTTTGTAAATATATAGTTTCAGAACAAACTCCATTTGCATTATTCTTTTTTTTAATTTCAAAGAAAAAATACCCATTATTTGGTAAAATATCTTCAAAATTTAATTTAATATCAAGAATATTATCCTTAATATCTGCTAAATAATGATTTTTATCAATTAACACTGAATTTATTGAATTATTTAAATAAATTTCAATATCATTTTCTAAAATATCTTTGTAAATATTAACTTTTATATCAAGTTTAAATTTATTTATTAAAACAGGTTTTATTAAAACGGGTTTTATTAAAACTGGTTTTCCAAAATATATAAACTGGGAGTTTTTAATATTTCCTTGTTTATCAAAAGCCGGAACATCATTACTATATTCAGCAACTTTAAAATCTCCATAAATAACATTAAATTCTAGTTTATTTATTGTATTTATAAAACTTTCATTATTTTTATACAATTTTTTTATTCTATTAACATATTGAAAAATAGCTGAATATCTAATTTTTTCATTAAAATCTAAAATTAAATCATTACTATCATAATTCAAATAAAGCCATACAAAAGTTCCATTAACAAAATCTAAAATAGAAAATTTTATTTTATCTTTAAAATACAAACTATTTATTTCATCATCAACACAATTTAAAACATTAAAAAACTCTTCTCTTGTAAAACTTTTTTTAACATAATCAAAAATATTAAAAAATAATTCCATAGTTTTATCCAAACTTAAAAATTCTTTTGTTAAAACAATATTTTCTTTTTGAATTTCCTTTAAAAAAAGCATAATAGAAGAATTCAAAACAGTTTTAATAAATATATCATTATTAAATGGTAGATTTACATCAAAATATTCAAACTGCTTATAAGGATTTTTAAGCATTTCTTCAATTGATATATTCAAACCTGTAGAATTAATTAAAAAAGCATAAACATCATTTAAACCAACATTATTTTCAATCATGGAAGTAATAGGTGAAATCAAAACTTTCCTTTCAAAATCATAATAAAAACCTTTTAAATCATTCATAAGAGGAATTTTTAAAAAATAATTAAGATTTTTGTTAATACAATATTCAGATATTTTGTAATTATCATAAGGAACTTTAAAACTATTATTATATATCAAACTTTTACTAAAAATTTCGTAAGAACAAACACTAAAAACTTCCCCAGAATCAAAAAATGGAAAATAAACAAAACCATCAACTGTTGAAAGATTTTCAGAATAAAAAACATTATTATCTTTTTTATCAGAAACACAACCAATAAAAAAAATAAAAATTAAAAAAACACATAATAATAATATTAAAAAATTATATTTAAAGAAATTATTTTTCATACAAAACATATCGGAAATCAATTCTATACATTAAAGTTTTTGTTAATAAAACTTAATCATCTGAACAAATATTTAAAACTGCATTATATGCTGTTGAAACAGCTGCTTGAATGTTGTAACCTCCAGTTTCTCCATCAATATCAATAACTTCACCGGCAAAATATAAATTTTTGAAATTTTTTGCTTCCATAGTTTGTGGATTTATATCTTTTAAGCATACTCCACCCTTTGTAATCATTGCTTTATTAAATCCTTGTTTTTTTTCAACAATGAATTCTAATTCTCCTAATATAAAAATCAAAGTTTGAATTGTTTTTAAACTACTATATTGAACTTTATCTGGGAATTGAAGAGTTTTGTAGTTTTGTATAAAGTAATTTGTTAAGGATTTTGAAAAACCAAATTCATTTAAAAGATCTTTGATTTTTTTGTTATAATTTTTTAAAAATAATTTTATCTGTTCTTGATTTTTTCCAATTATATTTAATTTAATAACATCACCATTTTGTATATTTCTTGAGTTATTTAATATAACTGGTCCTGAAAATCCTGTATGAGTTATTAATAAATCACCACTTTTTTTTAATATCTTTTTTTTATTTCTTAATATAGTTATTTCTGCATTTTTAAATGAAAAACCTGAAAAATCTCCAAGATAATGCTCTTTAATATCAACTGAAGTTAAAGCAGGTTCTAAATTTATTATATTTAATCCAATCTTTTTTAATATATTGAAAAACATACCATCAGAACCAGTTTTTGGATAAGAGCATCCTCCCGTGCAAACAATTATATTTTTTGCTTTTAAAACTTCCTCTCTGTTTATTTCTATATTCCAGATTTCCTCATTTTTAAAAATATTTTTAACTTCACAATCACTTCTGATGTCTATGTTTTTTTTTGATATTTCTTTTAATAAAAAATTCAATATATCTGAAGAATTTCTTGATTTAGGAAATACTTTATCTTCTTGAAATTCAAGTTTTATATTGTTATCTTTTAAAAATCTAATTAAATCTAAATTATTAAACAAATTAAAAGAAGGAATTAAAAATTTACCATTTTTTCCGTATTTTGAAATAAACTGCGAATTTGGTATTTTGGAAGTTATATTACATTGACTACTTCCTGAGATAAGTAGTTTTAAACCAGGATTGTGTTTTTTTTCAATAATAATAGTTTTTAAACCTTTTTTTACAAAAGCTCCTGCAAATAATCCTGATACTCCAGCTCCAATAATAATAATATCAAACATTTTTATTTAATATAATCATAAAGAAATGGTATAAAGTAAGCTGTAAAAGCATAAAAAATAAATACTATTATAATAGAAAATTTCCAGTTTTTAATAAAAATATCTAATATATTATCTTCAACTTCAATTTTTTTATCGATTTTTTGATATTCAGGATTATCAAGTTTCATTTTATCAAATAATTCTTTAAGAAATTGTTCAATTTTTTCAAGTCCATCAACAAAACTATTATTGTTTTCTATATCTTTTGATTTTGGATAAAATTTAATTTCCCAATATTTTTTAATATTAATTAGCCCAGTTTCACTAATTAGTCCTACAAGAACACTAAGATCTTTTTTCCATGTAATAAATTCAGGTGATTCAATATTTGATTTTTTTAAAGCATCAATTTCGTCAATAAAGTCTTCAAGTTCTGACATTAATATATCTTTTGATATTTTCATATTTTACCTTTTTTTAAATTATAAAAAAATTATAACACATAAAGAGTTAAAAAAACATTCCCTAACTCCCAATTCCCGAATTATCCCGAATTTTTAAAATTTGACTAAACCTGTGTATATGTGATAATTTCATTAATAAAAAAGGTGAAGAAATGGAATTTAAAATTAAATACATTCAAGATGAAATAGATTATGATGGAAGTCAGCTTTCATCTCATTTTGCTTATAAGAATTTTAATATAAATGGTGATTCACTTATTGGATTCTGCGGAAAATGTAATATACCAGAAGCTAACATGGCAGATCTTGAAGATGTAATTGAGAAAGAACAAATATATTCTTCTTTAATGTTACATTTTATCGGTGAATTTTTTTTTAATAATCTTTATGAAGTTGTTTTATATCAAAGAATATTTGCTTCAATAATAAAAGATGAAATAACAAAAATTACAACAAGACCGTTTCACAGGGACGGAGATGACTTGTTTTCGAAAGATAAAAAACTCTCAATATCTATTGCTTGTCCAACAGGAACTTCTGTAATGTTTCATTTTGCTATGAATATTGAATCAAATCATACTCCTGTTGATACAATTAGTTTGCCTGAATTAGGAATTGATAATATACATGAATTTGCTTGGATAATACTTAAGAAATTTAAAAATGAAATTGAAAGAGCAGAATACGCAAAATGCAAAGTAAGACTCAAATAATTGGAATAACAACAACCGTCCCATCAGAAATATTATATGCAGCTAATTTTATTCCTGTGGATCTTAATAATATTTTTATTGCTAATGAAAACCCTGATAAATTCGTTGAAAAAGCTGAAATAATAGGATTTCCTGGTAATTCATGTGCATGGATTAAAGGTATTTTTTCTGCTGTTAAAAGTGAAAATATAAAAACCGTAATAGCTCCTGTGTGGGGTGATTGTTCAAATACTCATGCGTTATGCGAAGTATTAAAAACTTATGGAATAAATATAATTGAATTTGCATATCCTTATGATTATTCTTTGCAAAAATTAAAATTAGAAATGAACTTTCTTTTTGATAAATTTAATATTAATGAAAAAAGTGTTTTTGAATGGAAAAAAAAGTTAGATATAATTCGTAAAAAATTAAAAACGCTTGATAAAATGACTGTTGATGGCAAAATTTCTGGTAAAGATAATCATTTATGGCTTGTTAATTCATCTGATTTTTATGGAAATCCAGAGAAATTTGATAATGAACTTGATGAATTTTTAAAAACTAATGATAATATCAATAAATATGATGATTTCAAAAGAATTGGTGTAATGGGTGTTCCTTCTATTTGGAGCAATTTTTATGATATACTTGAAGAAAATAAAGCCCATGTAGTATATAATGAAGTACAATTTGAGTTTTCTATGATAAAATCAATTGAAACAGATTTTTATAATCAATATATTAATTATACATATCCTTATGGAATGGATTTTAGATTAAAAGAAATTATTAAACAGATGAAAGAAAGAGATATACAAGGATTAATTCATTATACACAATGTTTTTGCTTTAGACAAATTGAAGATATACTTGTAAAAAATAATATAAACATTCCTGTTTTAACTCTTGAAGGAGATAAACCTGGTGAAGTTGATGCAAGAACAAAAATGAGAATTGAAAATTTTATGGATATAATATGAAAAACATTGTTGCTTTTGATATTGGTTCAAGACTTACAAAAATTGTAAGGATAACCCCTGGGAAATTTGAAAACCACTCTCTAACACATTTACATCCTTGTAAATCTACGGTCGCGTCAGATTTTCCCTACCTAACTTCCCTGTTACGGGGAGAATTAAGTTTATCATCAAATTCCCCAGAAGAAAATCCATTAAGGTTATCGGTAGAAAACAATTATTTTATTAACTTTTATTTAATTGAAACATCATATTTTTATATTAATAAAGAAAAAATTATAGAAGATTTTCCCAATACTATGATTTTTATTACAGGTTATGGTAAAAACAATGTTGATTTCCTTGATAATAAAAATATTACATATAAAAAAACTCCAGAACTCGTTGCACACACTCGAGGTTGTATTTATCAAACTGGATTAAATGATTTTATTTTGCTTGATATAGGAGGACAAGATACTAAAGTTATGCTTTGTAAAAATGGAAAAATGGCTGATTTTTTAACAAATGACAAATGTGCAGCTTCTTCTGGCAGATTTCTTGAAAACATGTCTAAAATACTGCATATTGATAATATTGGTGATTATTACAAAAATCCTGTTACTTTAAATTCAACATGTGCTGTATTTAGTGAAAGTGAACTTATTGGAAAATTATCTGAAGGAATTTCAAGAGAAATCCTTGCAGCTTCTGTTAATTTCGCTTTATTCAACAGAGTTAAAAAGCTAGTAATTCCTTTTTTGAAATATAATCTTCCTCTTGTTTTTGTAGGAGGACTTAGTGAAAACAAAGCAATTATACATTTTATAAAAGAAGAATTAAAAACAAATGTTATAATTCCTGATTTTCATATATTTAACGGTAGTCTTGGAGCAATTAAATAATCTGCTTTTCTTAATCTATTTAAATTTTAATATTAAAATACCGATATTATTATATAAATGTTGAGGTGATTATTATCAAAATGAATAATATCAAAAGATTTTTTATTATAATTGCTATATTAACTATGTTTATATTTTTAGGAGCATGTTCTGGAACGTCCGAAACTACAGGACTTCTTACTGATGATTTTTTGAAATTTGACAATAAAATTACAAATATTTCTACTTCTGCTGTATTATCTCCTGCCACAATAAACGGAAAAGTAATTGATTTTAAAACTCTATCTCCTGTTGCTGGAGCAAAAATAAATTTACAGGGAATTATTACAACTTATTCTGACAACAATGGAAATTTTACTATAAATAATATAAATTTTTCAACTGTAGGAACTGCTGAAACCTCAATAACAAAAAAAATAGAAGTTTCTGCATTATCTTATGAAACAATATCTGAAAATATAACTATTAGTGCTGGTTCTAATATAGCTGTGGATTTTAGACTTGATAGAAAAACCGGAGTTACTTCAGGATTAGTTATACTCAATACAATATCTGTTCAAAATGCTAAAATTTTAATTGGTGATATTGAAGGAATAACAAATATAAACGGATATTTTTCTATTGATAATATTCCTATTGGTAGTCAGCCTTTAAAAGTTTTTATAGGAGATGTTTTAAGACTTTCTACTCTTTATAATATAAAAGAAGGTGCAAATATACTAAATATAAATCTTGATGAAAATTCAGGAGAACTTGTTCAAATAAGCCAATTAAAAGGAAATATTAAAGATAGTAAAACCAATGCGCTTTTAACGGATAAATTAGTAACAATATCAGGATTTCCATCTGTTATATCTGGTCAATCTTATTCAGGTGATACAGGTAATGATTCTATAAAAGGTTTTTATATTTTAAAAAACATTCCTGCTGGAGAAAGAGTTGTAACTGTTATTGACCCAAGTAATAAATATTATGATTTTTCACAAACTATAAATCTTTTACCTGGTGAAAATATAGTTGATATTAATATAATTCCAAAAGCTTCATCAACAAATGAAATGTCAAATATTTTAGGAATTGTATATGACAATGAAAGAAATTTCGTTCCCGATGTACTTGTCAGATTAAGAATTTATGATGAATTCTTTAATGATTATCAGTTGTTTGAAGTAACAAGTCAAGATGATGGCTGGTATAATTTTACAAATATTCCTCAAGGAAATTATCTTTTAACTGTTATTGATACAAATATACCAAAAATTTATAAAGATTATTTTGATGATTCAGTTATATTAGATGATAAAACTCTAATTAAAAACATTTCAATATCAAAAATAGCAGGACTATAAAAATGTTCAGTGAACATTTTTCGTGATGTTCAGTGAACATTTTTCGTGATGTTCAGTGAACATTTTTCGTGATGTTCAGTGAACATTGTTAATGTCGAATTTGGAATTTTCAATGTGAATGTTGAGAGGCTGTTGAAAAACTCATTTAGGCCGAATGATTATTTTTTTGCGTTAATGTAATAAAAAAAATAAAAAACGAGATCCCGATTCCACCCCGATTCCACCCCGATTCCACCCCTTGCTCTAAATCTCTCACTCAAATGATATTGTATTATCTTTTTGATATTTAATTTCTTTTTTTTCTATAATTTTTTTACCACCATAAAAAAGCACAAAAGAATAAATAAGAGCCCAAATAGTAGTTGTAATAGAAAATTGATCAATAACAGGATTTAATGAAAAAGAAATAACCTGTTCTATAGGTGGAAATAAAAACATTAAAACTTTAAAAAAATAATTAACAATGCTATTTGGAAAAAACCCTGATAATGCAGTCATATTAATACCTACAACAATTATAAAAATACCATGTATAACCTGATGAATAGAAAGCACAACAGGTGAAAATAATATTCCAGCTGCTGTCCCAATTAAAATATTTAAGAAAACTGGAAATAAGGATTTTAAATAAAAAATAATATCATTAGAACCTTTTAATCTATTAAAATAAAGTACAATTGAAAACATTATAATTAAAGCTATATTCATAAAAATACATAAAAATATTTTTGAAAAATAATATTTTATTTTGCCATATTTTTCAATTCTTTCCTTACCTTTATCACCTTCATAAACAAAAAATCTATAAGCTGAAAGAAGACATGAAAAAATAATTGCAACATTTAAATCTATAAGATAAGTATCCATTCCCCATGTATATTTAGATACTTTTATTATAAAAACATATATAAAAATTAAAAAAACAATAAATTCTGATATAAGATATGTTTTTTTTACATAATGACCCATTGTTTCTTTCATTAAAGCAAACATTTAAAACTCCTTTTATATATTCAAGCTCATATCTTTATTTTTAAGATCTTTAAGCACAAAACAATTTTCAATACAAAGATTATCTTTTTTATATTTATCTTTACATTCATCTTTTATTGAAACATCAATAATATAATCATAAATTTTACTAAGACTATCTAAATTTTTATAAAATTTTACTATTTCATCTTTGTCAGCTTTAATTTTAATAGGTTCAATATGTGCATATCCAGGAGTAATCCAATTAAATTCTCTAAAAAAATTAACTTCTTTTAAAGTATGCTCAATTTGTTTTTTAGAACGTATTTTATGAGTTACATAATTAAAATGTTCACTTAAAACATTTAAAAACTCAAAAGTATATTTATTATTTTGATAAATATATATTTTTGTTTCTTTTTCCATAAAAATCATTGAATTCTTATCATAATAATCATTAAATCCATTTTCTTTTGAAGATAATATATAAATATCATTATTTTCTTTAAAAGCCTTTCCTTTTTCAATTAGATAATCTCTATGCCTATCAAGAATATCTTGAGGAATTTCTTTCAAAATCTTATCATCAGAAATAATTGTTTTATTTAATATTTGATATATTTCACAATTCTTATCTAAATATGGAATTACAAAATCTCCATCATGGCTTTTTGCAAAAATATAATTCAAATAAGAAAAATGAATAAAATTAGAAATATTTTCTTCTTCACATTCAATATTAATAATTGTTCTAAGCATGCATATCTCCCTGCCAAATTTTATTGAAAACCCTTAAAAAGTTTCCACTGGCTATTTTTGTAATAACATTGTCATTATAACCTTTTTCTTTTAAATAATCGAACACTTTATATAAATCACTACAATCCACAATACCATATGGAAGTTCAGTTATTCCATCAAAATCCGTACCTATACCAACATAATCCTCTCCATATCTTTCGCATATATAATCAATATGAGAATAAATATCATCAATAGTAGCTTTTCTGTTATTTACAAGAATATCAGTATAAAGTGTTATACCAACAACTCCTTTAACTTGTTTAATGATTTTAACCTGTTCATCTCGAAGATTTCTTTCAGTTGGACATAATCTATATATGTTGGAATGACTAGCTATAAAAGGCTTACCATCATAAATTTCAGCTATATCAAAAAAACCTTTATAATTAATATGAGAAACATCCATTATAATACCTAATTTTTTACATTTAGCTACAAGATTTTTACCACTTTGTTTTAAACCTTTTTTAGGATCGCATGAATTACCATAACCATGCCTGTTTTCTTTACTCCAAGTAAGAGAAAGCATACGAACACCAATCTTTCTAAGTAAATATAAAATATTTTCTGATTCAATAAAACCACTACCTTCAACAGAAAGTATAACTGGTATTTTACCATTATAACATTCAAGAAAAATCTCATTTGTATTTTCAATAAGTTTAATATTTTTATATTTAGCAAGAATCCCATGAAATTCTTCTGCCATTTTCCAAGGAGCTTTATCAACTAAAATCTGATCATTCCAATCTTCTGAAAAAAGTGAAAAAACCTGTAAAGCTGGATTAGCTTTAATAATTGAATTTAAATTAATTTGAAGTCCTTTTGGTTTATCAAAACTTCCTTTATCCTCAAAACATATTGCAAATAATGTATCGCTATGACTATCTACATATCTATACATTAAAATATTTCCTTTAAATTTTTTATACTCTCGATTTTACAAAGTCTTTCATTATTATAATCTAATTCTTCATGTTCTAATTCCCATAAAGAATTTGAAGGTATATAAATTGCCTTCATACCAGCTTCTAATGCTGGAATTATATCGGATTTAGGACTATTTCCAATCATCCATGTATTTTCTTCATCAAGATTGTATCTTGAAATAATATTTTTGTAAACTTGAACATTTTTTCTTGTGGAAATTATAACTGATACAAAAAACTTTTCAATACAGCTTTCTTCAATTTTTTTCATCTGAACTGGATAATAACCTTTTGTTAGAATATAAAGTTTAATATTTTTATTATGTAAATAATTTATTATTTCTTCAACTCCATCAAATAAAACAGGAGGGTGTTCAAAAAGTTCATCGTGTTTATTTTTAATTTTTTGAAATATATCATCAGATTTAATATTAAAATGTTTTAAAGTTTTTATCATAGATTGTATATAATAAAAATTACCAAATTCATGTCTTTTATAGCTTTGTTCATCAAAATCAAGTAAAACTTTACAACCTTGTTCTACATCAATATTATTTTCAACAAGTATTTTTTTAAAATAATCTGCAAATTCATTAAAAAAAAGTTGATTTTCCCATAAAGTATCATCAGCATCAAATATAATATTTTTCATTTTTTTAATCCAGATTTTAATTTATCAAGAAAAATATTTACAATTTCATTATCAACCTGTTTCATACCATTTGAAGAGACTTTTTTAAGATTTTCAACAGTTTCTTCAATAGTTTTACCAATTATTCCATTATATTCATTAACATTACAACCATTTTTGGCAATAAGACCATAATAAGATGCTGCTGAAACTGCTGTTGCAAGCTTCAATGTGCATGAACCCTTAGCTCCATCACATATTACACCAGTAACATCTCCAATAAGATTTGAAATTGAATTTTTAATTATTTCAATTGGATAATTTTCAAGATATGCTATTCCTGATGTAGCTCCAGAACCTGAAGCAACAACACAACCGCATATTGGAGATAATTTGCCTAATCTTTTTTTTATATATGCTGTTATAAGAAATGAAATAGCCATAGCTTTCTTTAATCTTCTATCATTGTCCATATTTTTATATTTATAATAGCAGTATATTGGTAAAGATGCTGCAATACCTTGATTACCACTACCACATAATGTCATAACAGGAACATTTTCACCACCCATTCTAGCATCACAAGCTGCTGCTGTATGAATCTTTATATAATTTTCAACAGAATGACAAATTTCTTCATTATTCCATAATTTATTTAATGTATAACCTAATTTCAAACCACTAGGATTTTCAATACCAAATATTGAAGCATTAAAATTAGTTTTATAAACTTTTTCAGTAAGATCTAGTTCAGAATCTGACAGATTTTCAGCAAAATCAATAAGATCATCTATATTCATATTAGAAATATAATCTTTAGAATTTAAATTATTATTAATATTTTGAGAATGTTCAATTAAAACTTTGTCATTGTGAATAAGTTTTGCAAGACCAAGATGATCATTTCTAATTATCACTTCTGCTTTTTCATTTTTTGTAGATTCAGCCAATACATGAATATAAATTCCTGCAATTTTTTCATCAACATTTATACATATTATATTATTATCTATAAGTTTTTGAGCTTTATTCAATATAATATTATCAAAATCAGAAAAAATACTAAAATTTTTATCAGGTTCTGCTATATAATAACCCAAAGCACCTGCAAAAAGATTTCCTGTTTTTCCATTTGTTCCTGGAATTCCAGCACCAAAACCATTTTTAAAAATATTTCTATCAAGTGTTATTTCAAGTTTTGATAAATCAGATTTATTTAAGACTTTACCAATTTGAGAACAAGCCCATGCAACTGCAATAGGCTCAGTACAACCATAAGCTATTTTTAAATTATCATTAAAAAAATCCCTAAACATTTTTATTATCCTCATTTTTTATAAATAATATAACAATATTTAGTCTTAAACGCAATTGAAAATAAAAAAAGCCTCTTTTTAGGAGGCTTTTATTTAATTTAATTATTAAAAATATAAATTATAAATTCATTAACAATTCTGGAGCATATATTGCATCTGTAACTGCTGGGAATTCTTTGTATAAGAAGCATGTTCCAGCATATTCCCATTTAAATTCCATAGCATTACCTAACCATGTCCAAAAAGAATCTTTAGCTTTAAAAAGTTCAAATGTCACTTTTTTCTTTTCATACATAAGCATTGCTTTTGTTTCAACTTTTGTTTTAACTTCAAATTCCACCTGAGCAAACTCTTTAAGCTGACCATTTACATTAAACATAGCTTTACCGGTAATTTTAAAACCCTGTAAATTACCACCAGCTCCACCTTCCTGCGAAATCTGAGTTGCCATACTCATTTCTACATAATATTTATACTTTTTGTTTTCTTCAAGTGTTCTTTTTTCTTCTTTCCAGAAATTCTGAACATGAACAGATTTTAATTCTCTACCTAATCTATAAAGATAATTAGGATCAGTATAACCATAACCTGGTATATAAATAACTTCTGATCTTTCACTGTTATCAACAAGTTTCAGTTCTGAAAGAGGAATTATTATTTCTTGTTCAATAACAGATCTTGTATAAGGATCAATCCATTCAAGTTCTGCAAAAAAATTATTTAACTCTATCTGATTACTTTTAAAATACAAATCAAAAACATAAGCTCTTAATTCTTCAACTGAATCTTTAAGTTCAGCATATTTGTCTGCATTGACATCTTCATTAGATATATCAGAAGCAATCTCAAGATTTTTAAACATAATATCTGATAATACAACCTGAACATCCATATTATTGGTATAAACACCATTATCTAAATTTTTTTCAGCATAAGATGTCATACTTAGAATCAGCATTGCAATTATCATTACTGGGATTAACTTAAATTTGTTTTTCATACAACTTCCTCCCATTTTAATTAAAATACTTGTCCAGGTTCAAGAATTATTTCAGTATTTGATGGAAATTCTTTATAAAGATAGCATGTACCATCTTTTACCCAATTTGAAGTATCTTTTTTAGTTTTATAAACTTCAAACCAAACCTGTCTTTTTTCGTATAAAAGAAGTGTTTCAGTTTCAACAGTTTCTTTAGTAATCATTTCAACTTCTGAGAATTTTTCAAGTTTTCCATTAACTTTAAAATGAGCTTCTCCAGTTATTTTAAAAGCTGCAACATTAGCACTAGCGCCAATATTTGCTCCTATTTCGCCAGAAATTTCCATTTTTACATAAAATTTATAAGTTTTACCATTTTCAATTCTTCTTTTTTCTTTTTTCCAATACGACTGTGAAAATTCAGATTTAACTTCTTTACCAAGTTTATATGAATAATCAGAATCAGTATAACCATAACCTGGAAGATACTGTTCTCCACCTCTAATTGCTTCATACTCTTTAAGTACAGATATTATCTGACTATAAACAAAGTTTTTTGAATCAACATCAAGTTTTTCAAATTCCTTTACTAAAATTTTAATGCTATCAATATCATTATTTCTGTAAAATTCAATCATTTCATCAAGAAATTTTTCCACTTCTTTACTAAGCAACATATATTTTTCAATATATGAACTATCTTCTGCAATAAGATTATTAACTTCCCACTTTTGAGCAATTATTTTATGAAGTTCCATTTGAATATCATAACCTTCAGCTTTTACTGTCACACTAAATACCATAAGGAACATTAACATTCCAATAAGTAGTTTTCTACTCATATACTCCCCCATTTTAAATTTGATTACCATTATTATAAATGGTATTTTAGAGAATGTGAAGTACTTTTTATTTTTAGGAGATTAATATGTTAAATAAAAACATAATTAAACTTGGAATATACATAACAATCATGTTATTATTATTTTTTATTTCTCAATCAAAATCAAACTCTAAAGCTATATTGAAAGATTTCTCAACAGAAAAAAACTTTTTATGTAAATACTTTGAAATTGATAATATAAATATAAAAACAACTGAAAATAAAAATTTATATATTTATTATTCTAAAGAAAATAAAATTACCGGTCACTTCTTAACCACAAAATTTTTACAAAATAAAAAAAATGGATATGGCGGAAATTTGGATTTTTTATTTATATTAGATAATAATATGAATATTATAAAATTTTTTTTATATACAAACAAGGAAACTCCTGCTTTTATCAATATGCTTAAAATAAAAAAATTTTTTAATAACTGGGATAATTTATCCTTAACAAAAGCACATGAAAAAAAAGTAGATACAATAACCGGAGCAACTATTTCAACAAATTCAATAATACAAAACTCTCAAAAATTATTTTTAGAATTAAATCAAATCGAAATCAAACCTATAAAATCGACCATAGATTATAAAGAAACAACTTTTATATTTTTATTTTTAATACTGTTTTTTATGTCTTTTTTGGAATTTTATAAAAGTTCAAAAAAAAGAAGAAATTTTTTAATGTTTTTTTCAATTATATTTGCAGGATTTATTATCAAAAAAATGCTTTCAATTTCTTTTATATTTAATCGAATATCTCAAGATTATTTTTTATGGGAATTTAATTCTGATAATATATTAAATTTAATATTATTTATAGTTTTCATAATTTCATTATATATAAGTACATTTAAAAAAAGAAATTATTATTGCTATTATTTTTGTCCTTATGGTTTTTTACAAGAACTTTTTTCAAAAATTAAAATCAAAAAACTTACAATACCCCATATTTTCAATAATATTTTCAAAATTGTAAGACCAATATTTTTAATTTTTTTGATTGCTTTATTGTTTTTTGATTATTCACAATATACAGACTTGTTTGAAGTGTTTTCAGCATTTAGCTTTATAAATACAGCAAATTCAGCGAAAATCTTATTTATATTATTTCTATTAATTTCAATTATAATACCAAGATTTTATTGTAGATATTTATGCCCTACAGGATACATTTTTGAGTTTTTAAAAAAATAATATTGTCATTTGATATTTCAATTAAAGCTTTTTTTATATTTTCACTTTTTATTAAATCAATATTAAACTTAATTTCAACTTTATCAGTAAATATTTCTTCAATTATATCAGCATTAAAATTTTCAAGAGTTTTTTTAATACTATCATAAAAGCTATAATCACAATAAACAGTATATTTTTCAATATCTTTAATTTCTCTTAATACTAGTTTTTCAAAACAACCTTTAGCACTATCAGTATAAGCTCTAACAAGTCCACCAGTACCAAGTTTAATACCACCAAAATATCTTACAACAGTTATAATAACATTGGAAACATTACTCTTTTGAATAATATTTAACACAGGTTTTCCAGCAGTATGAGAAGGTTCTCCGTCGTCGCTCATGCCACATGTCTCACTATTAGGCTTTCCTATTCTAAATCCGTGGACAACATGAGTATATCCTTTATGAGCTTGTTTTTCTTGTTTGATAATATCTCTGACTATCAATGTATTGTCAACAAATTGAGCTTTTGCAATAAAAATTGATTTTTTAACATTTAATTCAAATATTGAAATATTTACCGGAATAAAATATGACTCTATGGACATTTATTTATATTTAACCTCATCTTCTGGAACATACCATTCTCTAATACTGTTAAAAGTTCCATACGATGTGGGAAAAACACCTTTTATTCGTTTATGTATTATCGCAATAATATCATCAGCAAACATAAATGTACAAGGTTGTTCTCTATACAATATTTTATGAATTTCTCTAGTAATCTCACCTAATTTATCTCTATTCATCTCATATCTTGAATTTTCAAGAAGTAAATCAACTGTTTCATTTGAATATCTCATAACATTAGCATGAATTCCACTTTTTTCTGGCCACATTGCAGAATGAAAATTCGAATACATAGAAGGATAAGCATTATAAATCCAACCAGCAAAAAAAGCTTCAACTCCGTTATTTTTAATTCTATCTTTAGAATCATGAAAATTATCATTAAATATTTCACATCTTATACCATTATTTTCCCAATAACTTTTAATCATATTAACAACAAGGACAAATTCTTCTACAGCTGAATTAGTAGTAATTCTAATTAATAACTCTTTACCATCTTTTTCAAAAAAACCTTTTTTATTTTTTATATATCCTTCTTCTAAAAGTAACTGTCGAGAATGCTCAGGCAAATATTCAAGAGGAGCAATAGTTTCATCATAATAACTACTTTTCCAAACAAAAGGACCAGTTATCCTTTTAGCATTTCCATAATAAATATTTTCAATTATCTCATTAACATTAATACTATATGACAAAGCTTTTCTCACATTAATATTATCAAGAGGTTTTATTGAATTATTATAGCCAACATAAAGACCTGTAGTTACCCAAGGCATTTTATGAACAACAAATCTTTCATTCAAACCACCAATATCTTTATAATTCTTATACTGATCAAAAGTAAATTCCATATAATCCAACTCTTCATTCATAAGTTTTACAAATTGCTGGGATTTATCAGGAATTACTTTAAATACAACTCTTGAAAAATATGGCTTTTTATAATAATAATCCTCATTTCTTTTAAGAATTATATATTCATCCTGTTTCCAATCCTGAAATACAAATGGACCAGTACCAACAGGTCGTAAACCAAATGCTTTGTCAGATATAGATTTATCTTTTAAAATATGAAAAGGATAAATATTATATTCAAGCAAAGATATCATATCCATTCCAGGTCTATAAAGGTCGATTGTCAAACCATATCTTCCATCGGTATCAACGCTTTTAACATTATAAATCTGACTGTTTTTTCTAACACCAGTCCCTATATATTGAGAAAAAGTAAATTTAGCATCATGTGAAGTAAAAGCTTTACCATCATGCCATAAAACATTTTCTTTAATTTTAATTTTAATTTTATGAGGATAATTAACAAGATCAATATGTTCATATAAATCAAACCATTTTTGTTTTTCATCTTCAGATATTTCTGAATTATACTGCACATAAGCAAAGATATGATTATCTCCCGCCCAATGCTCTAATTTTTCAATTTGTTTTACATTTGCAAAAGATGATTTATTTTCATTATATTTCTTTTGAAAATCATTATAATAATCTGTTCCATCATTTTCAAAACTCAAATACAAACCCTTTCTATCGATTATTATCTCATGAGAATCTCCAAGAACTGGCTCGATTTCTCCATCATTTCTCATATTAAACAAAGGTTCAATAATAAGTCTGCTTATATTCCTTGAACCATAATGAAAATCTGTATGAGGAGTTAATCCAGAAGGATTTACATTTATTGCACGAACAAAAAAATCACCATAATTCTTTTGCTCTGTTTTTTTTGTATCAGCCTTTTCACAACCTAAGAATATAAAACATAAAAAAATTGCACTGATTAATAGATATATTCTTCTCATAATAGAATTTTACCATTGTATAGATTTTTTTTCAATTTTTCATTTTTTATATTTTTTAACAGCCTCGAACATTTTGACAATCCCAATTACTTTTAATTATGTTAATATGATAAGTAATTTATGAGAGATTTTTAATGGAGGATTTATGAAAAATATTTTTTTAGCAGCCGGCTGTTTTTGGGGGGTTGAACATAAATTTTCAAACCTTAAAGGAGTAATTGATACACAAGTAGGTTATATGGGTGGTTCTCTTGAAAATCCTAAATATGATGATGTATGCACAGATACAACAAATCATGCAGAAATTGTAAAAATTAAATATAATGAAAATATAATTTCAACTGAAAAAATTTTAAATTATTTTTTTGATATACATAATCCAACCCAAAAAAACAGACAAGGACCTAATATTGGAACTCAATACAGAAGTATAATATTTTACACAGAAGAAGAACAAAAAATTATCGCTCAAGAAATAATTGCAAAACTTGACAGCTCAGGAAAATACAAAAACTACATAGAAACCGAAGTAATTAAACAACAAACTTTTTGGAAAGCAGAAGAATATCATCAAAAATACCTTCAAAAAAAAGGAGCTAATTCCTGTAATATTTAATAACAATAATCAATGCAAACCATATTTTTTTAAAATATCTTCCATAATATCAGATGATTTCAAATCATCAAGAATTTTATCAATTTCTTCAACACTAATTGAAGAATTATCTTTTACAATTATAGTATGATTGTATTCTTGATCAAACTTTTCAGAAACAAGGATTCTAAGACTAATTTCAGGGTTATCATGAAGATATTTTAAAATAAATGATTTTGTAACAATCGCAATATCAGCCTTTTTATTAACAACCGATAGAATATTATCAGAATGACTTTTGGTCATACGAGCATTATAATTTGATTTAAGGTAATTTTCATCAGTAATAAAATCAGCAAACTGATAATGATAACCCGAAACACCTAATAATAATTTACCGTCAAGATTATTAAAATAAATCTGATTTTTTCCATCTTCAGCATTAGTAATATAAACCTCACCACCCTTTAAAAAAACTTTTGAAGCTTGTACAGCATAATCTGACCATTCCCAAAGAATATTTTCAAAAAAAATAATATCATATTTGCCTAAAAACATATCTTTATACCGGTTTTTAGAACTTGTTAAAACAAATTCAAATTGATATTTTTTTTGAATATTATTCATACCATCAATAATATCACAGGTTAAACCTACAACCTCACCTGTTTTGCTCATCTCAATAAAAGGAGGAAATATATATCCACCAACTTTAACAATAATGCTTGAATGACTAATAATAGAAAAAGAAATAATCATAAAAATCAGTATGTTTTTTTTCATTTAAAACCTCAAAAATACATTTTTTTAATTTAATTGGACAGTAATTATAATTTATATTATTATACTATTATATTAAATAAATTACCCTATATAATTAAAAAATTCAAGGTATAATTATGGAAAATTCTAATGTATTATTTGCTTTTTTACTTACATTATTTGCCGGACTTGCAACAGGCATCGGTTCTTTAATATCTTTTTTTACATCAAGAACAAATACAAAAGTTTTATCAACATCGCTTGGGTTTTCTGCAGGAGTAATGATATATGTATCATTTATTGAAATATTTCCCAAAGCACTATATAGTCTATCACTAGTATATGGAGAACAAAAAGGTTATATTATAACAACAATATCATTTTTTGGAGGAATGCTAATTTCAGCCTTAATAGATAAATTAGTACCAGAATTTGAAAACCCACATGAAATTAGACTCATAGAAGAAAAAAACAATGCAACAGATTACAGCAAACTCCATAGAATGGGTATATTTACAGCAATAGCAATAGCTGTTCATAATTTCCCAGAAGGACTTGCAACATTTATAGCAGCTTTAAAAGATCCATCTTTAGGAATTGCAACCGCAGTAGCAATAGCAATTCACAACATACCAGAAGGAATGTCTGTATCAGTACCGATATTTTTTGCAACAGGAAGCAGGAAAAAAGCATTTTTTTACTCATTTCTTTCAGGATTAGCCGAGCCATTAGGTGCTTTATTTGGATATTTCTTCTTTTTAAGATATTTCACAGACTCAACATTTGGAATAATATTCGCAGGAGTTGGCGGAATAATGGTATTTATATCACTTGATGAACTATTACCATCAGCTGAAAAATTTGGAGAACATCATCTAGCAATATACGGATTACTTGCCGGAATGGCAGTAATGGCAGCATCATTAATATTATTTTCATAGTAAAAAATCGAGAGTAAAATTGGGGTCAAACCTGTGCAGGCTGTTGAAAAAGTCTACTAAATAGAAAAAAACAATAATATTCAAATTTCGATAAAAAATAGAAATTATTACCAATGTTCAAAAAATCACATCCATATAATTTTTTTCACAAATATAATGTTCACTGAACATTAATATACTCCTAGTTTGAAGTACATCCATATACTTCATGCTCCACAACACTCGTCGTAGTTGGTTCAAATTTATTTTTTTATCTTCTTTGAATAAAAACAAAAACAATTTTAACTCATTTTTATTCTATAAAATTTCAAATTGTATAAGAATTTCAGAAAGATGTGAAACTATGAAAAAGATTTGATTTATCTATGTTATGTTGGATTTTTATGTTATAATATATATATAAAATCTTGAGGTGTTATCATGAAAAAAAATGAAACTTCCAAAGCTAAATTCTATTATCTTCTTGATATAGAAAATTATGTTCCTAAAAATCATATTCTTAGACTTATAGATAAATATATAG
>JALOAD010000077.1 GCA_023228995.1 Candidatus Muiribacterium halophilum
AAGCGACTTTAAAAAAAATAATAATGATACATTAATCAATTCTTTTTAAAATAGCTTTCATATGTTCTCCTTAAATAAAAATATCGTAAAGATTGTTAGTCTAAACGATATAAATTGTAGTGGACTGAAAATCCATGTGTCGCCAGTTCGATCCTGGCCTGGACCACCATCTAGAATAAATATCATAAAGACTTATTTATTAAGTTGTTTTTTCATACATGATAATATAGCGAATCGCTATATCCACTTACTATTATATAGCATATCGCTATATTGTCAATAGTAAAATGTTATTTTTTATTTTTTTGAAAGGAGTTGAATTATTGTTTTTTTCTTTCAATTTTTAAAATCTCCTTTTTAAATTTCAATGCCTTTTACAGTCATTTTTTTATATTCTTCGTCAGTGATTATCGGTTGTCCGTTATCTTTTAAATATTTATTCAATGCAGATAAATGTTCTGGAGTTAATTTTAAAGAACCTTTTTTAATGTAACGTTCCATTTCTTCAGTAAATTGATTAGGTGAATTTCGATAAATCAAAAATAATTGTGTCATTGTTGTTACCATGGAATGATCAAACCATATCAATTTAGTGTCAATAGTTCTTACTGGCTTATCAGCCAACTTTAAATTAATAGCTTGAACATGATTTAAAAAGTTATCCCATTCAGGAAGTGTTTTCCATCTACATTTTCTAGAGTCATTAAAATTTGGATTTAAGAATCTAATCTGACTTTTTAAAACAGAAAATGCTAATTCTCCAAGAGTGTTTTGTTCATAAGCTTTAATGTATTCATCAATAAAGGCATCAGCTTTTCTATCAACAAAACGCATTTCATATCTATACCATGTATTAGATCCAATAAATGATTCTCCTTTTTGGATTTGTTCCAATTTTTTATCATATATTTGTAACTGTGATGATCCAGGAGAACCAAAAGTCAATGAATATCCTTTAGATTGAATAATACCATGTTCAATTTTAGTTGAATGAATAAGATTAATTGATCTATAAGGACCAGTCCAATGATAATTTGTTGCATAAGATTCTAAATCATAAATATTCAATTCTTTTCCAGTGAAATCATCTATTGCACCATCCACTCTTTTAAATGAACCATTGAATCTATAAGACATTAATTCTCCATTACAATCAATTAAATGATTGCCTTTTTTATCGAATAAAAAACCAAGTTTTTTATGTTCTTTTTTTAAAAACTTAAATAATTCATAAAAACTAGCATTAAAATCAGATTCAAATTCTCTACAAGCTTGTCCAGAAAATAAAATCTGTGTTGATGGTTTTCCGTTTGCCATTTTTGGTCCAGCAAAATTTATCCGAATAAACTCTCCAATGTTCCAAGAAAACTTATAACCATTAACAGCCTTATCAATAATATTGATTGCTTTCCATTTCTTTCCAACATTCATAATTGATAAAATAGAATTAAGAATATAATCATTCTTATCAGTTTCAGCAATTTCTAAAACTTCAATCATAGATGATAAACCATTTTCTTCAATACCATATTTATTTTCAACATATTCAACATCAGAAAAGGTATAAGAAATCCAATCAATAACCCATCTTTTATCAAGTATATTTTCAATGGTAAATTCTTTAAATGTCGTTGGTAGGGGGGTGTTACTACCCCCCCCAGCAGTTAAAACCATATTTTATTAACTCTCAAGCACGATTCAGCATACGCTTTTATCGTGCTTTTTTTATAGTTAAAATTTAAAATCAGTAAGGTTTTTTCCATGCAAATCATCTCCTTGCTTATTTTTGGTCGATTTAGTATCAACATTAAAGGCTGATTCTAAAAACCTTGAATGGACCATCAACAATTCTTCTTTTGATGGACTCAAGCTAGACCATGTTGGAATAGTATCCCATTTAGATTTAATCGTTGATTGTTGCTTTTTTTCTTCATAACTTTTTGAAAGAAAAGTTGAATCATAAAGTCTTGATCCTTGATACTGTTCATCAATGGTGTTAACATTCATTTTAAATTTAGATAATGCTTTTCCATCACGATCAGTGAATGAGCAATAAAATTTTATGTATGAAAACTTGTCAAACCAAGACAAAACTTTTCCAAAATAATATAAACCATATCTGAAAAATGAATAAAGAAACGTATAATCATATCTTTTTCTAATGCGTTTAGATTTACGCATTGAATCTTTAGTAAGTCTAAGCTTGTAAGATTCATATTTTAAAATCAAATTGTCAAAGATGTTATAAAAAAATCGAAATGGAATCGAATAAAGATTTAATAAAAATGGCATTTTATATTTAAAATCATTAATGAAAATAAAAGCTTCAGAATTGCCGCGAATATTTAATGGAACTTGAGTTGGTATTTGATAATCAGCAAAGATTTTAGCATGTCTTTTGAACCAATGTGATGATGTTCCCATAAATACATGTAATCCATCTTCACCAACTTCAACTTTAGAATAATGAGAATTGTATTCTTTATCTAATTCAGATATCAAAAGAACAACATATTCTTCAAATGGTGCTTGTTCAATACCAGAATTAGGCCTAATGTAATCAAAATCAAGTTGATGAGATAATGATTCAGTATATGGATCAAGAACAGCTAATGGAACTGTCATTAAATTTGATGTATTTCTTTTAAGTAATTTTGAATAATAATAATGTTCTGGATAATTTGTCTGATGAAATAAAGGATCATTAATAACCTTTGCAAAATTAATTTCCGGATAATTCATTTCAATAGAATGAATCATATCTTCTAATTCATCAACAAAATTTTCTGAACTGATTAAGCCTAAAGCAACCATGAATCGAGTTTTTCCAACTCCAGGAGCTCCATTTATCATGGTTAGAAACGGAAGATCATATTTAGCAAAAACCTTTAATGAATCATGATTCTTTTGTTGTTTTCTAATAGCATTATTCTTAGCTTTGAGAAAGATTAAATAAATAATGATGATAAGTAACAACCATAAAGGAATATTGATGTATGTCCATATAATAGCTGATTTCACGAAATACCAAACAATCATATGTAATGTTAAATTGATTGAAGATAGAAAATAATAAAACAAAAAGATTAATAATTCTCTAGTAAAAACAACCAATTTTGAATTAAAAAACAAAATCAATAAAACGCCTAAAATAATTTCTCTTTTTTTAGTCAATAAGTATTGAATAAATTGCTTAATCTTATTCTTAATAAATCTTAAAAATGAAATAAATTGAACGAACCTTACAGCTGCTTTTGTAAATTTAATATTATAATTATCTTTTGTTAAAAAAATTTCAAAAAATAAGTAAAAATACAATAAAAAATTAATAAAATAATTAATAAAATAAAGCAAAGAATTATAAATAAAATCAGCTACATTAAAGACAAATGATTGAAAATCAAAATGCATAAACTTTGAAAAGAATGATTGTGTATAAATTGATGTTCTAGTTGTTATTTGAACATATACATCTTCATTAAGGCTTGAATATTTATAAAAAATATGGCCTTTAAAAAACTCTTCTGGAGCATTTTTAACAGCAAGGATAATTGAATTTATATCAATTAATATTAGCCCAATTATCAATGCTATCATTAATATATAATTTTTCTTTAAATATTTTAATATTTTATAGGTCATCTTCTCCGTTTTTGTCCATTTCCTATATTTTGAATTTTCTTAAAAACATAGAAAAATAATAAAAAGATAATTGGTATAGGTAGTAACTTCATTAATAAGCCAGTAAATGAACTATCAAGGAATCCAAATGCTTTAGTTGCATATGATGATACAATTTCAAATAATCCTTGATTAGTTTCAATGTATTCATCAATTTCTTGATGAATGTTATCAGGATCAACAACAAAGATATCCCCATTATCCATGTATGTTAATTCAAGGATAACCATATCTGTTATATCAAATCCGATACTTGAAATAGCTCCAAATATTCCAAGATTAATAGTCCAATATGTAAATTCTTCAAAATCATTAATGTTTGAACGCTGAAAATAAGCCATAAAATCATTTTTTACATCTGAATCAAGTTGTGAAAAAGATATTTCCTGGATTGTTTGTTCATCATAATTTCCAGATGTAAAAATAGTTAAAAACGGTATATAATAATGCCATTTTGGTGTTGTATTAGTAATTGATACTGTTGAATCAATCCAGTTATCAGGATTGTCAAAGTATGAATACGTTTCATTTACATTAGTCCATGATGAATAAAGACCAAGTAAATTCTTTGTTCGATAACGATAATTCAAATCAACAGACAAAAGATAATCAGTTGTTTTTGGTAAAAACATATTTAAATAAGCAGTTTTATTTTCACCTTTAGAGATCGAACCATAAATATGCAACTTATTATACTTATTCCAGGTCATGGAATTTAAATCAAATTCATATAATTGTTTAGCTGAATCATGAAAGATTAATTTACGATACCCATATTCAAGTTGAAGATATAACTTATTAGCAGCTATGCTATATAAAGCGATATCATCTGGAAAACTAAATTGAAATTGATTAATATCTGATCCATGTAAATATTCAATATTAAATGTTGATGTAGATTCATCTAATAATGTAATTGAATTAATGGATTTTACGCCATTCGTATATGGCATATCTGTATAAGTTGTTCCATAATCATTATAATAATTGGTTGGATCAGCCGTTTGCTTAAAATAAGTAATGAAAATAGATGAATAATCTTTCATAAACATATTACTAAATTGTTGTTCCGCAAAAGAATCAGTAGGAAATAATGATGAAACATATTGTCTAGGTAAATACATTTCCATATTAATGCGTTTTTTTTCAGCTGCACTAAATGAAATTGTATAATCTTTTAATTCAGCTCTATTTGTTGGTGAAAATGCAACTGATTCAGAAAATGTTATGTAATCAGTAACAAGACCATAATTAGATGGTAACTTATATGAACTTAATCTTGATTTTAAGGTCATATTGTATGGAATAAGAGTTGTTTCATCATAATCATCAACCATAAAATTGAACATTGAAAAATCAAACTCTATATAAGTGTTTTTAGGAAAAACAAAAGCGTTTTCTAATTCGTTATATCTTGTATTAATATGATAACCATCATTAGTAACATGCCTTTGAAATTGATTAGTAAATGGACTGTAAGAGCCAGAAGTAATATCAATAGAATTATTGACTTTAATTAGTTTGTTCATCAATATAGTTGTTGATTCTAAATCTTTAAAATCATATTTAATCGTTATATAATCAGAATCATCATCAACAACAGTTCCATAAAATTCAACTCTCATTCCATCTTCTTCATCAAAGAGAAAATTAGTTGCATATGTTCTCTGGATTAATCCAAATGTAAATACAACTAATAGAGTTAATATTGGTATAATTAATAATTTTTTTTTCATAATTTCTCCTTTATGAAATAAATTGCTTTACTTCTTTTAATATTTCTTTTTTTTCTGAATAACTCAATAATCTTCCTAAATGATTTTGTCTTGATCGAACTACTGAATAAAAAGTAACTCTCAAACGATCAAATAAATTGTCATGAATTAATAATGTTAATTGAATTGTAGATTCATTCAGACTCATTTTAATAACTCCTTATTAATTAATAACGATTTCTTTTTTTGATATTGTTAAATGATAATACAACTTTAGCTAATATAAAAATTGATAATGCACCACCTAAAGCAACTAATAATGTATTTTCTTTAATAAATGATGTAGTAGGAGTTAATATTGATGATTCTGAAATTTCAGTAGTCAAAGTATTTGGAACAAGATAAAAAATGTAATCATAACTTGAATTTCTTCCAGTAGATGAAGAAGTTGGATCTTCAAGCATGGAAAAAGAGCCATCTTCATTAAAAGTCATAGTATAAGGTTTATAGGATACTTTATCTAAAGTAGCACTAGCAGTTGTTAGTATAGATATATTATCTTGTAAAACTGAAGTAATATGTAAGTGAAAAATATCACCGATAGAAATATGAGGTTTATAAATAAATATAATAGTGTTAAACTTATCAGAAAAATCGGAAATTAATTTGATTTTATCTTGATAATATTCATTATCTTTAATATGAGTAAAATTATAATAAAGTTTATAATTTGATAATTCAGAAAAAGAAATAGCGTATTCAGTAGATGTGTTAGTTAATTGAAATACATCTTCGTGAGCTAATATTTCTTCTGTTGGATGCAAATATACTTCGTTAAGTGCATAAGTTTTTGTTACAGATAAATTTAATAAAATAGCAAAACTTAATAATGTTAATAATAATAATTTTTTCATTTAATATCTCCTTTGTTTTTTAAATAATTTTATTGTTAAAAATATAATAAATGCTGATATAAGAGTAAAGCCTGTATATACTAACAATTTATTCTCTTGTAATGTTTGTAAAGTAGAATAAATTTCATAATTTGATGATAAAAATGTAAAATCTGATGTTTCAATATCAATAATTTCTGTATCAAATGAACCAACTAATCCAAATAATTTAAAGTAACCATCTTTTATCCATATATCAATATCTAAAACATCATTATTAATATCATATTCATTGATTATCACATATTCAGATTCTTCAATGTTTTTAAATGGTTCATATGATGTTTTGTAACTTAAATATCCATAACTAACATCAATATTAAATCCAGCAGGTATTTTAAAATTATACCAACCATCAATTAATTCTGGATCATTATATTCAATAGCGTTGCTTGTGATTGTCATCTTTTCTTCTGGATCAGTTGGAAAAATAGGTTCATCTGTTTTTCTTTTTAGCATAAACTTAATATCACCATAATGATCTATGTTAGGCCAATAAGACCAACCATCATCAAAGATGTATAATTCTTCATTCCAAATATTATTTGTAATAAAATGATAATAACCCTTAACAGCATGATAGTTAATTTCTGTAAAATATCTTGGCTTAATTGTCGAAGTGCCATCAGTAATAAATTCACTTGCATGCATAATGATTCCATTTTCCATGGTTGAGATCATTGATATTGGCATATAAGGTTGCCATACATAAAGATTATAATTGGATATATCATCTATATGATAATGATCATAAAAATTATTGTAAGGATTAAATATAACTGTATCAGCAATATAATCATCATGAATAATATAAACAAATATATCATTTTGAATGAAAACAGCTGGAAGAAATTCAGTATATGAAAAAATTATTTCATCTGAATCAGTTGAATATACATCTTCAAATTTGCTAAACTCAACAGTTGTATCAGTATCATTATATGTGATAATGAATCCATGGGAAGTATCGTTAGAAAAATCATAAACTAGCCATGGGATTCCATCTATTCCAAAATATAACTTATATTCAGATAATTCAGATTCAGAAATCCAATGAGAAATCGGTTCATTATAACTAATTGGATAAATTAATGTTTCTTCAGTTGTAATTTCTTCAGCTTGAACTTGAATAAATCCTAATGATACAAAACCAATCATTAATATTAATAATAAATATATTTTTTTCATCATTTCTCCTTAACTTATATATAATTTTTTTGATTTGTAAAAATACATGAAAGCAACATTTTTAAAAGTGATTGTTGAACGTTTTTCAAATACCATTTTTTTTATGGACTTTTGAATCAAAACATCTTGATCTCTTTCATCAAATAAATCTTTTATTTCATCAGAAAATATAACATCTGATATATCGTTTCTTTTAATTAATTGTTGACAATAACCACTCATATTTTTCTCCTAAGTTTATTTTATTTTTTGCGAACAATATGGACAAAAATTAAAATCCAATAGAACTTGTTCACCACAGACACGACAATTATATGAATCATTTTCTTCTTCATAAATTGGTTCTAAAATCTCATTTTTTAATAATACTGTTTTTTTTATGTTAAATAGATCGAATAAAACAACATCTTTTTTGTTTTTCTGATCAAGTAATTTAATAAAATCATATTCATTGATAAGATTTTCTAAGCGTTGATAAGATTTTCTGACTGATGGCATTTCTTCTCCTTTAATTCTTGTATAGGAGAGCTTTAAAACTCTCCCATACATTAATTTTATTGGTTATCTGTAATAACCACGTCTTGAACGTTTCATGCGTTTTCTTACAGCAACAAAAATAGCAACTAAACCGATTGCAGCGATTGAAGAACCAATAGCGACAACAACGTTTGAGCTCATACCTGACCAAGTTGCGACTGAATCAATAACATCTGTGAAAGTCATTTTAGTATATCTCCTTTCTGAAAAGATTTTTGATAAGTGCTATTGGAAATCTTATGATTTTCCATAACAACTGAACCAAAATGAATAATATATTTAAGACTAAAAGTCCTAAATTCATAATTAAAGCACTCATAAGTTGAATACCAATTTATAGTCAAGATATATCTTAACTACTACATAAATTTCATCATCATATTTCATCAAATCATATTGAAGTGATTTAATAGGGCATAATTCTATGTTTTTAAATTGATTTATGATATTTTTTGAATTGTATTCTTCTAATTGTCCAGAGAATATCAATGCAGTATCATTTATAAATATATTGATGAATTCTCTTTCATCATTTAATTTCAAATAATCTTTTAATAAGGTTTTTTGCATAGTTTTCTCCTTTCTCTAATACCTTTATTGAATATAGGTTATTCAACCTATACTCTGTAAAAACATTAGTCAAAATCAAAATTAGATGTTTCAGCTACATCAAGAACATCTGGTCTTTCGAACCAATTAGGTTTAATGTATCCAGCTTTTTCAAGCATATCTACATTTTCCATTTCATGCCCACGAGAAATAAAAATTGTTTCATAAACATATCTTTTAAAGATAAGTTCTAAAGAGTAATACGTTTGTCCAGTTGTATTCTTTCCTTTTACGAAACGATATTTGCAAGGAAGATTAAATTCGCTAACAACTTTCCCACGATTATCAAGCAATAATTTTGGATCTACTTTTAAAATAATGTTCTTAAATCTTGTTTCATTAAATCTAGAGTTTTTTTGCATTGAATTAAGTTCTAAATCAAACAAATCATTCAATACAAATTTCATTGATACTGATGAGTTTCCATTTTTAAAAGTATTCTTTTTAAAATGAACCATCGCCAAAGGTAACTTATCAACATCTTGATCCGTTAAATCGCTTAACTTAACAAACGTTTCTTTTTCTAAATCCTTAATTTCTTTTTTTACTTTGATTTCTTTGTTTTCTGTTGTCATTTCAGACTCCTTTTTTTATTTTTTTAGGTTATCACCTAATGAATAACCACCATAACCAATAATGATGGTCATTGTATTAAGTCATAAATTATTTTTTATATTTTTTTTCATAATAATTAAAAGTTAATTGTTTAAATTTTGAACTTGGATATTTTCTTTCATCATGGATTGCAGACATAATATCTTGATGATAATTAGATTTTATATAATCTTTATTTTTTAAAGCTTTATCTTTTAATTTTTTATGATAATTATATTTGTTTTCATAATCAGATTGATTATCAAAATCTTTCCAAGAACGAGATTTAAAAGTTTCTTGTTGAATTTCTTTTCTTAAATAAGACAAACTATATCCACTCATAATAATCTCCTTTCTAAAAATTCCAAAATCGTTTGTTGTAATGTTCTAAAACGATTTTTTTTGATTTTTCAAATAATTCTTTGTTTGTTGGAAGATTTTTCTTGCCATCATATTGATCTAATTCTTTTTCCATTTTTAAACCAAAATATTTTGCTTTTGTTTTATGAATCAATTTTGTTTGCAAATCTTTTGATTGCTTAATTTGATTTCTATGATATGTAATCTTTTCTAAATTGGATTCCATAATTTTTAATTGTTTACTTTGATTATCTAACATTTTATCTATGTTCATATTAAACTCCTAAAAATATTCTCTTGCATATTTCCAAAGCAATCGTAATCCTTTTCCTTTGTTAGCATTTAACTGTTTGTATTTTCCATCTTTTTGTTGAGATGAAATTGATATGCCACCAAATCCATGAATATATTCAACTTTATATTTTCTGCCAGATGAATCTTTAAAAGTTTTTAATAATTTATCTTCATTAAATTTAATCATATTAATCTCCTTTATTTTCTATTGACTCTATGAACCGGAGGAAAATTCATAGAGCCTAACAAAATAAAGAAAGGCAAAAGAAAAAGAAAGCGACTATAAAAAAAATAATAATGATACATTAATCAATTCTTTTTAAAATAGCTTTCATATGTTCTCCTTAAATAAAAATATCGTAAAGATTGTTAGTCTAAACGATATAAATTGTAGTGG
>JALOAD010000024.1 GCA_023228995.1 Candidatus Muiribacterium halophilum
ACTATACTGTAAAAAGTCCTTCAGAGATATGGGGAGATAGGGAAAATATTGCTTTAGCCTGGGTTTTAGGTGTAAAGCAGAAAAAACATGGTATACCAACAGGTAATTTTATAATATATATTGACACAAAAACAGGAGAAGTTATAGGTGGACAATTTTCCTGACAAATTCTAATCAAATTTTTTAAGAAGATTCAGGACCGTATCAAGAGAATTCTCAATTGAAGGAGATAATCAAGTACCAATAACTATAGTCAGTGAAGAAGATAAAAGAATAAAAAACATACCAATGATAAACCTATATAATCTGGAAGGTGTTGGAATGGGAGAAAGTCCTTATGCAGGAGATCCTTTACATCTTTCATTGAAATTCTTATCTGAATATACAGACAATAAACAAGATGAGATAGAAGCATTGATATTAGACCCTCATTACAGTTTATCTCATCATGTTGTATTAAAAGAAACAGGAGATGATACACGAATATTTGCAACTGAAATACCAGAAGTAAACTAAGTATTCTTGCAGGAATTGATGATCTTCCTCTTCTTTTTAGTAAAGGAAAAATAAAAAAGGTTAGACAAAAAATGGTTAATCAAAATCTTTTTGTTAAAAAACATCTTGACAATATAATAGTATATTAATAAACTAAAAATATATCATGAAACAGTCAAAGAATAATATCATAAAAAAAATCAAGATATAATCTATAAAAATATAAGCAAACTGGTGTAAAATTATGAAAAAAACATTGTATATTTTAACAATTCTATTATTTTCTGTTATTTCATGGAGTATGAATCTTGAATATATTGAAGCTGTTTCTGGTGTTAATTTACTAACAGAAAACAAAATTTTGAGTATTCAGGTGATTAATAAAGATATTTCAGATAAAATTGATAATATAGGAAGTCAGGCAGAAATCCTTGATTATCTTGGTAATCTTTCGCAGAATTTTGCAAATAATAAAAGTATTATAGAGAGTATTGAAGCAGTATATGATTTTACTGTATCTGAAATAGAAAAAGATTCTGAATTTTTATGTAAAAATATTGTTGATGAAAATTACCAAGAAAATATTAAAGAATATGTTGAGAAGATGAAATCTGAATTTAAATCAAATAAAGATATGGGTGTTTTTTATACTTTAAACTCGAAACTTCTTGAAAAAATGAGTAATATGAGAATGAAAAAATCTCATATTAATATAATATCTGACATTCAGGATATAATACTAAATGATGAGAATAAACAAAGGATATTTGCTATAGATCACAAAAAATACATACAAAAATTTGGACTTAAAATAACAGATTATTACAGAGAACAGATAGATGTTTTTTTAAAGGATAAAGATAAAGAAAAATTCTTAAAAAAATATAAATATATAGAAAAAGCATTTTCTTTGTATAAAATACTTAATCATAAATTTTGCTTAGAAAAGTCAAGAGAAAATACACCGGAAGAAGAATTATACGATCAGGCAATGAAAGAAATAGGTGAAGGAAATTATATGACTGCTATCAATCTATTGCAGAGACTTATAGGTGAATATCCTGCTTACGCCTACTCTAATGGAGCATATTATGAGATAGGTTACTGTTATGAAAAGATGGCAGACAATATTAATGCAATTGAATGGTTTAAAAAAAGTATATTGTATGATAAGACATCACCATACAAAAGATATTCGTATTCTAAGATAATCACCATATATCATATTTATAGTGGAAGTGAAGAAGATTTACTTGAATCAATAAGTTTTTTTGATTGGTGTATAGAATACTCTCCTGATGAAAATATAAGGCAAAATGCAAGATATGATAAAAGCAAAGTTTATAATTCTTTGTATAATATGACAGAAGATCCCGAACTAAAAAAAGAATATTACATGAAAGAAGCAGAAGCTCTTGAAATTTATATTGAGAAATATATTAACACTGGAGAATATCAACCGGAAAAAGGAGAAGTATATAATCAGTTAGGATTCATATATTATGTTATCGCAAGTTTTTATGAAAGTGATTTAGAAAAAAGAGAAGAAGTATATAATAAATCAATAGCAAGATATAAAGAAAATCTTGTTTCAGATGACAGCAGACTGTTGGAATCATGTTATTTAGGAATTGTTAATGGATATGCTGCTAATAATTTTTTATATGGCATAACAGACAGAGAAAAGACAAGAGCTTATGGAAAAGATTGCGAAAAATATACTCAGATGTATCTGACTACTTTTTCGGTTAATGCAAATGAGTATATTAGAAGAACTATACTTTATGCAATGGCTGGAACATATATAAGAACAGGAAATACATATCTTTATGATGATGAGAATGAATATGAAAAAATAATAGCAAATTATGAAAAAGCAAAAGAAATGTTTTCAGGTATAATACCATATAATTATATGACAAAAGAGCATATAGATAACAGCTTAGGAGAATGTAATTTTATAATTGGAACAACATATCTTTATTTTGAAAAAGATAAAGAAAAAGCTCAAAAATTTCTGAAACTTTCAGAAGAACAGCATTTATTAGTAATAAATAATTCAGCTACAGATAAGGCAGAAAAAGTCAGAGCATATTCAGATATAGTGAATACATACAGATTTCTTGAAGAATACGATAAAGCATTATGGGCTTGTAATCAGACAATAGGAATAACAGATTATCAGACAGATTATTATACTCAGGCTGGAATATATGTTCAGATGGGAACAATGTATCTATTAAAAGGTGAATCATTAAAAGCAAGAGAGATATTCACAAATGTAAATACATATTATCCAAACTCAGGAGTAAACTCAAAATCCGATATAGGAATCGCAGACAGTTATAAAGATGAAGAAAACTATGAAGAAGCAGAAAAATATTATATAAAAGTAATAGAAGACCCATTCTATAATAACTTTGGAAAAATACATCATCAGGAAAAAATAAGAGCATATCAGGAACTTGTTGAAATATATAAAAAGACAGATAATTACAGTAAAGCAGATGAAATGCTCAAAAAAGTATTAGGAGCATATTACGATTCAGGATATTACTATAATGATGATTTTGTAAAGAAAGCAAAAGAGATTTATATAAATACAATAAAAGTGAAAATTGAACCAGTTATTGAAGAAATGAAAGAAGGTGTGAAGAAAAGGCTTACTGCAAGTCTTGTATATAAAGATGGAACTCTTGTAGATATGACAGGACTTGAGAATATTCAATGGAATTGGAGTATAACAGGAAATGAAGATGATTCTTATAAAATAGAACCTTTAAGAACAAATTCCACACAGGCAGATTTCACATTATACAAAGGCAATTTCATGGATATAATAATCTCATCAAAAGTGGACTTCTCAGTCGCTGAAAAGCGATGGGTCAGGCTGAACTCTGCGGGAGTAAAAGAAAGCTCAGCTCAGACCCGGGTAGTATCAAGAGAGTTCTCAATTGAAGGAGATAATCAGGTACCAATAATGATAGTCAATGAAAACGATAGAAGGATAAAAAGAATACCCTTGGTGGATGGAAGTAAGATCAAAGGAGTAAAAGCAGGTTTGATTGAGGATATGAATTATCCTTTATTTGCTCTTATAAAATCAAGTAATGGGTATAGAAAAAATACAATTGATAGAATTGAATTAGAATTTATTGATCCGGAAGATAAAGTGAATAAAAAAGTGTATTTAACGGAAACAGGTGAAGATACAAGGATTTTTAAAGATGGTATTTATGAACTGTCATTATTATATCCTTTGCCGGTAGATACAATTCCAGCTATTATATCAGCGAGAAAAGATTTAAATAATAAAGGATATATAAATTATTTAAAGAAATTAGATAAAGATATTTTAGCTGGAGATGGGTTGGAGTTGTCTTGTATTAATTCAAATGATATAGAAGGCGATTTTTTGCTAATGAATATTAATTTGAGGGATAAGGTAATAAATGATTATAGACAGGAAATGTTAATATCGGAAGACTCTTTGTTTTATATAAAAATAATTGATGATAAAAGGACAGATATGGATGAAATAGAAGGTCTTGTAGAACATTTTAATAAAAATTTCACAGCAAAAGAAATACGACCAGGTATTTTTATGACAGAAGGATTTATTATGATGAAAAATGTTGATGAAAAGGATATTATTATAGATGATGAAGGAAATAAATTTTATGAATTACATAAAGGGAAATTTGAAGTCCTAGATATTTTGGATTTAAAGGATAAAAAACTTGAAAGTTTGGATATTAAACTTGTTTCAGATAATAAAATTTATAAAAAGATTATAAATAATAAAATCGCATTAGGAATTTTTGGATTTTATGAGAGTGGTAAAGCACATGATACATCAGCCATTCAAAAAAATTCAGAAGAATTTTTAAAATATATGGTTAATATAGCAAGTTGGGGATTTCAATCTGCAATGGATTTAAGTCTTTCGGACAGGGAATTTGAATATATAAGAACCTCTACACAGGAAATAGGAATTTTATATTATAATGGACATGGTGGAACTGTGGAAGTTAAAAGCAGTGTAATACCTTCGTATTTAAAAAATAAAATTAATATGAACTGGAGTAAAGATACTTATGAATTACCCACAATACAGATGTTTAAAGATATAGATGAAAATATGATCAAAGAAAATTTTGATGAGATTGTACCTGGATTATCTATGTATGTATCGCCAAATCAGCTTGGAAAATTCGGATATATTGATTATGAATCACCAAATCAGGGTTTTTATGAAAAGGAAGTGAGTCTGATTTTCTTTGAAGCATGTCTTATTGGAAGAAATCTTGAATTTATGCATGCATATTTCAATTCAAAATGTTCAATAGGGTATAAAACAACAGTAAATGAAAAACAATCAAAATCAATATCAGAAGTGTTTTTTAGAGAATTCAACAAACCAGATAAATATGGAAAATATAGAACAGTTAAGGAAATTTTAAAACAGATTACAATAGATACATTTAATTTAGGGGAACAATATTATACACCGGAAATTAAAGAGTCTAAATGTCAATTGTATATAATAAATCCAGATTTCAGATTCCCGGATCTTTTTGAAATAGAGGAAGAATATGAAAAATAAAACAATAATTTTATTTGTATTTTTCTCTTTTATATTAAGTTTATCCATAAATGCAGAGGAAAAAAGAATACTCTCAGAAGAGGAAAAAAAATATTATATTGATAGAATGATAGATATAGTGGCGTATTATTATCATGATAATCCAGAGTTTCTAGGAAATTTGAAAGTGCATATAAGATTGGGGAAAAGCTATGAAGTTGAAAAGGGAAAGAATCTTATTAAATGCAGTTTATCTGATTATGACAAAGAAAAAAAAGAGTACAATGCAAATTTTGAATTTAGATTTGCTGATAGAAAACTGATATTTTTTTCAGAAAATAATTGCTATGAGAAATTAAAAAAAAAAAATGGGGAGAAGATAGAGAAAATAATCAATGAAGAGAAGATAATAAAATCAGGAAGAAATTTTCTTTCCAGATTTGTACCTGAATTGGATAATGATTATTTTTTGAAAATATGGGTTGATAAACTACATGATTTTGGAACTTCTGAATTAGGGGGTGGATTTTATTTTTACATTTATTATAAGGGTTATAAGACAACAGATGTTTTGTTACTTGATTTTTATCTGGACGGGAAAATAAGATATTATTCGCTTTCAAAAGACTACAACTATAAAATACCTGAAAAAATATTAACTTGGGAAGAAGCATTAAAAAAATTAAATAATGAGATAAACAGTAATCCAAAAAAATATTATAATATAGAATCTTTTGCGGATATAAAAGTATTAACTGATGAAGAATTAAAGAAAATACAAAAAGAAAAATATTATATGTACCCATTTAATAAATTTTATTACTTAGATAAGAAACCGATTTTTCTGAATGCAAATACAGAAATAGGAAAATATTTGAAAGAGGGAGCGCATGGAATATTTGGTGGAAATGACATAATGAAGATTAAAGAAAGATGGAATAGATATTTTGGAAATAAAAATCCTTATTTCACTAGCTTGGGTGACTCTAAATTCAAAAAATTAGCTTATATTTTTTATATTAATGCAGATTTGAGAGATAATGCAGAGGATTTTGGATTAAGTGAATTATATGTTGATGCAGAAACAGGCGAGATAATTGGTGGAAGGACCTGGAGAAATAATTATTTTTAATTTAAATTCTAAGTTGAAGGAGATAATCAGGTACCAATAATGATAGTCAATGAAAACGACAGAAGGATAAAAAACATACCAATGATAAATCCACATAATCTTGAAGGTGTTGGAATGGGAGAAAGCCTTCCAAGGAGAAATTAAAAATTAATAATGAAAAATGAAAAATTGGAAAAAATAAAAGATTTTGCTTTGAATTGTTCATTGTTAATTTTTAATTATTCATTATGATTTATCATAAGCCATATCCACAGATTATAGAGAAAGTTGGAGAAAGTAGAAGGAGAATTTTAGCTGATAGCTGTGAAATTGAGTATGTGAAAAAAAATGGTGAGATAATAAATGATCTTGATGATGATGGAGAAATACAGGAAAAAGAAAGATTACATTTTCCAGTATGGCAAGGACCAGATTACGAAGATGAAGAGCGATGGGTCAGGCTGAACTCTGCGGGAGTAAAGGAAGGCTCAGCACAGACCCGAAAATTTCATTAAAAGCTATTAAGCGATTTGGAAGCCTTCTGCCTCCGAGCCAATCTCAACTTTTTCGCCTATTATACTTTCTTATCTTTATTTGACAATATATGCTTAAAATAATAGAATTTAATATAGAAGTTTTTATAAATTCTTTTCGAATTCTAACTTCTATTATTTAACTTTTTTTATTATCGATTTGGAGGATATATGAAAAAAATTTTAATTTCAGTATTTACCTTGATATTTGCGTTTAATATTTATTGTTTAGATTTCAATTATATTATGAAGCATTCTAATATTTATAATAAAAATGTAATTGTGTTTTTTTATCAGGAAGATAATGTTTGGCTTGATTTTTCAGTTGATTTTTTTACAGGTGAGAATATTTCAAAATTAGGTGAAAAATTTAATTTATGTTTTCTTTCTTCTAATAAATATCTTAATCTTAGAAATTATCTTTCAGTTCCTTCGGGAAATACTATTGTTATGCTAAATCCAAAAGGTGTTGAAATAGATAGAATTAGAATTACATATTCGCCTAAAAACCCAAAGGAATTAGTTGATTATATATTTGAATTATCAAAAAATCCGCAGAATTTTATAAATTTAAAGAGAAAGGTTGGAAAATACCCAGATAATTACTTTTTTTCTTATGAATTATCTCAAAGATATGATAGAAGAGGAATGTATAAACAAGCTGAGCTTGCACTTATAAATACAATTAATTCGCATCCGACTTTTCCAGATGCATATGTATCGCTTGCAAGATTATATAGAAAAACTGGAAATTTCAAAGAAAGTCATTCTATATTAAATATTGCTTCTGGAATTATTAAAAACAGTCAAAATATTACTCTTGAAAAGATAAAAACATATATTGAATCAGGCGAACTTCATCAAGCTAGTGTAATGCTTCAGGATTTCAAACCGAATTCTGATAAATTAATTCGTGAAAAACTTCTTGCTCAGGTTATATGTTATGAATTGACAGGACAGCATCAGATTGCTTATAATTCCTACAAAGAACTTAAAAAACTTGATGATTTAAGTATTTACACTGAAACAGCAAAAAAATACCTTAATGAAAAATAAATTTTTATATTTTAAATTAGTTAGAATAAGTGTTATAACAATTCTTTGTTTTTTATTCTGGTTTGTTATATCGGAGGAATTTTCTGTATTATCCATGGTTGCTGGATTAATACTATCATTTATATGTGCATTATATTCTTATGAGATTTTTATAAGAGATGATGAATTTCATAAAAGTGCTATTTTTTTTAGAATAGATTTGCTTTTCATATATTTTTTATGGCTATGGTTTGAAAGTTATTTTGCAACTTTTCAATTAGCTAAAATGGTTTTTTCAAAAAAACTTAATCCTGGTGTTGTTAGAATAAAAACAAAAATCCGCTCTGAAATTGGCAGAACTTTTCTTGCTAATTCTATATCATTGCTTCCTGGAACTATTGCATTATGGATGGAAGGACCTTATATTTATGTTCATTGGTATACAAGAAAAACTAATAATTCAATATATGCAGGTAAACTTATAAAAAGCAGACTTGAAAAGATTATTTTAAGGATATTTCAATGATTTATTATATTTACTTTTTTTTAATTGCAATTTTTTTATGTCTTATTAGAATACCTTTTATAGATTTCTTTTTTGAAAGAATTGTTTTTTTAGGAGCAATATCAACATTTGTTGTAATTCTTATGTGTTTATTATCAGTTTATTACAATAAGGAATTTTACCTTGACATTGCACTTATGTATTCAATACTATCTTTTACTGGAATGATTTCTCTTGCTTGGTTTTTTAAAAGAAACAAATAGTGGAGGTTTATTGCTTTATATTGGACATTTTTTAATTATATTCGGCATTATTATAATGTGTTTTGGAATTGCAGGATTATATAAATTTCCAGATCTTTTTTTAAAACTCCATGCACTTTCAAAATGTGGTTCATCAGGAGCTGCAACGATACTTTCAGGTCTTATGTTAATATCTAATAAACATGAAATGAATATAAAATTATTTATTATTTTAGTTTTTTTATTTGCAACATCCCCAGTCATATCACATGTTATATCTGTTGGTGCTGTGAGAAATAAAACAGAATTTTTTATAAGGAAATAAAATGATAGAAACTATAATAACAATTTTACTTACAATATGCGTTGCAATGGTTGTTTTTTCTAAAAAAATAGTAAATAGCCTTATTTATATGGGAGTATTTAGTTTGATTTTATCACTTTCGTATTTTGTAATGAAAGCACCAGATCTTGCCCTTGCAGAAGCTGCATTAGGTTCAGGATTGTCAGTTCTTGTCTATATTATAACAATAAAAAAAACAGGAGGGGGATTATAATGGCTAAATTATCAGATTATGTAAAAAAAGATAAAATAGTATGTACAATTTCAAAAGACCCTGAAGAAATACTTAATTCACTTGTAGAAATTACATTAAAAGATGATAAAGATCTTGTGGAACAAGCAAAAAATCATTTAAAAAATAAAGATGTAATAATAACACTTGATTTAGGAAATGGATTTGCAATATCGCATGGGAGAATAAAAGGTCTTAAAAAAATTAGAATTGGTGTGGCAGTAATTTCTGACAGTATTTCTTTTGAAAAAAACAAAAATATTAGAGCAATTTTTTGTATATTAGTTCCGCCTGAAAAACATAGGATATATTTAAGTTTGCTTGCACATATTTCAAGACTTTTTTTACATAAAGAGGCTCAGGATATATTTAGCTGTAATAATAGTCAGAATATAATATCATTTATATCCAAAATCGAGGCTGAGGATTAATATGTATATAATGACCGTTGTTATTATTGAGGAAACTCTTTTAAAAAAGATTGTAAATATACTAATTGAGCTGGAACTTTTTAATTCAACAATATTAGATGGGGAAGCTCCAGAAACTTTTGCAGTTGAAGCTTTACCGATTTTTAAAGAACTTGCCGGAATAATCGAAGAAGAATCAGTTTATAATAAAACAATAATATGTCATGTTCCAGATATTAAGACAATTGAAAAATTTGTAAAAATTTGTTTTGAAGAAGGAATTGATTTTGAAAAGGAAGGAATTGGCTGGGTTATGGCTAATAAATGTTGTTATTTTAAGGGGTTTTAAATGAAACTTGGAAATTCAGAGATATTAAAAATTTCTTTAAGGAAATTATTTCCATTTATAATAATGTTTTCATTTTATATTGTAAGTTATGGAACAAGTTATCCGGGTGGAGGATTTCAAGCAGGAGTTGTTGCTGGAACTCTTGTTGTGATATATGGAGTGATTTTTGATAGAGAACATTTTAATGATAAATTTTATAAAATAATTGAATTTATAACTCTTATATGTTTTTTATTACTTGTGATTTTTGGAATTGTTTTTTATAGCAATTTGTTTTTATGGATAACAGTAATTCAAAAAGACAGTTTGATATTTTCAAATGTATTTTTCTTTTTTATGAATTTTCTAATATTTTTTGAGGTAAATTCCTCTATAATACTTATTTTTAGAAATATAATAAAAGGATATCAAGATGAATGATAAATTAAGATTTGCAGTAATAATATTATTATGTTGTTCAATGTTTCCAATGTTTTTTATGATGAAAGATTATAATTTAATAGATTTAACAAGTCAGACAAAAGCGATAATCAGACAAGCTCAAAAATATAATATTGGTAATACAGTTACATTTGTTTATTTAGGTGAAAGAGTTACAGATACTGTTTTTGAAACTTTAATTGTTATTGTTACTGCATTATCAATGGAATATCTCAGGAAAAGAAGATGATTTATATAATGATATTTATTGCAATTTATGGGCTTATAACATCAGATAATATAATTAAAAAAATAATGTGCCTTAATATAATTGAAAGTATTATAATATTTTCATTTATAAAAGCTGGTTGTTTAACAAATGGAATTGCTCCGGTATTTGAAGGTTTTGACAAAATATATGTTAATCCATTGCCTCAAGCATTAATGCTTACTGCAATAGTAGTAGGAGTATGTTTTAATTCAATTGCACTTTCAATATTAATAGAAATTTATAGAAAAAATAAAACTATTTCTGTTAGAGAACTTAGGAAAAAGATTAATGAACAATTCTGAATCATTAAAGATAATTATACTTATTTTTGCAGTAATACCATTAATTGGAGCAGTTTTTCTTTTTTTGACAAAAATATTAAAAGGGAAAAAATTCGGATATATATTTGAATTTTCATTATTAATACAATTTATAACAGGTTGTTTTATAATATGGAAATTTGATGGAATTCCAATGAAAATACAGCTTACATCATTTAAAATAATAGCACCATTTTTTGAAATAAGTAAAATAAGAATAATTTTTTTAACATTATATTTATTAATGATTTTTTTTGTGTGGATATCAAGAAAAAGAAAAATAACATTTGATACAATAAATCCAACACTTATTTTTATGTTTTTTCTTTCAGGATGCTCAGGACTAGTATTTTCATCTGATATGTTCACTTATTATGTATATTACGAACTTATGATACTTTGTTCTTATGTATTAATAACAGGAGATGAAAAATACTATGCAGCATTGAAATATATGATATTTAACTCTGTAAGTTCAATGTTTTTTTTAGGGGGAATTGGAATACATTATTATTCACAGGGAAATTTAATAATATCGGGAGAAACAATAAAAGATACACAAGCAATAACATTATTTTTGATTGCTTTTTTAATAAAAGGAGGATTTTTCCCAGCATCCTCATGGGTTCCAACCTGTCATTCAGGAGCAAGAAATATTTTTTCAGGTTGTCTTTCATCATTTGCAATATCAACAGGAGTTTTAGGATTATATAGATTTGTAATAGCACCATCAGAAATAAATGGATTTTTAATATATCCAGAAATAATAAAATACGTTTCAGTAATAACAATAATATTATCATCATTATTTTTATTTTTCGAGCATAATCTCAAAAAAGCAGTAACACATTCAACAGTTTACGTAATGGGAGTATGTGGAATGTTGCTTGGAGGAGGAGAAAAAGAATTAGTATTTATTTATTTAATAATACATTGTTTTTATAAAATGTTTATGTTTATGCTTCTTTATGACATAGATTATTCAGACAAAAACGACAATCTCTGTATAAAGACAAATAAATCAGGTAAAATACTCTTTATACTCGCAGTATTATTTGCAGGAGGATTTTTCCCATCATTTACATATTTTGCAAAAATGGCATTTTCTCAATATTTTCCAGGAATAAAGATAATATGGTATATATCAATGTTTTTCATATTCGCAGGATTTTTTAAATTCAATTTCATAGTAGAAAAAGGAAGACCAACACAAAAAAAGAAAATATTTTTCATGTCAACAGCATTATCAATACCTATAATCGGAATAATATTAAAAAAATTGTTATTATTAAAATTATTAATAGTAAAAATAGGATTTTTTATAAAATTAGGAGGAATAAAAGGATTCTTATCAAAAGCAATAATAGCATTATTAACATATTTCAATTCAAAATTATTTGATATACACCAATATTTTTTAATAGATGTAATTGTACTCATTGCAGCATTAACCCTATCAAAATGGCTTATTAGCCTTGACAAAAGAAGAATCGAAAAATTAATAGCAAACTTTTCTGAAGATCTGAATTTAGAATTATTTGCAATTCTATTGCTTTCTGCAATATGTATAAATATAGTATATTTTCAAAATATTTAAAAGTTGTAGACATTCAATTAATAAGTTTAAATTTTCCTTTTATCATGGTTTATAAAAATAATTTAATAGCAAGTTATAATAAATAATTATTGAAAAATAAAAAAACAGATGTTATATTTATTAATATAAGCAATGAAAACAGGAGAATTTATGAATTATATAAAAAAAAGTATATTAAGGAAAATAGTATCTATCATAGGCATATCAGTAGTTATAATAATGTTGTTTTCAAATTCTTATATATTTTCAAAGTCAAAAAAAATGATATCTGATATAGAAAAAGATAATATGAATACAAAAACTGAACTTGCAGTAGAAAAGATTACGGCAAAACTTAATAAATTAACTGCATTTGTACTTGCAACTTCAGAAATGGATTTCGCAAAAAATAATGACTTTAACAAAGCATACATTTATTTTAAAGAACAGATACAACATACAGATTGTCTGATTACATATATTGCGGATACTGATGGAAATTATGTAAGCCAGCTTGGCATTCAACCTGGAAATGTTAGTTTGAGAGATTATTTTCAAAAGATAATGAATGGTCATGAGGGAATTTACATTTCAGAACCGGCTGTATCACTTTCTACAGGTAAAAGTCAAATACTTGTGGCACATTCTGTTAAAAAGAATAATATTATAGTTGGAATGGCTGCTGCTTCTCTGTCACTTGATAGTCTTACCGATTTTGTGAATATGTTAAAAATAGGAAAGACTGGATATGCTTTTCTTGTTGATAGAAGTGGAATTATAATAGCACATCCAAACAAAGATTATATAATGAAAGAAAATATAATAAATAATAAATCAGGAAGATATAACAGCATATCAAATAAAATATTTACTTCAAACAAAGGATTATTAGAGTTTAATGATAATGGAAAAAATATGCTTGCTACATACAATACTGTTCCACTTGCTGATTTTAAAATATGCCTTGTAATACCTGAAAAAGAATTTTTTACAAATTTAAATACATTAAGCCAAAATATTGTTGTGTTTTCAATTATCATGCTTGGCGTTTTAATTGCATTGATATTATTTGTCGCATCAAAAATAGTTGAGAATATAAAAAAACTAAATGAGCGAGTTGGAGAAATATCAGAAGGAGATGGAGATCTTACAAAAAGAATAGAAATAGATACAGAAGATGAAACAAAAACACTTGCTATTAAAATAAATGATTTTATTTCAAATGTTCATAATGTAATATCATCTGTACATGAAAATATGCTTGTTCTTATTGATGTGAACAGTACAGTTAATTTGGAAATTTCTCAACTTACCGACAGTATAAACACTCAAGCTGAAAGTGTATCTGAAATAACAGCAGTATCTCAAGAATTATCTGTAAATACTAAAGCTGTTAGTGATATTCTTAATAGTCAAGTTGCTTCTATAAATCAAACAACTGCCGCAATAGAAGAACTTTCTGCATCAAGTATGGAAATTGCATCAAATGCAGAGTCAGTAGCAAAACTTGCATCAACAGCATATGATGAAGCAGATAATAATTCAGCTAATATGAGAAAAAATGCAGAAGCTATGGATTTGATAAAGAAGAATTCAGAACAGATTAATCAGATAATTAAAGTAATAACTGACATTGCTGAACAAACAAATCTTCTAGCACTTAATGCAGCAATAGAAGCTGCAAGAGCAGGTGAACATGGTAAAGGGTTTGCCGTAGTAGCAGATGAAGTAAGAAAACTTTCCGAAAGAACAGGAGAATCATCAAAAGAGATTACTGAGTTGATTATTAAAACAGTACATAATATAGAAGGAGCAGTTGAAATAAGTGGTCTTGCAGAAGAAAGTACAGAAAAACTAAAAAAAGATATTTTAGAAGTATCTCATGTAATAAGTCAGATAAGCCAAGCAGTAAAAGAAGAAACAAAAGCAAATCATGAAATAGTACTTGCAATGGAAAATATATCCAATGTATCAGAGCAGATAAACAATTCAATAAAAGAACAGGAAAAAGGAACAGAAGAATTATCCAAATCAATGACGCATATAAATGAATCATATACGGTCAATCAGGATGTTGCAGATAAACTTAAAATAGTATCTAGCAAATTGGATAATAATATAGAATTACTAAAAAAACTCATAATGAAGTTTAAAATATAATATGTGGGTGATAGGGTCGGTCCACTATATGTTTACAATCCAAATAATTATAAGTAAAATCAATACCGCAAACCAAATAGTCTAATAAAGTAACAATTTATAGGTTTTTTAGCATAAAATTAAAAAATAATTTTAAGTAAGGCAATCGGTAACAAAAAAAATTTTGAAAAAGTATAAATCAAAAGTTATACTAATAATAATGGTTAAAAATTTAAAAAAGACATTTATACACAGTTGTGGCAAATTCAGAAGACTCTATTTATATACATTCAAAAAAAAATATGTACAGAACATGGTTTCCCACAGAAAAGGAGAATGCAAACAATGCGGAGCATGCTGTAAACTCCTTTATAAATGCCCATTTCTAATAGAACATCCAAAAGGATTTTCCTGCAAAATATATGGCAAAATAAGACCGATAAACTGTGTAATATTCCCAATAAACGAAAAAGATATATGTGATAGAAACACAGTTTTACCAGATGTTCCATGTGGATATTTCTTTGAAAATCAAAAAAAATCAAGGTCCTGATCCCAAAAGGGACTCAAAAGCATACTTTAGTTTGAATTTTGTTATGTCGATATATTTATTATAAGTAGTATTTAGTCACAGATCATTTAAATTCATGGTTTAGATGTTTTTATGTAAAATAATAACAGTTGGGGGGCCTATGGAGAAGAAATGTGACCATCTTTCAGTAATTGTTTTAAGCACTCCTGGTATTGATCATGAGATTTTTTATTGCGAAGATTGTGATTGTATAATTGGTACAAGTGATGATTTTGAAGATGTGCCTGATGTTGTTTATGATGAAAAAATCGTGTGGATTAGAAAACCTATTGATAGTATTGTGTCAAATTTTTCTTGACATAAAATTTTAATTATTATATATTCCATTCAGAAAGGAAACGGGAAGTCCGGTTAGAATCCGGCACAGTCCCCGCTACTGTAATGAGGAACGAAAGCAGACAACCATTGAAGCTTTGGCTTTGAGAAGGCTGTGAGTAGGTTTTTGCCTCTAAGTCAGGAGACCGTCCTTTTAAGTTGTTTATCAACTTTTTAACCTTCGGGTGAAAGGAGGATTTGAATGTATTTTATTATTATCAAAATTCTGTATTAATTCTTTTTTTATTTTAGTTTATTAAAATTTTAAAAAAAGAGGATTAATATGAAAAAATTTATTTTGGTTTTTGTGATTTTTGCTATTTCAGTTATTGGATTTTCTGATACTTTTGTTGTAGCTCCATTTGTTATTAGTGGTACAAAAGTTATTGCTGGAGAAAGTTTTCATGAAAAAGAAATAATTCCTGCTGATATTCTTGAAACATCTTCTGAATTTGCTGATGTATTTTTCAATTCAAATGTTTTTGATTTTGTTAATCACGGAAGTACAGGAAGTCTTTTGAATGTTAATGTTGATGGAGTATCTTCAAGACAAACTCTTGTTACAATTGATGGAATCAAGCTTAATGATGTTGCAAATGGTGAATTTGATCTTTCTATAATCGAGCCTGAACTTTTATCTTCTGTTACTGGTATTAGGAATAATGCTTCTCCAATGTATGGTGCTAATGCTTCTGGCGGAGTTTTAGAATTGAAAGGAATTAATTTTTCACAAGATAAAATTGGATTTAATTTTGGCAGTCATAATTACAAAAAAGTATTTTACAAAAAAATGCTTGATGAAAAAACTTCATTTTTCATATCTAATAAAGAATTTAATGGCAATATTCCAGATTCATCGGGAAGACAATCAACATTTTATGTAAAAAATCAAAATGAAAAAAATTCAATATCAATGCTTTTTGCAGACAGAAGACAATATACGCCAGGTTCTATAAGTTTTCCAGCTCCAGGTGAATATACAGATTCCAAACTCTCGGTTATATCGTTTAATTCAAAAATAACTGATAATATTTATTTCAAAGCAGGAAATACTAAAAACAATACAGATAACTTTAATCTTGCTGCTAATAAAACAAATCCTGTCGATAATGAAAATTCAATTTATGAAATTTCATATAGAAATGAAAATTTGGCATTTGGAATTTCAAAGGAAAGTCAAAAAGCATATATTGAAAGTCCATGGGGTGGAAAATACGATGAAAAAAGAGATATTGATTCAATATTTTTAGAATATATAATTGGAAAATCCGTTTATTTTAATTTAAGACAGGATAAATACAATGATTTTAAAGATGAAGATAGTTTTAATATAACTTATAAATTATCAGATAATTTAAAAGCAGGTTATGGAGAAGGATATTCATTACCAACATTCAATCAGCTTTATTGGCCAGGTTTTTCAAATCCAGCATTAAAAGCAGAATACTCTGAAGTTTATTCTTTAAATTATGAAAATAAAGATTTATCTTTTTTTGTATTTAATAATAAATATAATGATTTAATGCAATATGATCCTTTACTTTTTAAGACTTTAAACATTGCAAAAGCTGAAATAAAAGGATTTGAAACAAAATACAAGATTAACGATGAAATTGAATTATTTTACAAACATCAAAATCCACAAAATAAAACAAATAAATCAAAACTCAATTATAGACAGCTGAATAAAGCTGGAATATCTTATAAAAAAGATAATTGTAATCTTTATGTTAATCATATAGGTAAAAGATATAATAATGGAAAAGAATTTCCACAAACAACAGTTATAAACTTAAAATTAAACTTTGATAAATCATTTATAAGCATTGTAAATTTATTTGATAAAGAATATACAATACAAGATGATTACGAAAAAGCTTGCAGAGAGTTCTCATTTGGATTCGAAATTTCAATTTGAGGGATAAATTTATATAAGCCGGGAAGTATTTTTACTTTCCGGTCTTGTAAGATTTAAAAGGGTTTTATATTTATGCAAAGGTTTGATTTTTATAAATTTTAAAATTCAAAATATATGAATTTCTGTTCTTTAAAGTTTCCAAGAAATATTATGATAAATAAAGTTGTAAAGAATATTGTCCATTTAATTATGGGAATTTTTTTTAAAGATATGTAAAAATCTGTTTTTTTAATTTTCTGAAAGGAAATCAACATAAAAATTAGTATGAAATTCAATAATATATTGTCTTTTCCAAATGCAATTAAGTTATTGGTATTTATATCTAATGTAAAAATCTTTTTAATTATATATATGCTTTCTGTTAAATTTGAAGATCTAAAAAATATCCATGCAAAAGTTACGCATAAATATGTGAATGTTTTTTTTATAAAGCTTGGGAAAATGTTTTTGAAATTATATTTTAATTGTAATTTATTGTAAAAAAAGTTCAGTAATTAGATAAATTCCGTGTAAAAGTCCCCATACAAAAAATGTCCAATTAGCACCATGCCAAATTCCACTTACTATAATTGTTATAATTAGATTGATAATATGTTTTTTAAGTCCTTTTTTACTTCCTCCAAGAGGAATATATACATAATCTCTAAACCATCTTGAAAGGGAAATGTGCCATTTTTTCCAGAATTCCTGAAATGATTCTGCTGAGTATGGAATATCAAAATTCTGCATAAGATCAATTCCAAAAAGCTTAGCAACTCCGATTGCAATATCTGAATAACCGGAAAAATCAGAAAAAATTTGAAAAGAAAATAAAATCGTTGCAATAATCAAAGAAATTGAGTCAGCTTCATATGGTTTATTGTATATGCTATTAACAAAAATTGATAAATTATCTGCAATTACAACTTTTTTAAAAAATCCGAATAGAATAAGTGAAAAACTATCGTGAAATTTAACTTTTGAATATAAAAAACTTTTTTTTAACTGTGGAATCAAGTGAGCTGACCTTTCAATAGGTCCGGCAACAAGTTGTGGAAAGAATGAAACATATAAAGCGAATATAATAAAATTTTTCTCAGCTTTTATCTTATTATTGTAAATATCAATTGTATAACTTAGAGTTTGAAATGTGTAGAATGAAATTCCGACAGGTAAGAGAAAGTTTGAGTAAGGAAGATAATTTGTTTTATCAAATATATTCATAAAATTGCTTAAATTCATATTAAAAAAGTTAAAGATAGTTTTAGATTTTAATACTGTTACAATTATTTTGCTGCTAGAATATATAGAATTTTAGATATGTTTAAAAATAAGGCTAACAATGGAGATTTTGTTACTTTTCATAATATTGCATTTTCAGATGAGTTTATTGGATGGCAAAATACTAAAAAATCCATTATTGAACTAATTGATTTTGGAAAGAAAAATAACATTAACATATATATATGTTTTATTGATGCAGGGAATAAAAGATTAAGTGAAAGTATAAATTCGCAAAAAAATTATTACATTTTAAAAAAATATATAGACAGTTTAAATTTTAATTCATTTTACAATATCAATGAGATTTTTGAACAATACAAAGGAAACATCGAAGATCTTTCGGTTAAAAAAACAGATTCACATTTTAGCAAAAAAGCTCAAGATAAATTTATTACATATAATATTTATACGAAAGCTATGAATTATATGGTAATTTACAGCAATTCGGAAAATGGAATGAATGTTACTAAAAATTTTTTTCTTAATTTATTAAGAGAAAGGTTTATAAAAACTGAATATTTCAAAATTATTGAGAATTTTATAATTAACTTTAAAACTTGGAATAGTATAGAGATTTTCCCATTGTTTATATCAGAACAAAATTTAAAAAAATATTATTTAAATAGTAAAAGAAAAGTAAAGATATATGAAATAGTTAAACTCAAAATTAGTAATAAAGATTTGTTAAATGATGCAAATAAAGAGTGGTTTGTCATTAGTAATGGAGAGAAAGATTATCTTTTTAATTTTCAGGATGGAGATAATATTATAAAAAGATTAGAATTAGAATTTGAAAAAAAAGATGATGCAATATTAAAAGATTTTTTTTATGAAACAGAATACAAAGAAATTGAAAATTTAATGAAAAAATTTATTGCAAAAACTGAAAAAACTAATAGACGAGATTTTCTAAAAACATATGAATTTCATAAGAAGAATTTGGTAAAGTCATTAGATAATATTTCTAAAAATGATGTCACTAAAAAAGATTTAACTGTCTTAAAAGACAGTTTAGTCTATATAAGTAAAATTTTTATTTTAGATAATAGCAATAAAATAATTGACAAAAGCTATTCTAAATATGATAAAATTAAAGATAAAATATGTATAACACAAAAAATTCCTTATTCAAAAGATAAAGAGTTAATTTTTACTTTCACAACAAATAATTTTTTTTCTTCTATTGAAGATTTATTATTTGATATTGAGAAAGGGGATGATGTTTCAAATATAATAATAAAAGACATAATTGAGACGAAAGATACAAAAACATTAATGGAAAATCTTACTTTTGATACTTTGTATTCAAATGAAAAAAAATTTATTAAAAAAAAAGAAATTGAAAAAGACATATTAAAATTCAAGAATTTCGAAGATCATTATACTGAAGAAGAATTTAATTCAATGAAAAATAATAAATTGGCTAAGCATATGCTGGAAGCTATTTTTATTATTGATTTTTTAGAAAAAAGCGAATTGCAATATAATAATTTTATCTTTAGTAGAATAACTGATAATGAAAAATATGTATATGCAGGTTTGGGTGCAATATGTGTAGGCACTATAATAATTGTGGCAACTGTTTGTTCTGCGTGGTCTGTTTTGGTGGCAGGTGCTACAATTGGATCGACAGCAGGTGGAAGTTATTTGGCTTCTATTGTTAGCGGAATGTTTTTAGATATTGGAGGATATATTTTAATCAAAAAAGGAACTTATCAACCATGGTAAAAAAAAGAAGTAGTATTTTAACACATTTTAATGCTAGTGTTGTCGGAATTGCTTCATGTTGCCTTAATTTGTTTTTTTTATTTGATATAAGTAAAAGTTTTAATTTTACTGTAAATGATGAAATAATTAGAAGATTCCCGGATATTTTACTTATGTTATCTTTTATATTTTTTTTCTTTTCCGTAAGTCTTTTTATGTATTATAATTCACTATATGAAAGGATAAAAAAACTTGAAGAAATATATAGTAGTAATGCTTATAAGAAAGACGATAAAGAATAATTAATTCCTCTGAATAATTTCGCATAGATTATCTTCTTTTAAGTATTGTAATGAATTTTTGTGGTTAAGAGATCATGAACTTGTTAAAATAAGTAAATATGAGTTTTCGATTAACAATGATATTAAAAAAATATTTGAAAACCAGAATTAAAATCATCTTTTTTAGGAATTACTGTTAATTTTCTCTATTATTGTATATAATTAATATAATACTTTATGTTCTTAATAATAAAAATGGCGGTTAATATGAAAAATTTAATAATTCTTAGTATTTTTATATGTTCAATAATATCTTTTTCTGAGTCAATGATTGTTGTTAACAATGGCGGAACAAGAGTGCTTGTAGTAGATTCAGGTACAGATTTTGCTCATCCTGAATTTAATGGCAAAATTCTTTATGAACTTGCAGAACTTAATGGAGTAGCAGGAAAGGATGATGATAATAACGGATATATTGATGATTTAGCTGGTTGGAATTTTGTTGAAAATACAAATGTTCAAGTTGATACTACAATTCTACCCCCATTTTATGATGAAGTTTTAAGATATAATGATGTATTAGAAAAATATGGCAGAAAAGGTGAAATAACTCAGGAAGATTATAATTTTGCAATAGAATTTCAAAAAGATCTTACAAAAAGAATGTGGATGGGTTTTATCGGTGGATATGCTCATGGAACTCATGTAGCTGGAATTATTTCAAAAAACAATAATCACACATCATTTAAAGCAATAAAATTTATTGGGACTGGAACTCCACCATCGACTTCTTCGCTTAGAGAAATGATAATTGCAAGAAATGGTTTTTTAAAAAGACAAACAAGACAAAAAACTTATGGAGAAATAGAAGCTATATATAAACAACTTGGAGATTCGGCAATAGCAAGCATGCAACCTATAACTGATTATGTTGCATTTTGTAATCCAAGGGTAATAAATTGTTCTTATGGAGATAATAGAGATGCTATATTTCCAAATGTAAAAAAACACATGTTAGATGTATTCGGATATACAAATCCAGATACAGATGAAGTTTTTAAAGTAATGGATATATACGCAAAAAATGTAAGTATTCGACGAACAGATAAAATGTATGAAAAAGCAACAAACGCTTTACTTTTAATAGCAGCAGGAAATTCAGCAGAAGATGTTGATAAATATATATCATCTCCAATCGATATGAGCACTCAAAACAAAATAGTAATAGCAGCAACTTTTGATGACAAATTAATAGCTGATTTTTCATGTTATGGAATAAAAAAAGTTGATATAGCAGCACCAGGAGTACTTATAAAATCTTCATATCCAAGCGGGAAATACGGACTCATGTCAGGAACTTCACAGGCAACTCCTTATGTATCAAAAATCGCAGCAAAACTATTTCATATAAGACCAGCATTAACACCTGTTGAAGTAAAAAAAATACTAATGGGAACAGCAGATAAAAAAGATTGGTTAAAAGAAAAAGTTGTTTGTGGTGGAGTAGTAAATCCTTTGAGAGCAGAAGCAGCAGCAAGACTTGTGAATAAAGGTGTTGACATTGACAAAGCAATTGCTCAGGTACTTATAAATATAGGAAATGCAAAAATCCCTGAAAGAAAAATTGATTTAAATGATCCACTTATGCAGAATTTTTACAGATCAACAATAGTTTATTAATATCGGTGTCGGACCTTAATATTTGACATTTATAAGTAAAATTATTATTATTAATGTATGGGCAGAGAACTTAGAATTGAATATAAAGGTGCTTTATATCTTGTTACGAGTCGAGGTAATACTAGAAGTCGAATATTTCAGAGCGAACTTGATAAACAGAAGTTTGTTTATTATTTAGCACAAATTCACAAAAAACACAGTGTAATAATTCATTCCTATTGTCTTATGGGGAATTATTATCATCTACTTATTGAAACTCCAAATGGAAATTTAAAAAAAGTTATGCACAAATTAAATACAAGCTATACAAATTATTACAATTATCATTATTCACGAATTGGTCATTTATTTTCTCGTAGGTACGAGTCTATTTTGGTTGATAAGCAAAATTATGCTCTTGTTTTGTCTTCATATATTCATTTAACTCCGGTGCGAGATAAAATTGTAACAGATTCTATTGATTACCCTTGGAGCAGTTATAAATATTATGTTTTGAATAAAGAAAAACCAGATTTTTTGGAAACTAAAATGATATTAAGCTTAAATAATGGGGATAGTAAGGATTACAATAGATATGTGAGATCTCAAATCAAAAAAAAGTTTGAACCTGAAAAGGAATTAAAGGGTGATATGGTTTTAGGGAGCGAGAATTTTTTTGAATGGGTAAAAGAAAGTTCATTACAAATAGAATGGTTTAAAAGCAAAGATAAATATGCGATTAAAAAGCTTTATGATACTAAAGAATTAGAAGCAAAAATTATAAATATTTTTAAAAATGATGATTTTAATTTGAATGCGAATACAATAAAAAAATTTATTATATATTTATTGAAGAAACATACACATTTAACTTTAGCAAATATTGGTGAAAAATATGGCATAAGTTATTCGGCAGTGAGTGTTGCTGCTAAGAGATTTAATAAAGAAATTATAAAAACACAAAAATTCTCTGAAATACTTGTTATTATTGAGGAAAAGCTGAATTTGTCAAAAAAATAGGTCCGACACCAAAGCTTTTTTCTTGATTTTTATTTAATAAATAATTATAATTAAAAAAACATATTGGAGGATTTCTGGTGTTTTTAACTTCTTTTTCTGATGTATATATTGAAAAAACTTCATATATTGATGAGGATCATTTTGAGGTCAGACAATGCGGAGAAAATAAGTCGGGTGTACAATTACCTTCAAATGGACCAGTTATGTTAAATTTTAATTTGGTAAAAAAGAATGTAGATTCTGAAGTTATCCTGATAAAAAAACAGGAAGCAATTAATTTTGTAAAACAATATATTGTCGAGAATACTAAAGATATTAAATTCAAGACTCTGGGAAATTATAAAACCGATATTAATTCATTCTTAAATCAGAACTCAGATATAAAAATATTTAATCTTTCCATATCTGATTTGAAGTTAGGAAAATATTACGAAAACAATAAAAGATCAGTAAGAAAGTATTGTGCTTATATTCATGAACCAGATTTTACTAATAAGACATCAAAGCAGAATATTGAATATTTAAATGAAAACATATCAGAAAGATTTCTACTTAATAATAATTTTATAGTTATTAATGTTAAAGATGCTGATTTGTTAATTAGTCTGAATTTGTTTAATGATAAAACTAAAAATCAGATTTTTATTGATAATTTATTGAGTCTATTAGAAGAAAAAGATGATAAATTACTTTTTGATTTTGTAAAAAAAGATGAAATAGAGCAAATGAAAGATTTATTTTCTGAATTTCTCAAAACAGATAGAAATAGCACTGTAATAAAAGAATTTGATAATAAAAAAGAAAAATTAAATACGATATTTTCCAAAATAAAAAAAGGTGAGATAAAGGCAGATGATATTAAAGAATTAAAAGAAATAACCGTCGATATGTCAAAAATATTTGCATTAAAGAAAAGTCCTGAAATATTTGAAAAAATGAAAGAAAGAAGAGAGGAAATAAAAGATAAATTATTTGTTTATAATAGAACTCCTTTAATTGATTTATCAGATACAGTAAACACTTTTCAGATGCAGAGTTCATGGAATAATTCCACAGCAGAGAAAGTTGGAGTACTTGATGCTGTCTGTGATTATTATATTAATAAAATAGATGACAATAGACTTTTTTTTAATAATATGGCAGATATACAGAAAAACTTTTCAGCTTTAATCAATAATGGAATAAATGATCAGCAATCTTATCCAATAAATAATATACCTGGACCGAGTATTCCAACAAATCCGACACCATTTCCTACTATTGGTGGAATAACAAATCGAGAAACTTTTAGTGAAAAAGAAATGCAGGAAAAAATGAAAGAATTAGAAAAAAAAGCTTTAAAATATGAAAATTTTAAAGAATATTACATGCAGGAAGAATATAATACAATAAAAGCCTCAGAATTTGGTAAAAGAATGCTTTGCTCAGTATTTATATTTGATAAAATCAGTAATCTTAACGAAATAGAATTTTCTACCTTGCTATATGAGTCTAGAATGTCAAAAGGAGAAAAACTTTTTTGGTTAGGAGTTGGTATAACAGCTGTTGGAGGTGGGGCTCTCATAATTGGAATAGCTACTTTTTCTGCAGCGACTACTATTACAACTGCAGTTTTTGTTGAGGGCTGTTCATATTCTTTATTTGGGGGAGCCAGTATTTTCTTTGGAATTGAAGCTATGGCTGGAGGATTAACTGCTATAATAAATGAGTAAAGGAGAAATAAAATGAAAAAAATTATTCTTATAATTATATTAATATTTTTTGTTTTTTTTCAGATTATGTTAATTTCAATCTTAAATGATTTTTTGCAAAATAGTATAAGTAACAAAGTAGTTTTTAATGATTTATCTTTTTTTATTTCTGTTTTTTTTATATATAGTTTTGTTATGAATTTGGCTTTTATATTATTACTTATTAATATATTTATTAAGATTAAAGAACTAGAAAAAATAGGAAAAAACAGTATCGGTTCTTGACATTAACAAAAAAAAATTATTAGTATATATTATTCGAGAAACAAAAGTTTAGATTAAAAGAAAATGACAGAAGTTAAACCTTATTCTGTTTTTTTAAAATTATTTATGTAATCTATTTAATATGGAAAAAAATGAAACCAATCTTGAAAAAACTGTTAAAATTGCTCTGATTTGCAATGCTTCTATTGGTATTTTGTTTGTATTAATTAGTATTTTTCTTTTATATCAAAATAATGTTAATTTACAAAACATTTTATATCCAATAATTGGTATTATTCTTATTGTTAGTTCTTTTGTTGTTAAAAAAAGAATTAATAATGGTTTTTATAAAGGTGTTGAAGAAGATAAAAACTTTGCTGTTTTGAATTTCGGATTTAATACTATTGTTAGTTCTCTTTTTATTTTATCATAAATCACATAAAATTCTAAGATTAAATTAGACAAATCAATTAAATTCTAAAGATATTTTAACCGAAAAATAAATCATGACCACCCGCTTAGCGGGTGGTCATGATTTTTAAACAAAACATTGCATTCTATATTTATTTTGACACAAACAAAGCAGAGCTAATCATGGTTTAGCTTTGTTTTTTTATATAAAATAAGGTTCTGTATAAAATAATCAGAGAATTTATGTTAAAATAATTTTAGAATTAACAAATAAAGAAATTATAAAAACACAAAAATTCTCTGAAATACTTGTTATTATTGAGGAAAAGCTGAATTTGTCAAAAAAATAGGTCCGACACCAAAGCTTTTTTCTTGATTTTTATTTAATAAATAATTATAATTAAAAAAACATATTGGAGGATTTCTGGTGTTTTTAACTTCTTTTTCTGATGTATATATTGAAAAAACTTCATATATTGATGAGGATCATTTTGAGGTCAGACAATGCGGAGAAAATAAGTCGGGTGTACAATTACCTTCAAATGGACCAGTTATGTTAAATTTTAATTTGGTAAAAAAGAATGTAGATTCTGAAGTTATCCTGATAAAAAAACAGGAAGCAATTAATTTTGTAAAACAATATATTGTCGAGAATACTAAAGATATTAAATTCAAGACTCTGGGAAATTATAAAACCGATATTAATTCATTCTTAAATCAGAACTCAGATATAAAAATATTTAATCTTTCCATATCTGATTTGAAGTTAGGAAAATATTACGAAAACAATAAAAGATCAGTAAGAAAGTATTGTGCTTATATTCATGAACCAGATTTTACTAATAAGACATCAAAGCAGAATATTGAATATTTAAATGAAAACATATCAGAAAGATTTCTACTTAATAATAATTTTATAGTTATTAATGTTAAAGATGCTGATTTGTTAATTAGTCTGAATTTGTTTAATGATAAAACTAAAAATCAGATTTTTATTGATAATTTATTGAGTCTATTAGAAGAAAAAGATGATAAATTACTTTTTGATTTTGTAAAAAAAGATGAAATAGAGCAAATGAAAGATTTATTTTCTGAATTTCTCAAAACAGATAGAAATAGCACTGTAATAAAAGAATTTGATAATAAAAAAGAAAAATTAAATACGATATTTTCCAAAATAAAAAAAGGTGAGATAAAGGCAGATGATATTAAAGAATTAAAAGAAATAACCGTCGATATGTCAAAAATATTTGCATTAAAGAAAAGTCCTGAAATATTTGAAAAAATGAAAGAAAGAAGAGAGGAAATAAAAGATAAATTATTTGTTTATAATAGAACTCCTTTAATTGATTTATCAGATACAGTAAACACTTTTCAGATGCAGAGTTCATGGAATAATTCCACAGCAGAGAAAGTTGGAGTACTTGATGCTGTCTGTGATTATTATATTAATAAAATAGATGACAATAGACTTTTTTTTAATAATATGGCAGATATACAGAAAAACTTTTCAGCTTTAATCAATAATGGAATAAATGATCAGCAATCTTATCCAATAAATAATATACCTGGACCGAGTATTCCAACAAATCCGACACCATTTCCTACTATTGGTGGAATAACAAATCGAGAAACTTTTAGTGAAAAAGAAATGCAGGAAAAAATGAAAGAATTAGAAAAAAAAGCTTTAAAATATGAAAATTTTAAAGAATATTACATGCAGGAAGAATATAATACAATAAAAGCCTCAGAATTTGGTAAAAGAATGCTTTGCTCAGTATTTATATTTGATAAAATCAGTAATCTTAATGAAAGAGAATTTAATGACTTTTTAATTAGCCAAAATCGATTTTTAGGATTGGATAGTGAAAAACTCTTTTGGCTTGGTTTTGGGATTACTGTTATCGGTGCAACTTGTATTACTGGCGGAGTTGTTGCTATAGGCAGTGCAGCTTATTATGGAACATTAACAGCAGGTGTATCTGGTGCATATGGGTGGATAGGGATTGGAGCTTTTACATCATTCTGGGACTCAATTACTATGATTGTTTCTTATGATATTATTTTGAATGAACATATGTAAGGAGATTAAATTGAAAAATATTAAATTCAGCAAACCATTTTCGATATTTGTTATTTTCATAGTAGTTGGAATTGTTCAATGTTCTTTACTTTGGATCATAGCATCATGCTATAATAATGTCATTCTTTCAGAAGATCCGAAAACATTCAGGATTATGTTTATGCATATGGGAATTATTCAATTAACATCAAATATGTTTGTATTTATGTTTATATTTTTAATTCAACAGTTCTTCTGGTCTGAGATCCAGGAAATAAGAAAAGATATTAAAGAATTGAAGAAAGGGTAATATTGGTGTCGGACCTTAATATTTGACATTTATAAGTAAGATTATTATAATTAAGGCATGGGCAGAGAACTTAGAATTGAATATAAAGGTGCTTTATATCTTGTTATGAGTCGAGGGAATACTAGAAGTCGAATATTTCAGAGCGAACTTGATAAACAGAAGTTAAACCTTATTCTGTTTTTTTAAAATGATTTATGTTAATCTATTTAATATGAAAAAAAATGAAAACAATCTTGAAAAAACTGTTAAAATTGCTCTGATTTGCTATGCTTCTATTGGTATTTTGTTTGTATTAATTAGTATTTTTCTTTTATACCAAAATAATGTTAATTTACAAAATATTTTATATCCAATAATTGGCATTATTCTTATTATTAGTTCTTTTATTGTTAAAAAAAGAATTAATAATGGTTTTTATAAAAATGTTGAAGAAGATAAAAATTTTGCTATTTTGAATTTCGGATTTATTACTATGACAACTAGTATTACTTTTTCACAGAATATTCTTGCTATTATTGGAATTATTGTTTATATAGCTGGTTTTTTTGCTAAATTCCCTAAACCCAAAATTAAAAATGAAATAAAAAAATACAATTAAAACAAAGAATAATCGCTAAATTTCAATATATTTTAACATTATCATATTAAAAAAATAAAAATAATGATATAATAAATTTTATTGTTATATATTTAATATAAAGTGCTTGACATGAAAATTGCAATAGAATAATTCTTAATTCTTTGATTTCTTTATATTATTAACAATTTAGGAGTAAAAATGAAGTTAAAAGCTTTGTTGTTTTTGATTGTTTTTATGATATTTTCTGTAAATGTTTTTTCTCAAGTTTTAGAGGATATTGCTATTATAAAAAAAAGAGGTGAGCTTCTTGTTGGTATTTGTGATATTGAAACTGCTCCATTTTTTTATAAGGATAAAAATAATACTTTAAAAGGTATTGATATTGACCTTGTTAAGGATATTTCAAAAAAACTTGGTGTTTCATACAGATTTATCAATGCACCGAGTTTTGATAAGGTTATTGATGATGTTTATTTGGGTAAAACAGATATTGCTGTATCAAATCTTAGTATAACCCTTGAAAGAGCTCAAAAAGTTCTTTTTACGCAATCTTATATTAATCTTAAAATGAGTGCTTTTGTTAATCAGTTAAGCGTTGATAAGCTTAAAAACGGAGATAATCTTGAGCTTAATAGAAACAATGTTAAAATCGGTGTTCTTGCAGGTTCATCTTATGAGGATTTTTCAAAATCATTGTTTCCTCTTGCAGATATAGTAACTTTTGCTGAATGGGAAGTTATTCTTGATAATGTCTTAAAAAAAAATATTGATGCTGCTTTTTATGATGAAGTTGCAATTGGAAGAACTTTAAAAAAAAATCCTTCAATAGGTCTTAAATTAAAAATGATTTCTTTTAATAATACAGTTGATCCAATTTCAATTGCTGTACCAAATGATAAAATTCAACTTTTTGAATGGTTGAAACATTATCTTGATATTAATAAAATTGATAAGAATATTGACGAATATATAAATGAATATATTTATGATTTGGATTTGAGAAATATTGAAAAAGTCAAATATGTAAGGGTTAAAACATATAATATCGATATGAAATATACCATGCCTGGAATAATTATTTTTATTGGTGTGTTTTTCTTTTGGAAAACGAAAAGTAAAAACAAACTTGTCAATATATCAAAATTTCTAACTAGTCCTTGGACGATAATAATAAGTATGATTGCTGGAGTTTTTTACGGAATTTATCTTAAAGGTGAGCAAAGCATTTGTTTTGGTTTTGGTGATTTTTATCTAACTTTATTACAGATGTGTTCATTACCTATAATGATAACTGCGATAATAACATCTCTTGGTAAATTATTTAGAACAAGAGATTCATCTTCTTATATTAAAAAGCTTATTTTGTTAATTACAATTGTTTTAATTTTAGCAAGTATTACCGGAGTATTTGGTGGTATTATTGGAAATCCTGGTTCATCGCTTGATGAAAACGCTAAAAAAATCCTTGGTGAAACTGTTAATACAACTAGAAAAGCTGAGTCAAACATTTTAAATTCTGAAAGTTTGATAAAAAGAATAATTCCTTCCAATATATTTTCAGCATTATCCTCAGGAGATGTGCTTGGAATACTTGTTTTTTCAATATTACTTGGACTTTCTTTAGGATTTTTAGATAATAATACAGGTGAAGAAATATTTTGTGTACTCGATTCACTTTTCAACTCATTAATTCAGATAATTAACTGGTCAATATATATTTTACCAATTGCACTTTTTGCATTAATGGCTAAGCAGATATCAGGATTTGGACCAGAAATTATAATTGCCATGGGAAGATTTGTGTTTATATATCACATTTTATGTATTATTTTTTTAATTATAGTTATATTTGTTATATCAAAAAACACAAAAACATCTATGAAAAAAATTGTTAAAAATCTCAAAAATGCACTTATAATTGCTTTTGGTACTTCTTCTGGATATGCAGCTATGCCAGTTGCAATGGAGAGTCTTGAAAAGAATTTCAACGTTGAATCTTCAAAAGTAAAACTCATAATGCCTCTTGGTTTAACAATATGTAGGCCTGGAACAATAATAAATCTTGCTTTAGGAACTGTTTTTATTGCACAGCTTTTTGATGTATCACTCTTTATTAATTTTAGATGGCTTGGAGTTATATTAGGGGTTATAGTTTCTGGATTTGCAGCATCAGGAGCTCCTGGAGCTATTGAAATTTCAATGCTTTCTATATTTTTCCCATTTCTTGGATTACCTATGGAAGTTACAACAATTTTGCTACTTGCTGTTAATTCAATAACTGATCCTATAAGAACAATGCTAAATGTAATGACAAATTCAGGAATTACTATATTATCTTCAAAGGATTCTTAAATTGAGTGATTTTGAAATTTTTTATATTGATAAAAGAAACTTGACCGAATTTTCAGTTCTTATGACTGATAATGAGTTTGATATAGCTTTAAAAAATAATGATATTTATGTTGGTGCAAGGATTTTTGGAATTCCAGTAGCTTATAGTAGAATATCTTTTAGAAATTCGGATACAGCGGTTATTTCTTATCTTTTTGTTGTTGCAAAATATAGAAGACGAGGACTTGCTACTCAAATATTACATGAAATTTTGCAAAATAATTCTATAAAATTTGTAAACAAGTTTTTGGTTGAGTATAGAAAAGAAAAAAATAAACATAGTGCTATTGAGATTTTTCTTGAAAACAATGGTTTTTGTGATAAAAAACTTATTTCAGTTGTTTGCAGGACTGATTTTAGAATTCTTGATGCAAAATGGTTTGATAAAGTTAGTATTCCTGAGAAGTTCAAAGTTGTTAAATGGAGTGAAGTTGAGGATGATTTAAAAGAAAATCTATGTAATGATTCTCAAAAAGATGATTGGGAAAGGTTGAGACTTTCTCCGTTTTCAGATGATTGTAAGGATTATTTTGATTTGAATAGTTTATGTATTATTTATGAAAATAATATAATTGGATGGAATATTACTACAAAGATTAATGAAAAAACTATTAGATATTCAAATCTTTATGTTAGGAGTAAGTATAAAAAACTAGGTTATTCAATTGCTTTGCTTGGGCAAGCTATTAAAATTCAGCAAAAATATAGACCTGATATGGATTGTGGTTTATGGTGTGCCTCGGCTGAGAATAGACAGATGGTTAATTTTATTACAAGAAGAATGTTTCCTTATGTAGATTATATAAAATATGAATACAGAATGACATATAAAAAAAATTAAATGCTTCGCAATGTTCACTCAAGTTACCAAGTAGATTTTTTTTGCTTTTGTTTTTATACACTATTTACACTGCCAGAATGCCAGATTTCAGCCTGTGAAGGTTGATTTATAATAAAGAATTTTTCTAATATAAGAGTGTTTTTATTAATTATTTTGCGTATGTTTTTAATCATTAGAGTGTTTTTTGATGATACTACATGATGTGAGAATATTTCAGCATTTATTTCTTTGAGTACTTTGAATAACAGTTGATGTTCTGAGTAATTTGTGTTTGGTATTGTTGTGTTTATACCTAGTGATAATATAAAGTTGTAAGTTAGGCATATTTGGTTTTTTTCAAGTTCATATACAAGTTTGTTAACTAATAAATCTGATTTTTTAGCATTAAGATTATCAGATTCCCAGTCAGGTGTTGAATATTTTTTATTGTGAATTAGTTTATATCCATATTTTGTAGGATTTTTATATATTGGTGTGTCAGGTTCTATTGCCAGAGGATATATATCGCATACATCAATTTTATTATCTTTTATGAATTTATATATATCTTGTGGAGTTTGTGTTGTATTATCAGGAAGTCCGATTATAAAAGAACCATAAACAATTATTTTATTTTTTCTTAAAAGCTCAATTGAAGTTTTTATTTGAGATATATCAACTTTTTTATTGATTTTTTGTAATGTGCTGTTTTTAGTGCTTTCTATCCCCATATAGGTAACTTTGCAGCCTGATTTTGCCATTTTAATAGCAATTTCTTCGTTTATATCAGAAGCTCTTACAAAAGCATACCAACTTATATTGATTTTTGATTCTATTATTTTATCAAGAATTTCATTAAATCTTGATAAAGGTGTTGAAAATGTTGTGTCAAAAAAGAAAAATTCATTAACTCCTTCATTATAAGCTTGATTAATAGTATTAAAAAGCTTTTTAGCACTTTTTATACGATAATTTGGTGAAAGTGTTGGAAATCTGCAATATGCACAATTAAATGGACAACCACGACTTCCTTCTATAAAAATTCTTTTTATATTATTAGATATATTTTTCAATTTTGGAAATGGATAATTATCAAGAGATTCATTGTTTGTATTGAATTTAAATATATAGGTTGAGTCTGAAATAATACACTTGTGTTTTATTGAATCTATATTATTTTTACAAACAATATTTTTTACAATATCTGCAAAAATTATTTCACCATCACCATAAACGCAAGCATATATTTTTTTTAAATCTTCTTTTTTTAAATGTTCAACAAGAATTTGGGTTTTAGAGCCACCAAGTATTATTTTACTATAAGGAAAAATTTTATTAACTAAATTTATAAATTCTGATAATTCAAAAACATTTCCAATAAGACTTGTTGAAATTCCTACAGTTACAGGATTTAATTTTAAACTTAATTTTTGAATAAAATCTTCTATATTTTCATTTAAAAATAATCTATCTGCTATATGATAGGAAAGATTGTTTTTTTTAAACATACTTAAAACAGGTGGGATTTGAAAACTTATAAATTCTGAGGGTGAAAAACTTGTATAATTCGCACTTGAGTTAATATTATCATTTGATAATTTTGAGAAGAAATATTCGTAAATCCTATATCTTTTTTTAAACAATATACTTAATTTGACGGTTTCTCTATCTTTTTTTACATTATTGAAATATATATCATCTGATAATGGTATTATAAGTAGTGTATCAATGTTTTTAATCATTTTATATTTATAACACTAAAACAAATAAAATTCAAATTGAGTAATCTGAGTGAAATCCTTCCTTTTATAAATTTTGTTGTAATTTAATAACGGAGCCCAATTTTTTATAGATTTATAAGTTGTTTTCAATATAAAAATAATTTTAATAATAAAAAATATAAGTTAGGGTTTAAAAAAAAATAATAAAAAAATGGTAATCCTTAAAATATGCTAGTTTTTGTTTATATGATACTATATTAACGATATATATTTTTAAAAAAATATGGTATAATTTTAAAAAAAGGAGGAATTTATGAATTGGACAAAAGAAGAAATCGATAAAACAATTGATATTATTATGAAAAAATCCTCTATTGATAAAGGTTTTAGAAAAAAAGTACTTGAAAAACCAGAAACTGTTATAAAAGACATTTCAGGAAAGGATATTCCTACAAATTTCAAAATAAAAGTAATTGAAAATAAAACAAATTACAATCAGACTTTTGTGTTAAATGATTTTTTAGGCGAAGAACTTACAGATGAAGAACTTGATAATGTAGCTGGTGGAAGAGGTTGTGGAGACAAGTGTGATACTTATACAAAATGTTATTGTGTAGAGCAAAGAAGGTAGGTAAATTATGTGGACTAAAGAAAAAGTTGATAAAACAATTGATTTTTTAATGAAAAAAGCTTCAACAGATTTAAAATTTAGAAAATCTGTTATTTTAGAACCTGAAAAAGCAATATTTGATATTACAGGTGAAAAAGTTCCTGAAGATTTCAAGATAAAAGTTATTGAAAATATTCCAGGTTATGATGAGACCTTTGTATTAAATGATTTTTTAAGCGAAGAATTAACAGAGGAAGAACTTGATAATGTGGCAGGTGGCAGAGGCAGATGCACAAGAGATTGTGGAAAATATACAAATTGTTATTGCAATGTTGTAGCTTAATTGTTTCAAAACAAATATCATGTTTTAATAAAAATAATTAGGAGGTTGCATGGTTTGGACACAACAGGAAGTAAAAGAAACAATAGCAAAAATTCAAAGCAAAGCCTCAACAGACAAGGAATTTAGAAAAAAAGTACTTTTAAATCCTGAAAAAGCAGTTAAAGAAATCGTCGGAAAAGATTTACCTAATGGCTTTAAGATGAAAATTATAGAAAACGCCAAAGGAATTGATCAGACTTATGTATTACCAGATTTTATCGGTGAAGAACTTACAGATGAACAGCTTGATAATGTAGCAGGTGGTAGAGGATGTGATACAAAAAGTACTTGCACAAAATTTTTAGATATGTAGAATTGCAACAAATAACATTATAAAGGGGCATTAAATGAATTGGACAGAAAAAGAAGTAAAAGCAACAATTGAAAAGATTCAGGTAAAAGCATCAACAGATAAAAAATTTAGAGAAAAAGTTTTATCAAATCCAGAACAGGCAATTAAAGAAATATCTGGAAAAGATATTCCAGAAGGTTTCAAAATCAAAATAATAGAAAATGCCAAAGGAATCGATCAGACTTTTGTATTACCAGATTTCATAGGTGAAGAACTTACAGACCAAGATTTAGATAATGTAGCAGGCGGAGCAGGAAGAAGCTGTGGAGATCAATGTCAAGGTTATGGTAGATGTCATTGCCAAGGACAAGCTAATTAGGGTGTCGGTTCTTGACATTTGACAAAACCGATACATAGTTTTAAATGTCAATAAATTTTAATTAACAACATATACAAGGAGAATTAAATGAATTGGACAGAACAAGAAGTAAAAGCAACAATTGAAAAAATTCAGGCAAAAGCTTCAACAGATAAGAAGTTTAGAGAAAAAGTTTTATCAAATCCAGAACAGGCAATTAAGGAAATATCAGGAAAAGATATTCCAGAAGATTTCAAAATCAAAATAGTAGAAAATGCTAAAGGAATCGATCAGACTTATGTATTACCAGATTTTATAGGTGAAGAACTTACAGACGAAGATCTTGATAATGTAGCAGGTGGAATGGGAAGAAAATGTGGTTCACAGTGTCAGGGTTATGGAAGATGCCATTGTCAAGGACAAGCAAACTAAATTTATCAGTTGATATTTTTAATAATTGAAATTGTAAGGGAGTTTTGATGAATTGGACAACAGCAGAGGTAGAAAATATTATTTCTTTGATAAAAGAAAGAGCTTCTACAGACAAAATTTACCTGAAGGATTCAAGATAAGGATAATAGAAAACAATCCTGGAGTAGATCAGACTTATGTACTTCCCGCATTTACAGGAGAAGAACTGTTTGACGAACAGCTTGACAATATAGCTGGTGGAAGTTCACGAGGAAATTGTGATGATTTAATCGGCTTTGGTAATGGATTTTTATGATAAACATTTAATATATAAGGGCTGTCAGATAATTTGACAGCTTTTTTTATTATTAATGAAATTAATAAGATTTTAAGGGTTGTATTTTTATTTTTAAAAAAATAATCATGGTGGGGAAAATGAATTGGACTAATGCAGAAGTTAAAAAAGTACTGAATCAAATTAAATCAAAAGCAGCTACAGATAAAGAATTCAGAAAAAAAGTGCTTTTAGAACCTGAAATAGTAATCAAAGATATATCAGGAAAACAAATACCATCTAATTTTAAAATAAGTATAATAGAAAATAAAAAAGGTATAGATCAAACTTATGTATTGCCGGATTTTATAGGCGAAGAACTTACAGATGAACAACTTGACAATGTTGCAGGCGGAAGAGGTGGATGCTCAAGAGATTGTGGTGATTATCATGATTATTCAAGAGGAGATTTACCAAAATAAAAAGAATGGGTGTCGGACCATAAAACTTGACAATCTTTTGTTTTTTGTCAAGTTTTATGGTCCGACACCATCTTTATTTCATAATGAGTTTCTAAATATTTTTTAATATTATTCTTTTGAACAAGGCAAGTATCAAAATTAGTCCCAAGATATTTATTAGAAAATCTTAAATTAGGGCATCCGCCATTACAAAGAGGTAAGAAAAAACAATCTTTACATTTTTCACTTGTATATGGTGTTATATCAACAAGATATTTTGCAAGTAAAGTGTTATTAACAGGAATATCCCCAGTTACAGAACCTACTATCATTTCAGCTTTGCCTAAGTCTCTCCAGCATTTATATAATTCGCCTTCTGGTCCTATAACATAAGAGTGTAGAGCATTTGCAGAGCATGCTTGATACATAGATTTTGGATAAAAATCAAGATCTTTAATTTTAAATTTTTCATAACATTCAAACATAAATGTAGTTACAGCATCTTGGTCCATTCCGCAAGAATCCGCAGTAATACAAGTTGCAGAATAATCTGTAACAATACCTGGATAAACACTTATTTTATCCTTATATTCCTTATATCTGGAGTTTATCATTTGATGAACTTCATTGTATTCTTTGTGATTAGTTTTATCGACATTAACTCGAATTGATAGAGATCCTTTCCAAACAGTAAGCAGATAATCAATATTTTTTAATATAACATTGAAAGTATCTTTTTTTGTTTTATGCTTTCTTCTACTATTATGAGTATTCTCCAAACCATCAATTGTAATTTGTGCAGAATGTATTCTTGCTCCGGTAAATTGATCTGCAACTTCTTTATTAAGTAAATATCCATTTGTAATAATACCTGAGAAAAATTTGATTTTTTTATCTTTCATCTTTTTTGACATTCTATAAATTTGATCCCAGCAAAGAAGAGGTTCGCCACCATACCAGCTAATATGTATAGCATTAACTTTTTTGAATTTTTCAGTAAAATTAATAACTTTATCTTCCATTTCTTCAGTCATATATGTTGCAGGTCTATCTTCTTCATAGCAATAAGGACATTCAAAATTACAATCTCTTGTTGGTGCAATTGTTAATGAAAGAAAAGGAGTTGAGAACCTATTAATTGTATTTTTTAGATGTAATTCCATTACAGGCTCTTCATTATCTTCAAGTAGTATTTTGCCAGATAAAAACTGTAATAAAAGCTGTGGAGCTTTAGCAAAATCATAATTATTAGGATTTTCTTTTATTTTAATCACTTCATTATAAGTGGATTCATCAAGCTCGGCAAAAGTGTTTGTAAAGCTGTTAAAAAGAAGAAATCCGAATTTATCTGATTTAAAAACATAATTATATTTTGACCATTTCATAAAAACTCCATTTAAAAAAAATATTAATTAGATTATACTGTAAATGCATTATTATTCCAATTTTTTTGTTATTATTAATTGGAATAGTCAAACTGTATATATAAAGGTGAAATTAATATGTTTGAAATAAAAAAATTAAATAATAAAGAAATAATAGATTATTCAATATTACTTAATCAAAACAAAAATAGTATAAAACAGCAAAATTCTCATGAATATATTTATTTTGCATCATTATTATTTGGTAAAAAAGCTGGAATAATCAAAGCATTTAAAAATAATAAAGATAATATAATAACAATAGAATATATTTTTGTAATTAAAAAATTTCGAAAAAAAGGATTGGGAAGTATATTAATTCAACATATATTAGATTATGCAAAAGAAAATTCAATAAATAAAATCAATATTAAATACTACAGAATATTAGGAAAAACCCACGAAATTGAATATGTATTGAAAAAATTAAAATTTTCAAAACCACAAATGATAAATCTAAGCTGTTATTCAGATGCAAGAGTAATAAATAAAAAATGGCTAATAGAAGACAAAATTCCCAAAGAATTCAAATTTTTTATGTGGAAAGATATTACTTTAAATATAAAAAATCAAATAAAAAACCATGAAGAAAAAGAAAAATGGATAGAATTAATGTTAAATCCACTTGAAAAAATAGAAAATATTGAATATACAAATTCCGTAGGATTACTTTATAAAAATAAAATTGCAGGTTGGATAATTTGTCAGAGATTAAGTGAGGATGTGATTTTATACAGAAATTTATATGTACTTCAAAAATTCCGTTCTCTTGCACGAGGAATTCAACTTTTAAATCATTCTATAAAACTACAAAGTAAAACAAATATAAAACATGGATTATGGGTTGTAGCTGGGAATAATATTTTAATGAAAAATTTTGTCAAAAGAAGAATGGCAAAAGATTGTATATATATAAAAGAAGAGATGGGATCTTGGGTTTTAGTGTAAAAAAAACATCAAAGTCTTGACAAGACACATTAGAATATGTTATATTATATTGTATAGTATTAAAAGACGTGATTTGTCAACCAAATTGCGGCGTCTTAAAAAAACAGCTAAAAGGAGGAAGTCATGATATTATCTTTCCGTATTAATTCAAAAAGTTTTAAAGTATATTTTTTATGTATTTCAACCAGAGAAGCTGAATTTGTAATTCTTGAACCTTATGAATACAAAGGATGTTTTTATCAATTTCCAACAGTTCCGCTTTTTGGAATTCCAAAGATGAGATATTACAAGGACGGAGTATTCAGAAAACACTTTATTAGTAGGGTTTTAAACTTGCTTGAAAGACCACCTCAGTCTTTTAAAAAAATTGATATTAGTATTTCTTCTTCTCAAACATCTTTACAATTCAAAGAATCCCAACTCAAAGAATTACAATTCATTGAATTAGAAACTGAAGAAATCAATAATAAAGAATATTTTTTTGCACACAGACCAAATGGTAAATTATATACAAAACAAACTGATGCAGCAAATACATTTATCGTAAATTCAAATTTACTTTGTATTAAAGATAATGTTATTGATAAAATAATCGATAATAATATTAATAAAAGAAAAGATTATTTTGACTTAGCAAATGAATTTGCAGAGCATAAAGCATCACATGGATGGATTATTGGATATTTTAATTCAATAAATAATGAATGGGAAGTTTTCACAAATATAGTTTATCGCAGTTTTGGTAATTTATACAATATATTTCAAACCCTTCATTTAAAAGGAATTTTTTCACCAAAACAAGCTATAAATATACATAATGCTCAATGGCATATTAATGATTACAGAACTGAATATATAACAGGATCTTATAATCTATTTAAAAATAGAGCAGGGAGTAAAATATAAGAATTGAATTTGTTGAATTAGACCATATTTTTATACAATATAGTGTTTTTGAACAAGATAATAGTTTTTTTAGATTACATTTTTTGTATAGTGCAATTGAAAGTCATATAAATACATATACATTAGCATTTCCTATAAAAATAAATGGTAAAAAACTTATTGATAAAATGGAACTTACTGAATTTGGAAGAAAAAAAGTAAAAAACAAGATTAAAAGAGCAGTAGAATGTTTACAATACACATTTAAATACAGATTTTATTTTAAAGAACTTTTATTAGCATTTCCAATCGAAATATTAGAATCTAAATTGATTAATACAAATAAAATATATAACAGATTTAAATATATTGAGAGTTATCACTATGACCAATTAGAAAATTTTAAAGAATTCGTTAAAAATTACCAAAAAGAAATAGAGCAATATTACAATGATGTTACTCAAGAAATGATTTCTTATATTCCAGGTAAGTTTAGAGATTGTTTTCCGGTCGATATGAAAAAATATCATGGAATGAATTTTATCGGCGGAGGATGTTTAGAACAAGCAGAACTATCAGGAAAAGGATATTATACCTATGATAGAAATTGAGATTATAAAAAACTAAAAGATGAAACAGAAAAATTTGCTCAAATAAAAAAACTTGATAATGATTACATAGTATTTGAATACAATACAATTGATAATATATTTCCACAAGAATATTCTCCAAATATGTTTAATAAAGAAATGAAAGATATATGTTATTTTAAATTTTTTGTAAAAAACATTGATGAAACTTCAGATTTACTAATAAATCTTATTAAATATATAGAAAAACTTCACAATGATAGAGTAAATAAATTTTACGAAACAATTTCAAAAGAAATAGAAGAAGAAAAACTACATAATTTTGATGTAACAGTTTTATCAGAAAACAACATAGAAGAGTTTGAAAATAATGAAAATAAAAATTCTATTTTATATTCTAATAAGAATGAATCTTATAAAACAGAAATGATTATAATCGAAGATGTCAACAAAGAATATAATTATGTATTATGTGATTGTTTAATGTCAAAAGGAATAAAAAACTATTCTAATAGTTATTTTACTTATGTAAGTACAACAGATATAAATACTGGATTTTCATTATTCACTAAAGCAAAATACGATCTTATTTTTAGGTCAGTATTTAAAGCAATAGCATTTCAAGAAACAAATAATAAAATTACAAAAGAAGAATTAAGAAATATAGTAGATTTTAATAAAGAATTATCATTTGAGCCAGCAATATATGTAAGAACCATAGGAATTGACAATGATTATTTTTACGAAGATTTAGAATGTCTTAATAATGAATTTAAATATATAAGAGATTATAAAGTAAAAGACAATATAAAATATGCTCCATTCATACCAAATATATTTAATGTAAGTTCTATAAAAAGATTATCATATATAGAAAAAGTAATATTAGCTGAGCGATGTTGGTTTTTACTCGATGAAGAAAATAAAAATATAGAAATTGATGCAAAAACTCAATTAAGAAGAAATATGAGAATGAGAGGTTTTGAATGCAATATTAAAATAAAAAATATTGATAAACTCGGAAAATTTCATAATTTAGAAGATATTGATCTTAGTTATCCTGAAAAAACATTTTTATCAACAGAATTTATCAGATCAATGAAATTGCTAAAAACGCTTAAACTCAAAAATTTTATGAATATATCAACCGAAGATTTATCAGAACTCGTATTTCTAATAGAAATCATATTAACAAATTGCAATTTAACAAGTAAAAAAGATATGAATTTATACAAACTAAAAACTTTAGTATTAACAAAAACAACAGGATTAAAAGATTTATCAAGTTTTAGAAATTCATTTAATTTAGATATAATGGAATTAAACAATACAGGAATAAAAGATTTAAGCCATTTAATTTTTTTTAAGAATTTAAAAACATTTCATATAACTGAAAAAGAAATTGATTTAGATAGTATTTTACTTAACAATTCAATAAAAATATTAAGCATAAACAAAGAATTATTTAGAGTATATGAGTATATATTCGATAAAAATAATATTGAAATAAAGCCAACAATAAAATGCAAAGAAGAAACAGAAAATCAAACAATAGAAACATTCGATATAAAAAATATCGCAAATAAAAATTTATCATTTATAGCAAAAATGAAAAATCTAAAAAAAATCAAAATAGCAGATTGTGAAATAAAAAACATTAATTTTCTTGAAAATTTTCCGCAACTTGAATTTCTAAAATTATCAAATTGCAGTAAATTAACAAATTTAAAAGGATTAGGAGATTTGCAAAATTTAAAAATACTAGAACTTGAAAAACTCAAGGTGAAAAATTGTGAAGAAGATATAAACAGTCTTAAAAATCTAAAAACCCTAACAATAATAGAATGTAAGAACATAAAAAAGGAAAAAATAACAAAAGAAATAGAAGAACCAGATAAAATTGAATTTTATGAATAAAAATTAACAAAAAGGAGTATGGCGTAAAAACCATACTCCAAACATATTTTACAAATATTTTTTTAAATCAAGATAAAATCTTTTAACCTCAACATTGTTATCAAAAATAATATTAATTTCAAAAACATCGTTATAACAAGCATATCCATACTTCAAGAAAATTTTAATAAAATTAATAATATTTCCATCAGCTTTATTAAAACTAAAGCAATTAAAAACCCATTTGCCAGATTTATGATGAAATCTAATATGAACCCAATTTAAATAAATAAGATTTCGAATAATTTCAACCCTAGCCTTACCCTCAAAACCCATAGGTTCTTTATATTCCAAGTAAATATTTTGCAAATATTTTTTAGTTAAATTAAAAATTTCATAATGATTAAATATAAAATCAATATGTTTTCTTCCATTATTACAAAAAATCAGACCATTAGGATTAATAAAAAATCCTTCAGATTCAGAACGAGAAATTAATAAAGGAACAAATAAATCAGACATATAGCCTCCTTTTTAGCAATTATTTAAAGACGCAGCAATATGGTTTACAAATCACGTCTATATATAATCAATATAACATAATATGTTGTAAAAGTCAATAGCAAAACGAAAATGTAAAGCTTTGGGGTCGGTCCTTAAAAAGTTTACAAAAAACCTTGAACCCCAGATTATAAAAGAGTTTTGCGGTCTTAAAAAGATAAATTTTTAAACATTTTAATATAAAACTAATTTTACTTTATTTTATGTAATATTAGTTTAATTTTTTTATTGATTTTAAATTTAATATTAATTGAATTTCATGATTATACCATAAATTTAAGAGAAAGATTTTTATGTTTTTAATAAAAAACATCTTCAAACTTTAATAAGTATATGTTAAAATTATTCTTTTTGAAAACCTTAGCGGACCGACCCCAAAGATTTACAAAATTTATTTATTTGATTTATCAACAAATTTTGATATTACAGATAGTAAATCAATAAAATGAAAAGGTTTAGTTATAAAATCGTCAAAACCAGCTTTTAAAGCTTTTTCAACTTGATGAGAAAGCGAATGAGCTGAAATTGCTACTATTGGAATATTAGGTTTTGATTTGCGGATTATTTCAAGACATTTAAAACCGTCCATTTCAGGCATTTGAATATCCATTAATATAATATCAATATTTTTATTTTGAACTATGTCGTAAGCTTCGTTACCGTTGTTAGCTGTATAGATTATATGATTGTTTTTTTCTAGCATTGTTTGCATTAGCAATAAATTATCATAATAATCATCTACCAAAAGAATATTAATAGGATTACAGTTATTTTCATCTAAATAATCAGGATTAATATCATTTTTAATTGAAGCTAAATTTTCAGGTTTTGTTTTAATCTCAACATTAATAGGAATTTTTAATAGAAAAGAAGAACCAATTTTATATTTAGAAACTACAGATAATTCACCGTTCATAAGTAAAGCGAGTTTTCTGCTTATTGCAAGTCCAAGACCAGTTCCACCATATTTTCTATTATCACCTGAATTTAATTGTGCGAATTTATTAAATAAATCCTTGATTTTATCTTCAGCTATACCGATTCCAGTATCTTTTACAGTAAGATAAAGGAAATTATTCTTTATCTCAATAATTACTTCTACCGAACCATTTTCTGTAAATTTAATTGCATTTGAAATAAGATTTAATGCTATTTGTTTAATGCGAGAAAAATCTCCAACTACAAAGCAATCTTCATTAGAGGTAATTTTTTGAATAACTTGAAATTTTATATTTTTATTTTTTCTAAGTAAATTCGCTGAAAGTTTCTCAATATCATCAGCTAATTTTTTTATCGAAAATTCAATAATATTTATAGAAAGTTCATCAGCTTCTATTTTAGCTATATCAAGTATATCATTAATAATATCAAGTAAAGTTTTAGAAGATTTTTCAATTATATTAAGAAATTTAAGTTTTTCTTCATTGTCTTCTTTATTGATAAGAAGTTCAGAAAAACCAATAATTGCAGTAATAGGAGTTCTAATTTCATGAGACATATTAGCCAAAAACTCAGTTTTTAAATTATTTGCTTTTTCAGCCTGTTCTTTTTGTTTTTTGAGTTCCTGTTTATATTTTTCAGTTTTGACAATATGAATACTCCAGATAATTCCTGTAATAAGATAAGCTATGATAAAAGATATTCTAATAAACAAATCATGATTAGGTATATTTGTAAGCAACGATTCTGAAAGACGCTCAGGTCTTTCAAACATCATAAATCTTAAATAATCTTTAAAAAAGTAAAAATTTGTTATTCCAAGTATTATCCAAGTAATAAATCCAGTAAATAATGAATTAAAAATTATTTTTAAAACTCGGTATTTAAGATTATCGTTCGTAAATTTTATCCGCAACTGAAATAACTCCTTTAGGTATATTAAAACCTATTTTTGTTGCTGTGTCTATATTTATTGATAATCCTAATCTAGAAGAAAATTCAATTGGAAGATCACGAGGTTTTTCTCTTCTAAGTATTCTTGCAATCTTTTGAGCCTCAAACAAACCTACAGTATCAAAATCCTCAGGAGATATTGAAAATAAAATTCCCTTTTCAACATGACCATTATCCATTTGAGACCATGAAGGAATTTTCATTTCAATTAATAAATTTGCAATTTTATTCATAAATTTTGCTTGAGATCCAGTGTGAGGACCAATCCAAACTGCATCAACTTTATCAATAATTGATTCTAAAGCATTATAATATTTTTCACCACACATATCTTCGCTCGTTTTTTCTTCAGGAGCATAAGCTTCAATAAGTTTAAAATCTCTTTCTTTTGAAACTATTTGAAGTTCAGCATAATTTGTAAATACTTTACCATTTGCTGTATTTTCAAAAACTACACCTAAGTTTTTAAAATCCACAATATCATGAAAAAGTCTTATTTGATTTAAAAATCTATTAGCAGCAATACCAGTTGTAACATGATCTCGCCCAGAATCTTTAATTGAAGGTATTATTTTAGAATCAACAGGAGAAGTAACACTCATAACAATAACAGGCGTTGAATGTTCGTCAGTTGCAAGATCTTGACCCGCCCAAGTTCCAAGAGCAAATACAAGGTCAATATCATTATTTTGTTTAAGTCTTTTTAAAAAATTATTCTTATTTTCAGCTCGAGATGTTCTATCCCAGTTACTACAATAAAAACCATCTTTTTTAAATTCAATATAATCACTTTTAATATTAGAAGAAAGCCATTCCCATATAATTTCCATACTAACTTCTTTTTTCCAATCAGGATAAACAAAAGGTTGAATCCAACCAAGTTTTGAAAGATTTTTAACAACTTGCTTTGTATATGCAGGATAAGAAGTATAATCCCCGCCTTGATAATATGCGATTTGCCATTTTTTACCATTATTAGTAATAGGTTTATATGAGATATTTTCTTTACAAGAAAAAGAGAATAAAAGTAAAAATATTAAAATTAATAAACCAAATCTATTCATAACGAAAAACTTTATCATAAATAAGATGTAAAAATCAAGTAGTTATTAAAAAAAGAATATAATAGTTATTAAGAATTAAGAACTAAAAAATAACGATTAAAAAGATTTAATTTACATATTTTTTATTTTAATCAGATATTTAAATTAATAAGATTTGACTCTGATTATCAATAAGCAGTAATAACAATAGCAGAAGCGATAGTGCCAGCAACAACAATATTAAGTATTTTACCTTTATACTTTTCTTTAATAACAGTTTTACCCAAAACATCTAAAATCTTATAAATTTGTTTTCTTTCAAGAATTCTTTCAATCTCAACATCAGAAATATCTCTCTGAAAACATCTTTCTCTTGCATGTTCTGAAAAAGTAATATTCATAATAAACTCCTTTTAAAAAGATTTAATCACTTTTAAAAAACCTCAATAATGTTATTATGCAATTAATGTGCCAATGGATGAAATCACATAAGAAGAGTATAAGAGCGGTATGAGAGCAGTATAGGAGCGGTATAAAAGAGTACAAGAGCGGTATGAGAGTACAAAAGCGTATAAGAGCGTATAAAACTTTAAGATACTTTATAAATAATCAAAAAATGACTATCAAAAATTGATTGCTATAAATTAAGATATTTTAAATATTTAATTAAAATATGTTAAAATGTAAAAAATAAAAATTGTTAATGAAATAACCTTGTTTTAAATATGAGTGATAGGAGAAAAAACTAAAATGAATAATTCCAATTTTACTCTTAATTCAGAAAATCTTCTAAAACTCATTGATATGGACAAATATAAAGGTATTAGAAATATTTCTAGCATTATAAGTAAGGATATGAAAAACACTTCTTACAAACTTGCCTTATTAAGAGCATTCTGTGATATATCGGAGAAATTTTTTAATTGTATTGACCTTTCGCATAAAGACAAAGCTGGTATACCAATTGATTTTGTAGCAGATTTATGGATTTTATATTATTGGGAATTCATAAATTCAGATAAATTCTTTCCACAAAGAAGAGGTGAAAGTCCTGAATCTTTCAGAAAAATAGCATTTAGAAATGAACTCACTGATTTTGTTGAAAAATATAGAGATTCAGGAGGATTATCAGGTTTTTATAATGATTATATAAACAACAAAGTCCAATTTCCAAAACTTTACAATAAACTAAAAGACAAACTCAAAAACACAATTATAAAAGGACCAGTTTTTTACTCAGGCAATTACAATGGAGAAAATCCATTCAATTATTCCAATAATCAAATATGGATGGATAGTGAATTATGGTATGAAATAACAGCATTTAATTATTTAATAAGAGAATCTGTCATTCTCAAATGGGTAGAATTTGTCAGAGAAATCTCAGAATTAACTATAGGAGCTGGAACCATACTTGAAAAACTAATAATCAACCCAGTTCATGAGCGAGATGTCAGTAATGCAAGAGATGTATTTATGAAACTTGACGATATAAAATGTGTATGGACACATGGAAGCATAAAAAAGTTTGAAGTTGATCATATAATACCATTTTCATTATGGAAAAACAATGATCTTTGGAATCTATTACCAACAAGGCCAGATGTTAACAATCGAAAACGAGATAAATTACCAACAAATAAACTACTAATCAGCTCAAAAGATTTAATAATACACTATTGGCAGATTTTAGAAAAAGATCTTCCAATAAGATTTTTACAGGAAGTTAATAAATTTAATGGTAATTTTAAAGATGAATATATGATAAAAAACTGGGAGAATATAACTTTTAAAAATCTAGTCAAATCCATTGAATACACAGCTATACAAAGAGGTTGTGAAAGATGGGAAGCTTGATTTATTAAATTAAAAATAAAAAAATATGAAAAATATAGTATATAACAAACTAATAAGAGATAACATACCTCAAATAATCAAAAAATCCGGCAAAGAATGCGACATTGAAATACTAACAGATAACGAATATATAAAAGAACTAGACAAAAAATTAGAAGAAGAATATATAGAATACAAAGAAAGCAAAAATATCGAAGAATTAGCTGATATAGTCGAAGTAATATATGCAATAATTGAAAGCAGAAAAATAACACTCAAAGAATTTGAAAAAATCAGAAATGAAAAAAATTCAAAACGAGGAAAATTCAAACAAAAATTATATCTAAAAAAAGTCACAACAAACACCTAAAACCAGATTTTTGATTATAGATCCCAAGAGCTTTACAAACTTCTAATAATGTATGATTTGCTTTCGAATATTTATCAATTGATAAATATTGACAAAAAAGTTATAAAAAAATATAATTATTATAATGAATAAACGGAGTTCTTTATGATTGAAAAGATAGTTGAAGCAATTCTCCAAAGACTTATAGATTGTATTGATGATAATGTATTTAGGAGGTATTAATGAATGCAAAAACTGTGTGTCCTTTATGTGAAGAAACATCAAATTTAAAGAGAATAGAAGTAAAGGAAACATTGATTGTTAGAAATGAAGAAATAGAAGTTAATGGTGTTTATATCGTATGTGATAATTGTGAAGAAAGATATGAACCTGATGGATATGACAAACTTGATATTGCTTATAGGAAATATAGAGAAATAAACAATTGGTTGCAACCTGAAGAAATTAAAGAACTTAGAAAAAAATATAGATTAAAGCAAAAAGAATTAGCTGAGATTTTAGGTTTTGGAGAAGTCACATTAAGTAGATACGAAAACGGAGCTTTGCAAGATAAACCTTATGAGAATCTTTTACAGATGGTCGCAAATCCTTTATCATTCATATCTTTTATAAAAGAAAATAACACAAAATTAAGTTATGAAAGAAAAAATGAAATAATAAATTTAATTGAAACCGAGATTAGAAATTCCAAGAAATCATATAAATTGTTAAAAAATTTATTTAATTATGGAAATGGTATTAATAATGGAAATAGAACTTTTGATATTGAAAATTTAAAGAATCTAATACTGATTCTTTGTAAAGATGGATTATATAAGACTGCATTAAATAAACTTCTTTTTTATTGTGATTTTTCATCTTTTAAAGAATATAATAAATCAATAACTGGTATAAGATATGTTCACTTACCTTATGGTCCAGTTCCGGACAAATTTGAGACAATATTTGGTGCATTAATTGATGATGAAATTTTAAAAGTAAAAGAGATAAAATTTCCTGAAGGAAATATTGGAGAAAAATATTTTTCAAATGAAAAAGTAGATTTAAATTTATTCAAAGATGAAGAATTAAAATTAGTCTTTCATATCAAAAATAAATTATCTGATTTAAAAGCAAATGAATTGTCGGATATATCACATAAAGAAGAAGCTTATAAGAAAACAAACAACAATGAATTTATATCTTATGATTTTGCAAAATATTTAAAATGAATTATCTAATAATAACCACTGGAATATTAATAATAATATCAAAGTTATTTGATGTTTTATCAACAATAAAAGTTGTATCTTCACCTTATCAGGAAAAAAATTTATTTGCTAGAAAGATAATGCTAAAAATTGGAATAAAATCAACTTGCTGGCTAATATTTCTTTTGGTAGTGATTTTTGTTAGCATTTATACATATAATATATTTTTATCTGATAAAATATGGATTATTATCGGATTTATAATTTTCGGGAATATAATTACGGTAATTCAATTCGCTGTAGCACATTACAATTACACAAGAAGAAAAAATCTCATAATAAAGCTTTTAACGAAGACGGCTATTTACAAATAAATAATTAAAATTTTTTTATGAAAACCCCAAAACTATTACAAGATTTTTCTTTGGCATGTATATTGCAAATGTATTTTGAAATAAATATAAAAAACTAAAAGAACAAAAGTGTTATTTGTAATTCGATTTTTGGAAAAAAATGTATTATAATTAAGCATCCTCAATAAATATATAATTAAGAGTTAAAATGAAGAGAGGTTATATGTTGGAATACGAAAGCCAGATTGAAAAAAAAACAATAAAAGCAAAACCTGTTTTAAAGTGGGTTGGTGGAAAAACACAGCTTTTGCCTGAACTTACAAAAAGATTAAATAAAGTAATAAACGAATGTGATACATATATTGAACCTTTTATTGGTGCTGGAGCTTTATTTTTTCATTTAAAAAGTAATGAATATTTATACAATACAATTAAAAAATGGTATATTTCGGACTTTAATAAAGATTTAGTACTTTTATACAGGGTTGTTAAATATGAAGTTTATGCTCTAATAAAAGAACTAGATATAATATCTTCAAAATATCTAAAATTAAATGATAATGATAGGAAAACGTTTTATTATGATACAAGAGCTCAATTTAATGCAATATTAAATGATATCAATTATGATCTTTTTGATGAAAGTAGTATTAAAAGAGCAGCTTATATTGTTTTTTTGAATAAAACTTGTTTTAATGGTCTTTATAGAGTTAATGCGAAAGGTGAATTCAATGTTCCAATGGGAAAATATAAAAACCCTCAAATTTTAAATTTTAATAATTTAATAAATGTTAATAATATTTTGCAGAATGTTGAGATAAATTGTCATAATTTTAGCGATATTAAGTATGAAATAAATGAAAAAACTTTTATTTATTTTGATCCACCTTACAGACCATTAAAAGAAAACTCATCATTTACAGCATATAGCAAATGTGATTTTGATGATGAAATGCAACGGAATCTTGCAAAATATTTTAAAAATAACCATTATTCAAGTGCTAAAATGTTATTATCAAATTCAGACTCAAAATTGTCAGATAAAGAACAGGATTTTTTTGATTCATTATATTCTGATTTCTCTATAGAAAGAGTTTATGCACTTCGTAATGTTAATTCAAAAGGAAATCTTAGAGGGAAAATTACAGAAATACTGATTTCAAATTTTTAAGGGGGTAAAATGAAATATATTGAAGATTACAAAAAAACTTTCAATTGCAATAATTCAGATGAAGTTTTTAAAGTTTTTATTGATACATTGAAAATAACAAATACTAAATGGAATTATTTTGTTAATTGGGAAAAAGTTTTTGAAAATAAAAAAAATGTTGAAATATCCCTCAATCTATTAAACTATCTTATTGGAAAAGAAAATATAGAAAAGGAATTTATTGATTTAATAATGCAATATCCGGAAATTGTTATAATTTTACCTGGATTAATTGCTTGTAGACAGAAGAAACTTTATATTTTAAATTCTTATTCGCACAGTGGATTTAATTATAAAAAAATAACATTTTCTAATAAAAAAAGTGTTACTTTGGAAGAAGCTGAATTTTTTCTCGAATTTATCAAGAATACAGGATTTTTAGAATTGCTAAAAAGCAAAAATATAAAAAATGTAGTTGATTACTTTATCGGAGTTGAAGTTGGTTTAGATTCGAATGGTAGAAAAAATCGAGGCGGAGCAATGATGGAAGAAATAACTGAATATTTTATAGAAGATTTATGCAAAAAAACAGGGTTCAGTTATTTATCTCAAGTAAGTTCTACTAAAATAAAAAATGAGTGGAATATTGAATTAAAATCAGATAAATCTTCCAGAAGAATTGATTTTGCTATTAACAATGGAGAAAATCTTTATTTAATTGAAACAAATTTTTATGGCGGTGGAGGTTCAAAACTAAAATCCACTGCTGGCGAATATAAATCAATGTATGATTGGTGGAAAAATGATAATAAAAAATTTATATGGATTACAGATGGGGTTGGATGGAAAACTACACAAAGACCATTAAGAGAAACTTTTGAATACACTGATTTTATTTTAAACTTGGAAATGGTTAGACTAGGTTTATTAGAAAGCATAATAAGGGGAAATCATTGAAAAAAAAGGAAGTTAATCCAACTAATTTTGAATTGGAATTTTCTACAGTGTGGAGTTTCCCAAAAAGAGGCGATTGGGCTACGCATAATCCTGAATACAGAGGAAATTTTGCTCCACAAATCCCAAGAAATATTATTGAATTCTTTAGCAAACCGGGAGATTTAATAATAGATCCAATGTGTGGCAGTGGAACCACATTAGTTGAAGCGAAATTATTGCATAGAAATGCAATAGGATTTGATATAAACCCCGAAACAGTAAAAATTGCAAAAAAAAATTTAAAATTTGAATATAATTCAGAAACAGAACAAAAAGTAAAAAAAGGTAATGCAAGAAAAATAAAATCAATAAAAAATAAATCAGTTGATTTAATTATTACTCATCCACCATACTTAAATATTGTTAAGTATTCTGAAGGAAAAATAGAAGGAGACCTTTCAAATACTGGCAATGTTGAAAAATTCTGCAATGAAATAGAATTAGTTGCTAATGAAATGTTTAGAATTCTTAAACCTGACAAATACTGTGCGATATTAATGGGAGATACTAGAAGAGGATGCCATTTTGTTCCGTTAGCTTACAGAGTTATGGATAGATTTTTAAAAGCAGGTTTTGTTTTAAAAGAAGATATAATAAAAGCCCAGCATAATTGCAAAATGACAAATTATTGGAAATGGCGTTCAAAACATATGGGGTTTTATATGATAATGCATGAACATTTATTCATATTTAGAAAACCAACACCTGAAGAAGATATGAAAAGAATTAAATGGAGTATAAATCCTTAATTAGTTTACTTTCTTCCTTCAATATACCCTTGACAAAAAGCACTAGAAGCACATTTGTGTCTTTGTGTAGAAGCTTGACTTTCTGGAAGTTTGTGTAATTCATCTTTAAGATTAAAATTATCATTTTTAGTTTTTCCATAATCAAATCCTTTCTCGTAAGCACATCCAGCACATTTGTGTCTTCCGACTCCACCTTGATCATCTTTTAAAGAATCTAAAATTTTTTTTATATCATCATGATTTTTATTACAATTCATTTTATTCTCCGGGTTAATAAATTTTTTCATAGAATATAATTATTAATATATCATATAGTAATAAAATTGTAAACAAGTGTAAATGGCAAGTAAAAATCCAATTTGTTCGGAAAATAAGTTTCCCAATTTAAGAACAAACAAATTCACTGTGATAATGGTTGAATAAATAGGATTATATTTTTAATTAATGAATTTATTCATAATAACAATATATTTTGGAAATTGTAAAAAAATTTGCCAAAAACAAAATTGAAAAAATATGGAAATTTTGGTAAAATTAACACTAAGTATAAAAGCAAAGTATATAATGGCTGAAGAAATAGGACCATAGTCTTAATTTATAAATCCATGTATAATAAAATATATGGAGGAAAAGATTATGAGTAAAAAAGGAAGAAGAGAATTCAGATCTGAATTTAAAGCAAAAGTG
>JALOAD010000078.1 GCA_023228995.1 Candidatus Muiribacterium halophilum
ACATTAAATATTTTAAACTCAGTTTCATTTAAAAAACTCGCAGACGACTTACCGCCCACATAAGAAAACAAAACGCATCCAGCTTCTTCCTGTTCAAAATCAGACAAAAACTCAAAACTCGGAATATCAACAATATTTTTTTCAAAAGAAAAGTTTTTTTCATTTGATTTTACAAAAACATAATTAGAATTAAAATCTATTTTTTCATTAGAAAGTATTATATTAAAAAAATTATCCTTAGAATAATTAGATTTTTGACAAATAACAAATCTATTTTGATTATCTATAAAAACATCCTGTTCATTTTTAAAAACAGTTACATTTTTAGGAAAAGAAATTTTGTTATAAATTGAAACTTCATTATATTCATCAAGATTACCTGGATTTATAATAATAGGAATATCAAGTTCGGCAAAGAAACTTTCAACAAATTTTACATCACTCGATGCAAACATATTTGTACCAAATAGATTATTATTAATAAGAATAAAATCAGGTTCAAATTTCGTCTTATACAACAAAATCCTTTCACGAAATATCAATCTTAACCTTTTTCTTAATTCATTACCTCTTCCAGGAAAACTCAAAAAACTTTTTCCTAAGAATATATTTGTAGTTATAATACCTTTAAAATCTTTCATATCATGAGATTATAACATTTATAAATTCAAAAGAAAAGAGTACAAAAAAAGACTATTTTAATTTTAAAAATAGTCTTTTATAAAAATTTAAATAAGTTTTTTTAACTTTAAAAAACTGATTTCTGTAATCTAACACTTGCAATATTTTGTTCAAATCTTATGAAATGTTCAACATACATCTCAACAAATCTATTATCAAGTCTTTTTGAAAAAACACCATTTGAATCTTCATTATCTCTATCAAGATATTCTTTTACAATATTTTCAATTTGAATTTTAATACCATCTTTACCATTTATTTTTTCAGTAATAAATATATACGCTTCATCATCACTTTCCATATTCAAAGTTAATTTTGCAATCTCAACAGCTTTTTTTATAGATAATTCAAAAAATTCCATTAATCTATCTTCTGGAACACAATCAATATAATCCATTAAAAACTCTTCATCAGAAGAAACAACTTCAGCAGCAAACTGCTCTCTTTCACTTAATTTCACTTTTGAGATTTCCGCATAAGAAGTTACTGCAATTAGAAAAAAAAGAACTGTTAAAAACTTCATTCCAAACTTAGACATTTAAGCCCCCTTATTCACTTATACACTTATAAACTTATTTGTTATTTACCTATAAAGCATTATAGGATATTAAACTTTTTCATATATGTCAATTTTTTTATAAGACCAATAACCAAAAAGCTGATTCAAAAAAGTTTTTGACTGTATAAATATATCAAAGAAATAAAAATATAATGTAATCCCGGCTCAAAATCAAACCGGGATTATATAGTTATAATAAGTTTAAAAATCAATTAATACAATTCATCTAAAGTAATTTTTTCTTGCATCAATTTAGAATACTCTCTATTGTTAAGAGAAATTCCTCTTTCAGCGAAAATTTTTAAAATTTCTTCTTTATGCTTTCCATCAAATTTTTCTTCATCAACTCTTATAATAGCTGCAAGTCCATCTGCAAATGTAGATTTGTAATTAATATAATATCTCATTCTATGCGCGAGTTCATCAGAAATCTTTCTACCAAAACTTTCTCTCATTTCCCATAAAGGAGCTGAAAACATCAAAGAATCATGATGACATTCGCCAATATAATCTTCTGGATAATGAGTATCGTTTTTACAACTTCTCATATATGGTTTTCCAATTTTATTCATAACCCATTCACCAATTTCAGGATCATCTGTAATAGTATTACCAAAATAATCAGACAAAGCCTCATTCATACCACCAGCTTCACCATAATTACCAAGCCCTGCCATTTCATAAGATAATGCGTGAGTATATTCGTGATATATCACTGAAGCTTCAATAGCAAGATTATTAAATTTATTACCATCTCCAAAACAAAAATACTGACCCCATGGGGAGAAGAAAGCATTATCATATTTATCACCATAATGAACAGTTGTTTTCATAGGTTTATCAAGTTCAACATAACCATAATTAGTCCTAAAAAAATCATGAATAACATTCATATGATAATAAACATTTGCTTCTTCAAAATGAGTATTTCCATAAGGATATATAAAATTATTATCAGGATTTTCCGCATTAACTGTATCTTCGTTTTCTACTTTAGAATAAAAACCAATCAAAGTTCCACTATAATTAATATTAGATATAGATCCAACAGACACTTTTGATTTTAGAGGATTTGTTAAAAAAATTGAAGCATTTCCTTCATGGTATTGAATAAAATCATCACAATAAAGCACTTTCTTGTTTTCTGCATCTACAACTACTAAAAATTCTCCTAAAGGAGCTTTTGAAAGTAATTTAACACTATAAGCCCATTTAAGACCTTTCAATGTATCAAATAATATTTTTTCACAATCAGCAATTTCTCCAGAATTATCTGAGCCTGTATATTCAAAAGCTTTATCCTCAGCTTCTGATGAAGTTATAATATCATTATTAATTATTTCATTTGAAAGAATAAAACTACCTGATGCCATAAATGTTTTTTTGTTTTCTGAATAAGTCAAAGTCCCTGGAAAAATTTTATAAATTCCAGAATAAGTTTCATAAATACTTCTTTCTTTGTTTTGATTTTTTAATTTAAGATACATACCTTCCGGCATATTTGAATTAAGATTGTATATAAAATTATATGCATTTTTATTAACATCACCTATGATAGAACTTGGCACTCCGTGTGTATTATCCCATATAATCTGTGTATCAAGGTTATCTGATTTTGATATATTTTCCAAAATATTCCATGTGCGAATAGGAAAAACTTCTTTTTCTTGTGAATTCATTAACAATCTGCTTGTATCAACTGGCATTAATGCAGATGATAGAATAGATAGAGTCAATATAGAGATTAAAAAAATCTTTTTAAACATACTGTATACTCCTTAATACTTTAATTATTTTGTTATATTATTATAAAGCATAAACTTTAAAATTGAAAGTAGAATTTTAAGCAAGAAATATAATCTTCGAAATAAACTTCTATTTCTTAAATTAAAAAAAGGTAGACAAAGATTCAATTAGGAATTAGCGACTGCTAAAGCAGTCTAATTAGAAAAACAACCTCATTATATACAGAGAATTTATATTTTTTTTAAAATTTCATAAGGTCCAATTTAATAATACAATCCGCTAAATATTGGATTTTTTCAATTACAATTTTTTTAGAAAAACCAGGATTCCATATATTATTGCAAAAAATATCACTAGTAACAAAAACAGCACTGCATTCAATATCTTTAAAATGTTCACCAAAACTAAAAAGTGCCGAACACTCCATATCAATACAATTTACACCATATTTTTGAATAATATTTATTTCTTCAAATGTCTCTCTTAAAGGACAATCAGTAGTCCATGCAAAACCTTTATAAAAATTAATTAAATTTTTTTTCATCAAATCATTAAGTTTTTTATTAAGAAATATAGAAGAATTTACAATATCAATATTTTCATCAATATAATTTTGTGAAGTTCCTTCGCCAATTAATGATTTTTCAACAATAAATATATCTCCAAAATCATATTTTTCACCAATAGCAGCAGACATACCTAAAATTATAAAGTTTTTAATATTTTTTTTTCTTAATTCATCACATTTAATAATTGTATAAGGAGCTCCAGGAGCTTGAATATAACAGAAAATAACATTTAAATTTTCTTTAAAAAAAATATTTCTTTTTTCAGTGAATTTTAATTTTCTTAGATAATTCATTAGATTTTTAGAATAAAATAAAACAGCTGTATTAACATTTTGAGGAAATTCTTTTTTTGAATAAGAAAAATCCACTGCTGTATTTATCTTATATTTATTTTTAATTATATTTTTCATTTAAGTAACTGTAATATTGTTTCATGCTTTGAATTAGCGTGAGAAAGCATAGTTACTCCAGACTGATTCAAAAGATCTGTCTTTGTAAAATTCAACATTTCTTTCGCCATATCAACATCTCTTATCCTTGATTCACTCTCATAAAGTCGATTATGTAAAATATAATCACCAGTTTTTTCAAGTGCATTCTGCATAGAACCTAGAGAAGTTCTCTGTAAAGATATTTTTTTTAACGCATCATCAATTATAGTTATTGCTTGTTCAGCACTTTCTCTTGTTTGAATACTAATATTCATCTGATATAAAGGTCCTGCATTTCTTGTGCCTGTTGAATAATCAGTTTTACCATAATTAACCTTTCCATCAGTTGAAAGTTTTACAGCAAGCCCAAGGTTTTCTGGAGTTATATTACCAAAACTCGCAAGAAAAACTTGAGCTTCATTCGCACCAACATGGAAATTCTGTTTATTTGATCTTATTCTTAATTGAAATTGTGTTATGCTTTTCCATTCTTGTTCGTTATTAGCAGTTACTTCCCTTTCACCCGGCACCTGTGCTCTATGATCAGGATAACCAACTCCTGCTGGGTCTACTGGGAAATTTCTAGTGAAATCATGTTCTAAATCATCATCTTCAGTTCTCTGCATATATCCATAATCTAACTGTTCATCAATTCTTAATACAATACCCTTTAATAATCTTGTATTTTCAAGTAGAGGATTTCCTAAAGCAGGTGGTTGCGGTCCTCCAAGAATTCCACCAATTGGTCTGGAAAGTTCTTTTTCAGTAAAAATATCAGAATCTGATCTAAATATACCCATGCTCTGAAAAACTCCACCTGCCTCATCAATTCTACCCGGCATAGTTGGAAACATTGGTTGATGAGTAACATTAGCAATAGAGATTATTGTATCTGTACCAGAAGTGAAAGCCCTATGAGAAACCCCATTAGAAGTAACAGTAGTTATAGTTTTTGTATCTGAAAGGACCTGACCGCCATACAGACCGAGTTTTACAGCAACTCCATCTGGATCAGCTCCAAAACTGATATTAAATCTGGACCCGGAGTGAACAGATGTCAGAGTAATATCATTCTGATCAGAATCAAGACCAGCAAGTACTCCAACATTAGCATCATTAATCTTTCTTACAACATCCTGTAGAGAGTCTTTTTCGTCAACAACAATAACTCTTGTTTGTTTATCTATTTTTATATGCAGTTCAGCATCCCCTGTCACCCCTGCATCTCCCAGGTTTATCACTCCATCATCGTCCACATCAGTTAAATTTGCAGTTCCATGTACATTGCTTGCAGTTCCAGCATCAAGTATAGTAACCATATAATCTGCATTTTCAACTTCTCCAACAATATCAGCTGTTCCAATTTTCTTATTTGAAGATAAACCTAATCCTATAGTATCTCCATTTAATAAAACTTTGTTGTTAAATTCAGTGTAATTTGCAACTCTGTCAATCTGATCTACAAGCTGATCAAGTTCTCTTTGAATTTCAATTCTATCCCTATTTGTATAATTATCATTGGCAGATTGTATAGCAAGTTGTCTCATTCTTACAATTATTGAATTGGCAACTTCAAGCACACCTTCTGCACTCTGAACCATAGAAATAGCATCCTGAACATTAGTATGAGCCTGATCAAGACCACTTATCTGACCTCGCATTTTTTCAGATACAGCAAGACCTGCCGCATCATCTCCAGCTCGGTTTATTCTAAGTCCACTAGATAATTTTTGTAAGGAATTAGTATTTGAACTTTTGTTAATATTGAGAATTCGCCTAGAAAAGATCGAACTATGATTTGAATTAATAATACCAATACTCATCCGACCTCCATGTCAGCATTTAAAAAATACATCCGTGATAAAATCCTATGATTATATAACAAAATCAGAGAATTCAAATTCTTATAAATTAAAATCGGAAATTACAATCTAAATCTTTAATTTTTTTTACTAATAACTTTAATAAAAAAGATTTATGTTATAAGATTAAAATATGAAAATAAATATAATTCCACGACATAGTCTTGACTTTGGTTTTTCTGAATATATAAATCTATTGAATTTTTTTAGAAAACCTAAAAAACACAAAAGCGTTTTTAAAAATAGACTCGTTAAAATATTTAATTCAGAAATAATATTATCTTCCTCATTTAGAGCTTTATTTTTCAATACATTAGAATTTTTCAAACAAAAAGGAGCAAAAAATATACTTTTTCCATCAAAATGCTTTTATCCTTTATATTTATCAGCTAAAAAATTAAATTACAATATTGATATTTATGACATTGATGATAATTACATATTAAACGAAGATATAATTTTCAAAATGCTAGAAAATAATTCTTATGATATATTTGTTCTTTCACATGAATTTGGGAATTACAGACATCTTCCTGACAAACTTTTGAATGAATTAAACAAAAAAAACATCATAATATTAGAAGACCAAGCACATTCATTGGCTAATTTTAAAATTTCAGGAGATATTTCTTTTTTTTCTTTTGGTACAGGTAAAGATCTTTGTGCTTTGTCTGGTGGAGCTATTGCTTTTAAAAAAAATAAATTCAAAGAACTTTCTGATTTTTTATTAAAAAAAATAAAATCTTCTAAAAGATGGGATGATATTTTAAATATAAAAAATACATTGCCCGAAATAATTTTTTCATCATTTCCAATTTATATTATTTTTGTCTTTCCTGTTTTTTATATATTAAATTTATATTCAAGAGAATTTTTAGAAAAATTATTTTTTTCAGATGATACTTATATAACTAAAAAAATGACAGAATTCACTCAAATGCAAGAAAATATTGCTTTATCTCAGCTTGATAAATTAAAAACTAATATAATAAAAAGAACAGAAATTGGAAAAATATATAAAAACAATTTATACAAAAACTTGCTAGAAAATAAAACATATTTAGCCTGTGCATATAAATTAAACTCACAAAAACAATTTTATTTTCTATTAAAACAACTTTTAATTTTAGGAATAGATTGCAGAGTGAATTATATTAAAGATATTAAATCTAAAAACTTATCCCAAAACATTATATTTTTACCTTCTTTTAGCTCTCTAAGACTTAATAAGATCAAAATAATTTGTTACAAAGTTAATCTAATTCTTAAAAACTATCGAAATATATAATATGAAAAAATCAGAAATCAAAATTGCTATATTAAAAAATGTTACTTTTTTTAAAATTTCAGGTCATGCTGGTGCTGAAAATGCTGACACTATTATTGAAGCATTTAATAAATCAATAAAAAATTCCTATCATCTTTTTATAATTGATATGGCTGAATGTGATTATATAGATAGTACTTTCATAGGCACTTTACTTGTTATGAATAAAAACACTAATGAACACAAAGGCAAAATGGTACTTCTTAATATTACAAATCAAGTATATGAAATATTGCATAATATGTTTCTTGACAAGTTTTTTAATATTGAAACATCAGATACTTTTAAAAATCTAAAATCTTTAAAAGATATAAAACATAGAAAAAGTGAAAAAGATATGTTAGAAAATATGATTAAAGCTCATGAAGAGTTATCATCAACATCTCAAAAAAACAAAGAAACATTTCAGGATTTAGTTTTATTTTTAAAATCACAAAAAATAGAATGATTAAAAGCAGATCCCGGCTCAGAATCATACCGGGATGACAAAAATAAATAAATTTAGATAGTTTAAGGATTTAAGAGTTAAAAACCTAACCCTGTTTTTTCTCTTTATCTCTTAAACTTTTTTTTAACCCTTTAACCCTTTAACTCTCAACCCCTTTAACTCCTTCACCCTCAACCTAGCTTTTATTTTCTTCTTCTTTATTTGGTCTTAATGTTGGAAACAATATAACATCTCTTATTGAAGAACTATCGGTAAAAAGCATTATCATTCTATCAATTCCAAGTCCTAGTCCACCTGCATTAGGCATTCCATATTGAAGAGCCAAAACATAATCTTTATCCATTCTATGTGCTTCTTCATCACCATCGCTTCTTTTGGAAATTTGTTCTAGAAATCTTTTTTCCTGCTCAAAAGGATCATTTAACTCTGAAAAAGCATTTCCCATTTCTCTCCCATAAGCAAAAATTTCAAATCTATCAACATATCTTGGTTCTTTTTCATTGTTTTTTGATAATGGAGATATTTCAACAGGATATTTATAAATAAAAACAGGTTGAATAAGTTTTTCTTCAACTTTTTCTTCAAATATGAGATTGATTAATTCACCACGACTCATACTTTTTTCAGCAGAACCTATACCATTTGATTTAGCAATTTCAAAAATATCTTCTTGTTCCATAGATTCATCAAGTTTAATATTTGCGTGTTTTTCAATAGATTCAACCATTGTAAGCCTTGCAAAAGGTTTTTTAAAAGAAAGTTTTTCACCCTGATATTCAATTTCTTCGCTTCCGCAAACTTCAATGGCAATATGATTAAAAATATCTTCAGTTAAATCCATCATATCATTATAATCAGCATAAGCTTGATAAACTTCCATCATAGTAAATTCAGGATTATGTTTTATAGAAATTCCTTCATTTCTAAAATTTCGATTTATTTCATAAACTTTTTCAAATCCACCTACTAAAAGTCTTTTTAAATAAAGTTCAGGAGCTATTCTTAGATAAAGATCCATATCAAGAGTATTATGATGAGTTGTAAAAGGTCTCGCAGCAGCTCCGCCAGCAATCGTGTGCATCATAGGAGTTTCAACTTCAAGAAAATCTCTATTACTCATAAATTCTCGTATTTTTTGAATAATAAGAGATCTTTTTATAAAAATATCTTTTACTTCTGAATTGGCTATAAGATCTACATATCTTCTTCTATATCTTAATTCTACATCTTTAACACCATGAAATTTTTCAGGCATTGGCTGAATCGACTTTGATACTAATTTGAATTCTTTCATTCTTATAGTTATTTCACCAGTCTTTGTTCTAAAAACATTACCTTTTACAGCAATAAAATCTCCAAGATCAACTTTCCTGAATATTTCAAAAAATTCTTCTCCAAGCTCATCTTTTCTACCATAAAACTGTATTTTACCTGAGAAATCTTCTATATGACCAAAAGCTGTTTTACCATGACCTCTTAAAGCAACCATTCTTCCAGCTACCCAGTATTGTTTTTCTGAAATTTCTTCCTGACCAAGAGATTTATATTTTTTTCTAAGCTCTTCGGCCATTATATCTTTTTTAATATCTGAAGGATATGGATTGATTTTATTTTCTTTTAAATATTCATAATTTGCATATTTTTGTTTTACAATGTCATTTGTTAATAGATTTTCCACTATTTACTCCTTGTTATTCAGTTTTTTTACGATTATAACAGAACTAACTTTATCTTTCATACTATCATAGTGAAAATCATCAGTTATTCCCTTTAAAATAAGAAAACCTCTACCTCTTGTATTATAAGGATTTTCAAAAGAATTGTTGACTTTTTCAAGTATTTTTTCACTATTATAACCTTTTCCATAATCATCTATAAAAATTATTATTTCACTATGTATAGATAAAACCAATATTCTAATTTTTGCATTTTTACGAGAGTCTACATAGCCATGTTCAATAGAATTTGACAGAGTTTCTTCTAATGACATCAATATATCATATTCATCAGTCTTAGTGTAATCATAATTATTTTTTACTATTCTCATTACAAAATCTTGAGCAACTTTTATATATGAAAAATCAGCTGGAATTACAACTTTAAATTCCATTATTTCAGGATTTTCACGATTTTCGTCTTTTTTTATAAAAGATTCATCAAATATTTCATCAATATTTTTAACAAGAATAAGAACTTTATCCATTCTTGCAGTTTTAAATACTTTTATAAGTTTAGGATTATTAACGATAATATAAAGATTTTTAGCTTTATCAAAAAGTAATTTTCTAATTCTAAGCAAAATGCTCAAACCAGATGAATCAATATATTTTGTATTATCAATATCAACAATAAAACCTTTGATATCAGGGGTTAAACAATTTAATACATTTACTTCAAATTCATCATTTTCCCCAATAACAAGATCTTGTTGAAGTTTAATAAACATATATCCATTTTTTCTTTTAAATTCACACATTATTCATAAAT
>JALOAD010000079.1 GCA_023228995.1 Candidatus Muiribacterium halophilum
TTATAAATGGTTAAAGCTCACCTCTGCCACTCCCACGAAGCCAAAGAGTACATGCTGTATCATCGCCTATTTTTGGGACAAATAAGAACGAGGCTACTTTATAGAAAATTTTTATGAAACAGAAGATATACCGAAATTTCGTTAGTTAGTAAATGATTTTATGATAAAAATTATGTGATTGTATTATATAATTGTAGGTGGCGGACAGTGAGGGAAATTTTATAAAAATTTAAGAAAAACTACAAATGACCGCTGTACTGGGGCTTTCGTGACTCTATCAAAACTTCAAATTCTTTAAAATTAGTTATTTTTGTGCATAATTTGGGCACAGTGAAGTATCCTGTCCCCTCAAAATTTTGTTACTATAAAAAACTTAGAGAATATTTTAAAAACTTTATTCCTTTAGGATAGTATTGAGGTGCCATAAATCTTTATTCTAAATCTAAAGTTAATTTTAAATGGTCTCCCAGTTAACACAAAATATTAAATGTTCTTATATTATATTTCAATATCTAACTCTAAAATATCTTTATCAAATATTTCTGTATGACCACTGTCATTAAAATATTTTAATGGGTGAATATTATCTTTGTATTCTTCTTTTAATTTTTTTTCTATTTTAATGGCATTATCTATTTTTTCATTATATAAAATTTTATCTATTTTTACATACTCTTTACCATAACGTTCTTTCAATGTTTGCGATGTTATACCTAATTTATAATATGGTTTTCCATTTAGTATAAATTTAAAATAATATAAACAATTGTCTGCATTTGGATTTTTAATAAAATCATGTGTGATATTAACTTTTTTTTGAACTTTAGTAATCGATTGCAATTTTAGATTTCTCTCTAGACTAATACCTCTTTCTTTAAGACTGGCTATCTCTTGGCTATACTCACGATAACCTTCCTTTGTCAAACTGCTTATATTAACAGTATTTATCATTTTACCTTCTGAATTAAAATACTTCATTTTAATTTCTTCTATATACACAGGTTCATCTTGTATGAATTTATTGGATAATTCCGTTGAATAGTCATAATCATCCATTAATGTGTCATTATTTACTTCTTCTTTTTTCTCTTCTTTGTTTTTTTCTTCTTTGTTTTCTTTTATTCTGTAAGATATTTCACCTAAAAATACTATAAAAACAAATATGATCACAACCAATATAAGTATTGCGCTTACAATCTCGACCACATAGATTCCTTTTAAACAAATTGAGACAAACTGTTTTAAACAGTCTTTTTTTTACTGAAAATATTGTATCAAAATTTTGTTAGCTAGTAAATGATTTGATGATAAAAATTAGGTGATTGTGTTTTGTAGTATGTAGGCGGGCACGGAAATTAATTATAAAAACTACAAAAGACCGCTGCGCAGGGGCTTTCGTGACTCTATCAAATTTTACATTTCTTTAAAATTAGTTATTTTTGGGCACATTAAACCACTAAAAAACATCTTTATTTCTATGGTAAAATTTAATAAATTACTTTTAAAAACTTTTGAATAGTATAAATTCAATCTTGTTAATCTTTTAGTTTTGCAATTAAGTTTTTGTATATATCTTTGTGTTCATTCATTAGCTTAATGAGAGATTCTTGGTGACTAGCAGATAAATCTTGATCTTCTATTAAATATTTTTTTACCAAATAAACACTCTTTGGAATTATCATTGTTATTTGTTCATCCGAAAGTTTTTGTTCTCTTGCTATGTTTATTAACACATCTTTTGATCCAAGTTTTATTAATGTTTTTATTTCTAAATCACTTAAGTCTTGTCTCTTTGAAATTTGAAGTTTATCATTATCTAATGATACCAAATCAGTATTTAATACAAATAAAAACTTTTCACTATCTTTATTAATTGTAGTGCAATTTATACTATCTATCTTTAATATTTTTTCTAATTGTTCTTGACGATATTCAAATAAAATTTCTTTTTCTGCTCGAATCCAATCATTTCCACTTTCAGATGTTAAACTTCCTAACTCTAAACCTAATCTTTCATAAATCTTTATTCTTAATTCTTCTTCATCCATTATTAACCTTGATAATTTTTATTGCATCATTCATCAAAAAGACTATCTATTATATTTGATATATTATTATCACTATGGTCTACATGTGGAACATTTAAATTCTCCAATACAGTTTGGAATTTTTTATATCCATTTTGGGAACGTAGCTCAATCCATTGTACACCCAATGAATCTAATTGTCTTTTATTAGTTTCAGATAATTTATCTGCAATGAACACTGAACTGTCTCTTGCAATTACTGCATCAGCACTTTCAGGATTACCTTTGCCCATCAACTTTACTTCACATTTATATTCATTATTATCACTATCCATAAGATAAAAATCTGTTTCTCTGCTAAAATCACCTATATCTTGTTGGTCAGTTGTATGAAAATAATCTTCACTTACGTCATATATTTTACATAACATAACCATTAAAGGTGTTTCTACACGCTTACCAGCTGTACTCCATAATCCACCTCGTATAGCGGCTCTTTTTACGGCTAGTGTATTAATTACAATCAAACTTTCACTTAAAGTTAGATCAACGCTAACTTGATTCATTTTAATAGTTAAAGTGAGTTCTAGTTCTCCATCATTAGCAACTAATGTCTCTAACATAGACGATAATTCTTCATAATGCTCATCTGCTGCAGATAGTACAATTTCTCTACGTGCAGAATTGTACATATTAGCAATAGTTTTTTTATTTAACCCAGAGTTTATTGCAATATCTTCAGTACTAAGTCCCTCATGTAAAAATTCTTTTTTGTACCAATCTGTATCAATATCCTCACTACGTAATTTAGCATCAATAACTTTTTTAAAAAAATCAATTGCATATTGTAAAAATTGGGAATCCAAGAGTGTAACTACTTCGATTCTATAATCTTCACCATTTACTAATTTATGGAGTATTTTTTTAACTGTATAAGAGGTTAAGGTCATTTATTTCCTTTATTTTTAAATTCTTCTAGTGTGTAAAATTGATATTTGTTTTCTTCTAAAAAATTTTTTTTGATATTTTCCTGAATTCGTTCAAAATATTCATGGTTTTTTTCTGTTGTAAAAAAAAGACGTTGATGAGAAAGAGCTGATTTTCCCAACGTACCACTTCCACCAAAAGGGTCAAAAACTAAATCGCCAATAAATGAATAATATCTAACTATATTATCACATAACTGTTTTGGGAATACTGCACTATGAACTTTGTCAAAAACTGGATCAATTTTCCATAAGTTAGAAGTTTCAAAATCACCTAAAACTTTACTCTTTTCAACAATTTCATCATCATATTGCTTAATATTCCAATCAATTAATTTAGTAGTCCTTTTTCTGTAAACCATAACTGACTCAGTAGTACAGTTAGGTTTATATGCTAGCGGCTTTCTGTGTTGATTAAAACCTGATACTCTATTTTTTGCACTCGCTTCTGGCTTGGCCCATACAATATCATCAATGAATTCCCAGCCCATTTTAATTAACAAGGGATGAAGGTCATAAGGTATTGGATAACGTTTACTAGAATAACTTCTTCCCACTCTGGGAATAATAATAGGAGATGTATTTAAAATAAAAAAACGTCCTTCTTTTGTTATTCGATGAACTTCTTTAAAAACTTTTTCTAAAAATTGTAAATATTCATCATAGCTTTTATATATTGAGTAGTCTCGTGCATTGTAATATGGAGGAGAAGTAAAAGTTAAGTGTATAGACTCATCAGATACATACTTCAAAACTTCTAAAACATCTCCATTCACAACTGTATTATGTAAAATTTCAGGCGATGACGTATGGTCAGTTTTAGATTTTTTAATTAAGGTTTCTTCAAATTCTGTATTAATAACTTGTTGAATTATTTCATTAGGATGATTTTTAAAAGATAGTAATTTCTTTTTTATGTTTTCATTTTTCTTAAATACTAAAAGTCCCCTAATAGCTTGTAGTATGACATTTGGATCATAGTCTGATAGTAATTTCTCTAATTGAGGAATTGTTTCCTCAGAACGAATTCTACCAATAGCTGATGTAGCCTCTCTTCGAACTTCTGAATTATTTTCATTTTTTACAACATCAATAAAGAATGATAATAAATCTATATTGGATAGTTTCGCAAGATTTTTAATAGCTTCAAGTTTTATAGCTTTATTATCAGAAAGAGCTAATTCCTTTAATAAGCTCGTACCTTCGAAGTTTGATGGTAATTTTCCTAGTTTTTTAAGGATAAATATTATTTCTTTATTTTTTGCAGTAGAAATATAGTTGGTAAAAAAAATTTTATTACTTTTACATAACTCAACTTCGTTTGTATCTATTTTTTGTGTCATTTTCATTTACTTTAATGGTCTTTTGTTCGTATTTTTAATTATCTAGATTATACATTCCCAATAATAGTAAAGACATTAAATAACTAATATATTTATATTAATAATCTACAAGATCTTATCCACAAGTTTTTTAGATATAAAACTTAATATCTTCTTTAAAGATTCATCTGAAAATAAATTCCAACCATTAATTACTTATCACGTCTATGCAATGATCAAGTTGATTATGATAAACTTCTACCCTTTTTAGCTGATATAAAATCTCCATCATTCATACCTTTTGTGTGATGGCAAATTGAACAAAGTGTTTGAAGGTTTTCAATTACATTATTTTCATGGTTTCCATCTATATGATCACCGTGTAATACTGAAGATGGAAAAGAATAGTCCTTATCTACTGGACACATAAATCCTAAACGCCCATCTCTATTTTCACAGTAGTTTTTCTTATAGTGAGCAACACCTTCTCGAGGAGGTTTACCTTCTTTCATTAGTTTAGCACAACTAGCACATATATGCTTAAAAGAATAATATTTCCAATCTCTAACAATTACATGATTATTGCAACCTGGATTAACACATTTTGGTATTTCCTTTCCATCGGCTAACCATTTTTCCTTGTTTATCATTGCTTGTGTTTTTTTCAATTAATTCCCTTTACCAATTCATCAATTTTTATTTCTAAGCCATTGCATAATTTCAATAAATTTAATATTGAAGGATTTCTCGCACCTCTTTCAAGCATACTTATATAAGTTCTGTCAAACCCACACTTTGATGCTAATTCTTCCTGAGATAGATTTTGAGCTAATCTATGCTTTTTAATTTCTATACCTAACTGAATCAAATAATTTTTATTTTTCATAAAACAGATAATATATAAATGATAACAATTAGTCTACAGACAATATGTCACATAATTTTAAAATACAAATTGCTAAACTAAAAGACCAGAATGACAACAAAATTAAACAACTAATTTCAAGCCAAATTTAATAAACATAGCAAAATATCATATCAAATCCTATAAATATTGCCTATAAAACATTAATTTGGATAAAATTGTGATTAGTGATTTTTATTGTGGACTTGCAAATAATGAATATACTTGAAAAAGCTATTAATGATTACAAAAATTTAATTTCAAAATTTAAAAAAACAGCCAGTCAAATATGATGGAAGATAATAATAGTCAATGAAAAAAGACCAAGAAGAACTTCTTAATGATATTCAAAATACATTTGATTCTTTATCGAATGAATATGTTTTTGATCTACATATATGGAATTTTAAAAAACCATTATGGAAAAATTTATCTCAAACAAATAAAATAAAATATCTTGAAAACACTATAAATGTGTATGTAAAATATCACGAAAATTTTGATGTTAAAAAAATCGAATCTACTAAAGACGAACTACTCAAAATAACCGAAAAAGACGAAATCGTAGAATTTGAAGATATGTATATTTATAAAGAGCTATATAAAATTCTATTTCTTATCAATTACACATTTCAAGCTTTGGATATTTTGCGCGAAAAAGACTATCCAAGAGACTTTGGCTTGCTGCAAAGCGATGATAAAAAAATTAATCCAAAAAGAATATATTATAAAAAACTTATTATAGGCGAAGATAAACTTACAAACCGCAAAGAAGCTCGGCTAAAATACTGGCTATTTACAAATTATTATAAAAATAGAGGCTTGTTTAAATTTTTTCTTTATAATTTTTTGATTACTGATCTATCAAAATTTAAAGCTCTGCACGAAGAAAATGAAGCAAATGAAACTATTTTTTCTGCTCTAAATTTTTTTCTTATGCAAAAAACTACTCCGGATGCTGTTATAAAAAGCTTAGGAATACTTCTTTATGGAGAATTAACAGAGCATCTTAAAATCCCAAAAGGAAGGTCAAAAGAAATCATTCAATGGATAATTAATACTATTTTTCATTCCAACATAAGTACAGATGAATTTTACGGTCACATTTATATCAAATCATCATTAGGGAACTTCCCTATTTTCGGAGCATCTAGAAAAGACAAGCATTCAGACGAAGAAAAAGCATTTATCAAAAAGAGACTATACAGAGATCTTAACGATTTGACTAAAATGAATATAGAGACATTCGAAGTTTTCTATAATAGCTATATGAAAAATCCTCATATCCAATATCTTGTAAAATATCCACTGGAATTTTTTCGCGAAAACCCAAAATATTCCGTTATAAACGAATAAGTACCTGCGTTAAACTTCTCTTGTAATTACAAATAACTAAAAACAACCAATCGATTGGTTAATTCAAATCAAAAGGATTAACCCATGTTAACACTCAAAGGAACGCTATTGAATATTTTTACCAATAGTGATTTTACCAAAGAAGACGGCACGGTCGTAGAAGGTAAAACGAAGTTGCAACTTCTAGTGAAGATGCCAATGAAAAATGGTCAAAGCAAGAATGAGCTTCATGATCTATCTATTCCAAAAGAGAAGATAGAACTCTACCGTCAAAAGATTGGCAAAGAAGTCGAAGTCGAAGTTGCCCTGATCGGTAAAGCTGTATTTTATGGCATTTGAATAGGTGTCAGTGCAAAGAGCGGAGCGCAATACTGAAACTCTTGAGTTGCCCAGTATGAGCATCCGCGCATAAGCACTGGCTTACATTTATAGGGGTATATAGTAATACCCCTACCTTAACGGAAAGGAGTAATATATGAACGATTTACAACAAATAAAACAGAATACAAAAATGTATTTTGGTATTGATACACTTTACTATTTTTGTGAAACTAATGAAAACTATGATGATCTTTTCCTTGAGATTATTGATCAGATGGAAGATATTAAAGGTGGATTTGAAAGAAGAGAGATTCAATACAAACCCAGCGATATAAATATTACATTAAATGAAATGAATTTTGAATTTCTTGGTAAAAACGAAGGCTTCTACTGGTTTAGAGATCACAATGAATATTTTAAAATAGGCTTCAAAGACTATCTTACAAATAGAGGTTTGCATAACATTAGAGTACAGCTTCAAGGCGAAGGTATCTATACCTTAGGAATGTCATCTCTGTTAGAGCTGATTAACAAGTCCTTGCTTGATGATTACATTAGAGAAAATAAACCTATTACTAGAATAGATTTAAACTGCTTTTTGCAATATGATCTATCCTTTGCAACCAAAGAGATGTTTGTTTCTAGAAAAAGAAGCTATAGCCAGATTTCAGAGATCAGTACAGCTAAAAGAACACAAACAATCTATGTGGGTAAGCCACCCTTTAGATTGCGTCTTTATGATAAAAGAGAAGAGATGAAGAAATCAAAGAAAGGTGATCTCATGCATGAGTTCTTATTGAATCAAGGCTTTGATCTAGACGAAGAGCTGTTCAATGTCGAATTTGAGATGCATAGAAGACACTTAAAAGCTTATGGAATTGAAACCATTGAGGATGCCCTCAAAAATGCAGAATCACTCTTTAAGAGTGCAATGGATGAGATCAGGCTTATTGATATAAATACGATAACCAAAAAGGATATAGAGAACAACTCTAAAAGCAGAGCAATAACACTGCCTATTTGGGATGATATCAAAAACGCATATAGTATTGAAGCATTTATGCAAAACACTTTACCAGTACAAAGGATCAAAAGAAAACTAATCCTATATAGTGATGAGAAGTTTAAAGATGAATTTACATCAATGATCAGAAAAGCTTTTATGCATAGTTTGCCTATTACACATAAGCTATTAGAGAGCTATCTTGAAGAAACAGTTGAAGCCCTGACAATGCCCAAAAAGCAAGTAATGAAGAAAGGATATGTAGAAGTAGAGGTTGAAGGCGTTGATGGCAATAAAGAGCAATTTAGACTATTAGATGATGGCACTCTCATTAAACCAGTCACAACAACCTCTGTTACAAGAATGGATAACTATGAATTACTTTGCTATCTGGATGATGTAAGCAAGGGTTTTGATAAACAAGATAGTGCTAATTATTTAAAAAGATATGAAATCGCATACGAAGAAGCAGTCCGTAGAGGTTTGGTTCTTGACATACCATTTTAAGGATATGAATATGATAGATATGGAAAACATAAATCTCATCAAGCAAATAGCCCTTGATATAGAGCTAATAAAAAAGACTCTAACAAATGCCACTGCAAAACGGTGGCTTAATGTAAGAGAGCTTGCCGATTATCTTGGTTACTCAAAAGATCGTATCTATAAGATTAAAGATGAGTATTTTACAGAAGGTGAACACTTTCATAATAAAACTGGTAAAATACTTTTTGATAGAGTTGCGATTGACTCTTGGGTGGTCGGAAGGATAACCAATGACACTCACAAGTCGAAACGGCAAATTGTGGATAACATTCTATCATCAGTCCACTAGACATAGAAGAAGCCTAGAACTTGATGATACGAAAAAGAATCGCAAACTAGCCGAACAACAAATCATTCCCGAGATTGTTTATAAACTCAATCACGGGATGTTCTTTAACAGCGAAAGCAAACAGCAAGAAAAAAAAGTTCCAATTGTTGCAGAATTTGCAAAAGTAAGTTTTGAGATACATTCTCGCATTAGAAAAGAGCTGACTCAAAGAAACTATTGGCGTATATATGAACTTCATATAGAGCCACACTTTGCAAAAAAACGATTAGATCAGATCAAAGCATCAGACATTGCAAAATGGCAAAATGATCTTTTAAAAGAGCGTTCAGGAAAAACAGTCCGCACCATAAGAACAGTTTTTCAAACCATCTTAGAAGATGCCATGATGGATGAGATTATAAATTTCAATCCATTTAAAAGAGTCAAAGCTCCAATATCTACAGAATCCAGAGAGAAAAAGCCATTCTTGATGGATGAAATGTTTATGATCATTGATGCAATGCCCCAATTAATGCAATGTTATTTTGCAATAGGTTTCTTTACAGGTATGCGAACTGGTGAAATTATAGGTCTTCAATGGAATGATATAGATTGGGATGAGCGTATCATCAAGGTACTAAGAAGCAGACGTCAAGGCACAGAAACAAAGCCAAAAACGAAAAGCAGTATCAGGGATGTTGAAATACTAGATGCCCTGCTCCCTTATCTTGAAAAACATAGAAAACTATGTGATACTTCAAGCGTCTATATTTTTGAAACCTATATGGGACAACCATTTAATACTTGCGACAAGATAAGTTCTCATTATTGGAAGCCGACATTGCAAAAATTAGGTATCCCTTATAGAAACTTATATCAAATGCGACATTCTTTTGCATCATTGATGATTTCTAACGGTGAAGATATTCTATGGGTATCAAATATGTTAGGTCATAAAGATAGTTCAATGACACTAGAAAAATATGCTAGATATGTAAAAAGATTGGATAAAAAAAGAGCTGAATTTCTCTCAAAATAATGACACTTTTGGGCACAATTTGGGCACAGTAGCCATTTTGATTTTAACAAAGTCCTTGTATATAGGGATTTGTGAAGGTGTGGCGGACAGTGAGGGATTCGAACCCTCGGTACAGTTTCCCGTACGCATCCTTAGCAGGGATGTGGTTTCAGCCAACTCACCCAACTGTCCGTGTTTTTGTGGATGTGATTATACTTGCTTTGACT
>JALOAD010000080.1 GCA_023228995.1 Candidatus Muiribacterium halophilum
CAAACCTAAAATCTTAGAAAGATCCAAAGTTAAAGATGTTTTATTATCGTTCCGTTAATACCTTTTCCAAAAGAAAAGACAAAGAATATAGCAAATGTATAAGTTTGTATATATTTTAATTTTCGGAAAAATCAAACTCAGAACTTAAAACAGAAGAGGAAATTGAAAAGCTTGAAAAAGAATTAAAAAATCCTAATTTGTCAGACAATGGGAAATTATAAATTGAAAATCATAATTTAACTAAATTAAGTAATTAATGAACACATACAAATATTTAAGATTTAGAGTAAGAATACGAAAAATATGTAAATTTTTAACTAAAAACATAAACAATAAAGTATATCTTAGTAGCTATGAGGAAAAAGGTATAAAATTGTGGAAATTACTACTCAGAGATGAAACAACCCACATGTCTTATTCAAGTTTAGATATAAGACAATTAAGTAAAGGTAATGTATTTATGACTTTTAAGCCAGATGGTATCACTTCTTACATATTAACAATTGTTAATATTTCTGATAACAATAAAAGCTTATTTGAATTACATATACCTGAAAAATATAGTAATAAAGTTTTACATTCTTTCGATTTTGAACATGAAAAAAGAATGAATAAATTAGAAAGAGAAAAAAATCAAATAATTGAGACACATATAGATAAATTAATTCAAATTGAAGAAAGTAATCTAAAAAATAAAAATAATTTGGTTATATCAAAATAAATAATTATATTTGCATTATTAAATAAATTAAAAAAAGAATAAATGACAATTAAGAACATTCATGAGAAATTATCTCTATCAATTAAAACAATGTTAATAGATATGAAAGTCAATCTACCTTTCTATGGTAGTTTTTGTTTACATATGAATTTCAAAGAACAAGACACAATTGGAACTTGTGGAGTTAACATGACAGCTCAAGGTATGAATTTTTATTATAGTCCAACTTTCCTTGGAAAATTATCACAAAAAGAGGTAAATTTTGTGACGTTACATGAAGAATTCCACCTTTTATTTTCTCACCCAAAAAGAACTATATTAGGACAATATAATCATAAAATGGCAAATATAGCACAAGATATGATTATCAATCACATCATTTGGCAAGATATTTCACATGATTTTATAGAAATACCAAAAGGTGATGATGGTAAGAATATGGCTCTATTTGTGCCAAAAGAATATGATGGTCCTCTTATTTTTGAAGCTCTATATGAATGGTTAAGAGATGAAAAAGAAAAATGGGATAATAATAAAAGTGAAAATGGACAATGTCAAAGTTGTGAAGGAACTGGACAAAGTGAAGATGGTGGAAAATGTCCTGATTGTAATGGAACTGGTAATCAGGATGGTAAAGATTCAACTGGCAAACCTTCATATGGTCCTTATGGTAAAAATCCTAAAAATGAAGAGAGTAATCAAGGTAGTGGTAAAGATGATAATAATATGGATACTTGGTCTAAGGAACAAATTTTCCAAGATATGGAAAATGGTACAGGTGAATACTTAGATAAGCATATAGGAGATGAAATTCCTAAAGAATTAAGAGATTCAATAGTTAGAGACACAATCGAAAATATTAAATCAAGAGGTATCTCAGCTGGAAATTTAGAAGAAACTTTACAAAAACTTAGAAAGAAAAGAAAAGATTATCTTTCAGAAATCAAAAGAGCTGTATCTAATATAGTATTTGGTACAGTTAAACAAAAAACTATAATAAAACCAAATAGAAGACAAATTTCTGGTATAAAAGGTAAAAGAAAAACCAAAAATAAAATCAATGTAATTTTAGATGTTAGTGGATCTATGTGTAATGAATTCGAAAAAGTATTAAGCTATATATATAAAAATAATGTAGAAGTTAATATGATTCAAGCAGATACCCAAGTAACCGCAATTGATAAAATTAAAAATACTAAAAAAATAGAAAGTCTAAAAATCAAAGGTTTGGGTGGTACTACTCTTATGCCAGCAGTTGATTATGTAGTTGAAAATTGTAACCAATACAACACAGCAATTTTAACAGATGGGTATACAGATACATTGTATTTAGATAAACTAAAAGGTAAAGTTTTGATTTTAACTACCGGATGTGAATGCCCAATTGCAAGTGGTAAAGATAAAGTAAAACAAATTGTAATTGATACAAGTTATAATTAATGTAAATTTAATGGTTAAAATTAAAAAGCAATGTATATGCATTGCTTTTTTAATATTCTAATTTAGTAACATTTTTAATATCTACATTATATAATTTACCTTCAAATTCAATAGTAATCAATGAATCATCATCTATATCTATAACTCTTAATGGTACGTCACCACTAATAACAAGGTCTTTTACTATGTCGGAATATATATAGCCATTGGCTTTTATGGTGGATATTATATCTTCACGATTAATTAATGATCCTTCTACATTATTATTCTTAAAATCCTCAAACAATCTTAAATATATCATAAATCTATATATTAATTTTGGTAATTGAAAAATCTTTTATATATTTGCAAATAAAAAGAAATATGATAAACTACATACCAGATAGCATCAAAACATTACATAAGATTTTCACTGAGAATGGATATAAATTATACTTAGTAGGTGGATCTGTTCGTGATTTTATTATTGGCACAACACCAAAAGATTTTGATTTAGCTACTGATGCAACTCCAGATCAAATTATTCAGATAGTATCTGATTATAAAACAAATTTACAAGGTAAAGCTTTTGGGGTTGTTGTAGTAACTCCTGATGATTATCCTGAAGGTTATGAGATAGCAACATTTAGAGAAGATATATACAATGAAACATTAGGAGAAACCAGATTCCCAACAGTTAAATACTCTACCATTGAAAATGATTGTTTAAGAAGAGATTTGAGTATAAATGCTTTATATTATGATTTAGAAACCAAACAAGTAATTGATTTAGTAAATGGTATAGAAGATATTAATAATAGAGTCATTAAATTTGTTGGGATAGCTGAACAAAGAATTATTGAAGATCCTCTTAGAATTTTAAGATGTTTAAGATTTTCCACAAGATTTGGTTATGATATAGATATTAATAACAAAAAAGAAATATCTAAACATAGTCATATGTTATCTATAATAAGTAGAGAACGTATATTTGATGAAATTAAAAAAACTTATAAACAATCTATAAATTTCAAAGAATATTTAGACTTAATAACTGAATTAAATTTATGGAAAGATATTTTTAATGATGTAACTATAAATACAGATGTAATTGAAACAAATTCTATTGTTACATATCTAACAAATTTATTTAGATATGAAAAAATCTCCATATTGGAAGAAAGATTTCCAAAATTTACTATAGATAATGATACTTCGAATAAAATATTATTTTTATTATCATTAAATATAATTAATGCAAATAATGTATTTGATTTATATAAGAAAAAACAACAATATAAAATAGATAATAATCTATTAATTGAGTGGTTTCGTATATCTGATAATAAAACAATTAATGCTAAAAAATTCTTAAAATATACACCAACTACTATAACTAAAAATTTAATTGAACTTGGATACAATAATAAAGAATTAGGAATTAAAATTAGAGAAATAGAAACTAAAAAATTCATAGAAATAAAAATCTAATATATAAGAAAAAAATATAAAAAATATGGAATTGTGTAAATATTATAGCCTATATGAATGTTATGATAAAAAAATAGTTAAAAGAAAACTAGGCAAATTAGAAAAAGAAGGTAAAATTGAATATTCAATTGATGGAGATAAAATTAAAATAGAAGACATTGATTTACAATTGAATGAAATCAATGAATTGATTAATTTTTTTGAAAAAAATGATGTAGTAGAATATCCATATGGATTTGATGATGAAGATTATGATTTAGATGATGAATATAATTATTATTTAGATGAAGATTAATTTTGTCATTTAAGAAAATAGATGTATATTTGCATTTGATAAACATGAATAAATATGAATAGATCAAAATATTTTACTAAATCTACCTTCAAGGAAGGTTTAGATTGTATAACCAAGTTATATTATACAAATAATAAAGAATATAATAATTCAGCAAATGATGATTCTTTTCTCGAAGAATTGGCCAATGGTGGTTTTCAAATTGGTGAATTAGCTAAATACTTATTTGTTAATAATCCAGATAATGAAAATATAACTATTAAAAATTTAACTAATGAGGAAGCTGTTATAGAAACCTCAGAAAGATTAAAAAATGATTGTGTTATAGCAGAGGCTGCTTTCTTAATAGATAAATTCTATATAAGGGCAGATATTATTAAAAAAGAAGGTAAAACCTTAAAATTATATGAAGTAAAAGCAAAATCAATAGATGGGATCAGAGAAGACTCAAACTCATTTATATCATATAAAGGTAAAGCAAATGAATGTGTAAAATCAGAATGGTCACCATATTTATATGATATAGCTTTTCAAAAATATGTAATAGAAAAAGCTTACCCTGATTATAAAGTAGAAGCCAATATCATATTAGCTGATAAAAGTAAAAAAGTAACTATTAATAACTTAAACCAATATTTTCAAATTAATAAAAATGGTTATATGGTTGATATAATCACACCAAAAAATATATCAGCAAATGACCTTGGTGTTATACCATTGGCTATTATTAATGTTGATGAAATAGTTAATGATATTCAAAACAAATATAAAGTCCCTAAACACAATATGGATTTTATTGATTTTATTAACTATGCTAAAGATATTTACTTAAATAGAAAAAAGATATATACACCAGTATCTACTAAATGTAAATCTTGTACATATAATAATAAAAATTCAGATTTGAAAAGTGGATTTTATGAATGTTGGAAAAATCATACAAATTATAGTGATGAATTATTGAAAAAACCATTGGCTATTGAATTATGGAATGGTAGAGTAGATAAAATGTTATCTAAAGGACAATTTTTATTAGAAAATATTAATGAAGAAGATGTAAAAAGTAGTAAACCAGAACCAGAAAAAAATGGATTAACTAACTTTCAAAGAAAATGGTTACAAATAACCAAAGCAAAAAATAATGATAATTCTTATTATTTTGATAGTGAAGGATTTTTAAGTGAGGTTAATAAATGGAATTATCCACTACATCTAATAGATTTTGAAACATCAACTGTTGCTTTACCTTTTCACAAAGGAACTTCTCCTTATCAAGGAATTGCTTTTCAATTTAGTCACCATGTTTTACATGAAGATGGAAAAATAGAGCACAAGGATCAATATATTCATTTTGAAAAAGGAGTTTATCCTAATTTAGACTTCATCAGAACATTGAAAAAAAGTTTATCTTCAGATAATGGAACTATATTTAGATATCATAATCATGAAAATAATTATCTAAGAATGATATATGATCAAATAGTAGATGGTGAAATTGGTGAAATTGAACAAAATGAAAAAACTGAACTATTAAATTTCATTGATAATATTACTAAATATAAAATAACACCAAAAGATAAAGATTACACATATGGTGATAGATGTATGGTAGATCTATATGAAATAGTAAAAGATTTTTACTATTCACCAAGTACTAATGGTAAAATTAGTATCAAAAATATACTACCAGCTATTCTAAATGATTGTGAAGAATTGAGGAATAAATATAGTAAAGGTGGATTATATGGTAAAGAATTAGAAATAAAAAGTCTAAATTTTGATGACCATGTTTGGTTACAAGAAGAATTTAATAATAATCCATATAAAACTCTACCAGTTATATCAGATATTAATTTAGATGATAATATAGAGGAAGATGATGAGTTCAATTCAATTGCTGATGGTGGAGCTGCCTTGATTGCTTATAACTATCTACAATATTCCCATATTAATGAAGAAAAGAGGGTAGCTATGAGAAATGGTCTATTTAGATATTGTGAATTAGATACAATGGCTATGGTGATGATATTGGAAGCTATGTTGTTATGGAGTGGAAAAAATCAAAAATGTTAATTATTTGTAAAAATTAGATAGAACAAAAAAAATGATGTATATTTGCATCACAAATAAATAAAGAAATCATTAATTATTAAACATAAATAAAAAATTATGCAAAATTCAAAAGAAATGCCAGTTAAAATGAAAGAAAATCTTAAAAAATTATCTCCAAGAGAACAAAAATATTTCTCTATAATGTGGGCTAAATATGGTGTTCTATACATAACTGCTAAACCTGGAGTAGCTAAATCTGCTATTGCTAAAAATATCGCAGATAAAATGGGGTTTAACTACAAAGACATCAGATTATCACAAGCTGATGAAACTGACTTAGGTATGTACCCTTATCTATCAGATGTTGATCATGTAGATAAAAAAGTAAAATGTTTGGATTTTGTAATCCCAAGATGGGCAGTAAATTCTAATTCACATCCTACTATTATTCACTTTGAAGAATTAAATAGAGCAAATCAACAAGTACGTAATGCTGCACTACAGATATTACTTGAAAGACAAATTGGTACAGATTTCACTTTCAATGATAATGTATTAATGATTGCTTCTGGAAACTTGGGAGATGATGACATGACTGATGTTGAAGAATTTGATGCCGCCTTAAATAATCGTTTAATTCATATTGAACACACATTGGGTGTAGATGAATGGTTAGAAAATTTTGCAACCAACAATTGTCATTCAATTGTTACTAACTTTATCAAAGCATACCCAGATAAACTATATATCAATCCAGATGATAATACAAAAGCTTATGCAACTCCAAGATCTTGGACAATGTTATCTGAGTTTATTATAGCTAATTATGGAAAAGATTCAAGTCCTTCTGAATTTTTACCAATTTTAAGAGAAGTAGCAAGTGGTTATATTGGTAACACATCTGTCAATTTCATTAGATATTGCCAAGACTCAATGAACTTATCAATTAAAGATGTTTTAGAACGTTTTGATGAAATCAAAACTTCTCTTAAAAAATACCAAAGAGATAAAACATCCGAATTACTAATGTCCTTAAAAGATATAGAAGTTGATAACTTAAAAGATTATCAAATTGAGAATGTTATCAAATTTTTGAAGGTTGTATCTGCTGAAGAAAGAACAGATTATCTATTATATATGGTAGATAATAGTCCAAGTGAATTTACAGAAAATGCCAAACACATTTTACTATCTTTCAAAAAAGAATTATCTGAAATTAAAAAGATTAATAAAAAAGAATAATTTATAAAACAACTTCAAAAAACTTCCATATAATTATTATGGAAGTTTTTTATAATGTTCAGATAATATTAAGAAATGATTTTGGTGATTTTTTAGGAAAAAAAGCTAAAATATCACAAGAACAATATAATGATTTAATTGATATGTCAAGGAAATTTCATTTAGGTGGATTTGAATTATCATTAGAAGATGATACCTTTATGGTATTTCCACCAGACATAGTCAAAAAATCAATTTTAATAATTAAAAAAGAAATAATATGAAAAAAGAAGTAAAAATATTAGCTTTATCATATAGCAATGCTGGTTTAGATTCTTATATCTTAATTCTAACTGAATTAAAAAGTAATAGGAAAATACCTATTATTATAAAATCACACGAAGCTATACAAATATTAGAAAACTTGGAAAATAAAAAAACACATAATAATAGCAATATTTATAATCTAATTAAAAAAATCACAGATATATATAATACCAAACTTAAAGAAGTTTATATATATTCTGTATTAGAGGGATTATTTTATAGTAAATTGATTTTTTCAGATTTTGAATTTGAATGTAATATAGCAGAAGCCATAACACTTTCGGTAATATACAATTCTCCTATCAAAATTTCAAGAGAGGTGTTTAATAATGTATCTATAGCAATGAATGATGATGGGACTGCACCAAAGGAAGATAATTTTGTTGAGGAAAAAAATGATGATATTGAAAATGTGGAAGAAAATGATTTAGAATATCTATTAGAGGAAGCCATAAATAAAGAAAATTATGAATTAGCTGCTAAAATACGAGATAAAATTAAAAAAAGGTAATGAAATTAGACATAAATGAAGTAAATCACAATTATATTAAAAGAGTTGTGATTTTTTCACTTTTTCTTTATAAGAATTATATAAGAAAACCTAATGTTTATTTATATAATATAAATAATTTCATCAAAAATAAATTAGGAATGGATATAAATATTAAAATAGATTATGAGTCCAAAAGTTTAGAAGAAGAAAGAGAAATTCTAATAGATAGTTTACTAAAAGAGGAGACATCTAACTATCAATCAATAATTCATGTTTCTTTCAATACATCCACCAGATATGTAACTATGGATATTGATATAAATGATGAAGAAAAATATTCAAATTTTCTTTATTTATAGTTGTTTATATCAAAAAATGTTGTATATTTGCATATTATTTAATCACAAAAAATTATAATTATGTATCGAGATTATAACAAAGAAGAATTGTTTGAAAAAATTGATAAATTATCAATTGAAAGAACTAATAATCAAGTTATCACAAAGTACAATGGTGTTGTTATCAACATTTCAAATGTATCTAATAGATATGAAATATTTGATTTATCTAAATATCTAAAAGAAAAAATAGAGTTAATTGAAAAAAATTTCAATATATCAAAGTATGAATTTCTAATTACAAAAGGTAGACAATATTTAACATTAGTATCTGATGAAGTTACTATAAATGATATAATTTTTCAAAAAACTTTTTATATACAAAATTCTACAGACAGATCCAGAAAATTATCATTTTATGTTGGATTGCGATCTAACAAATTTAGTTTGATTAGAGGTAATAATATTGAATTAAATAAAAAACACTTAACCGGTATTACACAGATTGCTGAAAGTGCTATTGAAGGATTAAATGAGGAATCTTTTGACGATCAAATTGAATCTATTAAATCATTAGTAGGACATACTATTAAATTTTCTAATATTAGAAAAGTCATTTTAGGAAATGATGAAAAAATTCCTAAAATTAATCATCAAAAATTTGATATGTTTAAGAATCTAATTAAAAATAGTTTATATGATACATTAACACCTCTCCAAAGAAGAGAACTTAGTAAATATTCTGAACATTTTACACTAACAGAAGATTTTGTAGTAGATGCATTTTTAGTATTAAATTGTTATCTTAGTATATTTAGACAACAAGATTCACATATTATAAAAACAGAATCTGATCGAATTTTCAAAATTACCCAATATGCTATAAGAAATAGTAGATTAGAAACATTATTCAACTAATAAAAAAATTACAAACAAAATCATGTAATTACCTCTGTGGTATAGATTTGAAAAAAATAATTAGAGAAATAAAATTAAAAGAATTATTAAATGATAGAAAAAATTAGAAAACAATTAGAAGTATATAGTGATCCATTATTCAAATTTGATCCAATACCTCATATTTATACTTATGATGGTGAAGTATATGAATCAGTTACAACATTTTTGAAGCAATTTCACATTCCATTTGATAAAAATAGAGCTGAAGGAATAGCACTAAAATTGGGAGTATCCAAAGAAGAAGTTCTGAAAATGTGGGAAGATAAAGCCAATTATGCTGGTATGTTAGGCACAGAAGTTCATGAATGGATTGAATATTACTATAACAAAAAGTGGAAAAAACTTCCACAAAATCCAGAGGTTATAGATCGAATTGATAAGTTTAATAGAATACATAACTCTAAACTTTATAAATTAACTAATATTGCTAATGAAGTTCGTATATTCTCTAAAAAATGGAAATTAGCGGGCACCATAGATGCATTATTTATTTATAATAATAAACTATTCATAATTGATTATAAAACAAATAAGGAATTAACAACTCAAAATAATTTTGGAGAGTATTTATTACCACCTTTTGATAAATATGATAAATGTCATTTACATGAATATTCAATTCAATTATCTTTATATTCTTTAATATTAAAAGAACAAGG
>JALOAD010000081.1 GCA_023228995.1 Candidatus Muiribacterium halophilum
AGCCTTTACTAATATTTTATTTGGAATTTCTATATAACCAGCTGGTGAAGCTTCAATTTCAACAGTTTGCTTGTAATTAGATTTAGCAGATTGAATTGATATAGTATTATATAAGTTGATATCTTTTGTAATGTTTTCACCATCAGGAAAAGTCATATTTAATAAATTATCTGATGTTAAATACATATTCAATGTGTGTTTATCATTGATGTCATATACTATAGTTTGGTTATAAAGAGATTCTCCCTCTACTTCTTCTACTATTTCATATCCATATCCAATTTGATTAAGATCATTTGCTATAGTTGTAGCCATTGAAGAATCTGAATTGATTGTGTATGTGTTAGTGTTTAATTGAGAACCAGGTACTTTTATTTTATCATATAAAGCAAATACTGGATCAAAATCTTCAAAAATTATATAATTATTACCTGAATATATTACTGATTGAGTAGCACTTTCACCTTCTAAGAATGTAATATCCGTGGTTTTTGTTAATATATTTCCATAGAAATAATCTCCAGTATTTATCATACCATCATAGAAATTAGTATATATAGTAGAATATTTACCAGCTACCCCAACTCCTTCTAAATCTGCCATATCATTTGTAGTAGAAATACCAGTTTTACCTAAAATATATTCATTATCAATAGTATATAATACAAATTCACCTTTTACTATATCTGTTAATTGTGCACTTGTTAAATCAGTGATTAATTCAAATGATTTATTACTTGTACTTACATTAACTATGTTAGCAATTGTCATGTTTTCTAAACTTGCTTTTGCATTATTAGAGCCTAAACAAATAGCCATTTTATTTTTATTACTTGAAGATATTAAACTTACTATACGATTGAACATTTTAACTCTTCTTTGTTGTTCATATGTTAAATTAGTTCCTATTGTATCAGTAAATTCTATTTTAATTGTACCATCAACTGGTTCAGTTATAGTATAATCAGAAGCAGTTCCCAATTGAACATATCCGGTTCCATCAATAGTTAGAGGAGTCATAGAATAAGACGCTGTGTCAAATTCACCATTTACTACATCATATTCAGCATATCCTAAAACTATATCACTCAATGAAATAATAGGAGTGGTTGTACTTGTTATAGTTTTAATAGCACCATTTGAATCTAATACAAATGTAGATACATAAGATTGTGTAGTTGCTGACATTATATAATCACTAGCTGATAAAGTTAAATTAGTAGTTCCACTATTTAATGGAATCATTCTATCACTGATCACAGCATATGATTCTGAGGTTGAAGTGTATTCAACTGATAATGATGCACTGGATGCTATTATATCAGATGCTGTCATTCCCCAAATATATCCTTCTGAAAAATATGCAGTTCTATTTGCATATTCTATAATACCTGATACTGAAGGTGTTAAACCATAAGCATGTGGTAAAGCAATAGTATCTTTAGTTGAACTCAATGAAGTAACATTACCAGGTAAATCCAAAGGTGTTCCTACTAAATCTATTGTTTCAGATATATTTTCTTTATAAGATAAGAAATCTAAACTTGTAGCATTTGTTCCAACAATTGTATGACCTACTAAGTCTAACATACCATTATAGTAATCAGCTTCAACTAAATCAGCATTAAAAGCACAGAATAAACCAGTTTTATCAGTATCTCTATTAATAACTGTTTCAATGAAAAGATTATTACCATTATTATCTCTGAAATAAGGAATTAATGATAAACCTTCATAAAATCCAAGTAGAGTAACATTTCTATCATTAGCAAAATTTCTAATTTCATTTTTCAATAAACCAGATGTGTTGAAGTAAGCACTCCATCTTTTATCAATTGCTAATGTTTGATAATTGGACCAATCTCCACCTACTACCAAAACATCAACCATATAGTCAGATGCATAATCATTTGCATTTACATAAGGTGGTAATTTTTCTTGTGAGCCATACCATTCTATTAAAGTTCTATCAAAACCAGTTCTTGAAGATTTAACTATGAAAACAGATATAAATCTATCAGATATGTTAGTTATATTAAAAGCCTTTTCTTGATAGCCAGAATTATCTTTTGTTAAAGTAAGGAAAGATTCTGTATCTCTTTTCCAAAATCCAGTAGTATCAAAGAATTTTCTATATGCTCCTTCTTTTATTTTATCATTAGTATAAGAAGATGAAGAAGATAAAGATTTATATTCAATCTTATCTAAATTATCATCTGTTGCTAAAAGATTAATAGCATAAACTGGAGAAGATTCAATCATTTTTAATATAGTTCTTTGAAAATAAGATCCCTTTCTTTCTAACCCTCTATCAATGCCTCCGAATATAGCTTCTAAGTCACTTGCAGTTGTAATTCTAATAGGGGTGTTAATTGGACCTTTCTTGGAAATACCAATTACCATATTAGTAATACCCTCAACAATCTGTGTAGCCATGATTGAGTTATCATATTCTTCAACAAATATACCTGGTCTTTTATATTTACCAATTTGAATTTGTGTCATATTTTTAAATTATTTTTATTTAATGTATATATTAATAGAAAAAAATGATATTTTTCCATTTTTATTTTATATAGATATTTTTTTAATATATTCCTGTATATCAATTTCCATTTTTTTCATTTTATCTTTAATAGATTTCTCTGCTTCCATTATTTCTTTATTGATAGAAGGTGTTTTATTGGTTTTTTCACTTATTCTTTTATTAATCTCTGATATTTTTTCATTAAGTAAATTTTTAATATTTTGATCACTTGATAATCTTAATTCTTCGGTTAAATCATCTTTTTTGATTTTATCATTAGCAATTGATTTTTGATTATCATCTATAGATTTGCGTAATTTAGCAATATGTAAATATTCTACTAAAAAAGGATTTCTGTCTTTATCATTTTTACCTAATAGTGATTCTATTTTATTTTTTATAATCTCATTATCATTATTAGTGTTGTATATAGTATCAATTTGTGATTTTTTTTGATTATATTCACTTATTTGTTTTTTTATAGTTTCCATTCTATCAGTAGCCATTTCTATTGTGGTTTGATCTGTGTTATCTTCTATAAATAATTTGTATGTTTTTAATCTTTTCATTATGCTTTAATATCATTTATATTTTCTGATTTAGAAATATCAGTGAAACCACCTACTTTCATAACAGTTTTATTAACTTCTTGATTATTTGGCATTTTAAGTCTTATGAATATATCATCATCTTTATCATTTTTTGAAACTTCTGCAAGTGTATAACAATTTTCAAAATCTAATTTATCAATTTTTTCAGATTTGATAGATTTAGAATTTGGTATATTTTTACCATCATTATATTTATATAGATATTCAAATTCTTTTATACCTTTAAGTTTGAAATCACCAGATTTATCTATAAGATTATCAATTTTTATTCTAGTAGCTTTAATAATACATTCATTACCTTCTATATCTTTATAACGATAAATATTCATTGGTAAATTTCCTTGTTCTATTCCCTTTTCTGTGTTAATTTTAGCAGCTTCAATATATTTTTCATAAAAATACATAGTAGTACTATATGATACATAAGCATATGTATTATCAATACTTTGTATATTAAAATAATATTGCATTTTTTTAGAATCTTTGAAAACAGTTGCAGCAAAGAATGTATTTTCTAAACTTTTATTAGTATCAAATATAATTGGTTCTTTAGTGAATATAACTTTTTTAGTTTTTATACCTGATGCATTTTTAGCATTGCTATTTAATTCTGATATACCACCAATAGCCATTTGAGCAGCATCTATTTTAATATTGAAATATTTATAAATAAGTTCAGCTTGAGCCCCACCTTTACTATTATTATCTTTATATAAATGTTCACCATTTAACATATCAATCATAAATTTAGATAGGTTTTTACCAGCATCTCTAATAACCACACCACTTTCAGTCTTTATAACAGTTTCTCCTCTAAATACTTTTTGATATTTAGACTCACTAATTATATTTAACACTGTATTTTCCCAACTATTAAATAACACATTATTTCTATAAGGACCACCTCTAAACCCAGCATCTTGAGGAGTTCCACCACCAAATGTTGTATATTCTCTAAATGTTTTATTAGAAACCCTACCTCCAGATCTACCAGTTGGTATTACTTGTGTAGTGTGTAATTTATAAGCACGATTAAATAATTTAATTATATTAATTATTGGATCTATACCAGATATAACAATACCTTCTTTATCATTTTCATCAGAAATTTTATCAAGGTTTTTTTCAATTTTTTTAACATCTGATTTATCTACCACAAAATCTTCCACATTTATATGTTCTTTCCAATAATCTCTAATTTTTTGAATTATATTATTATCATTATTTTCAAATATAAAATTATTATACGATAATAATTTATTTTCAGATATATTCAATTTAGAATATAACTTTTTAATATTATTATAATTATTTATGAAATCTTTAATTTCTTCATTGGCTATTTCTAAATTTTCACTAAATGGTAATATGTAATTTGATAAAAGAGATATAGCTTTAGGTATATCATTATATATAGTACTTTCTTTTAATAATTCTGTTAAGGTTTTTTTATTGGTTCCATTAGTTGCTTCATTTTTTATTATTTGTTCACCTACTGATATAACCCATTTTTTACTTAATTCATCTTTATTTAATGATTTATTATAAAGTTCTTTTATTTTTGGATATAATTCCATAACCTTAGTAATATCTAAAGCTTTATATACCTTATCAATTGCTATATTTGATATATCTTCAAATATATAACTATCATTGACTACAACACCATCTTCTTTTTTATCTTCTTTTTCCTTATCATCAGTAACAACTGCATTAGTTGCTGCAGTTGGATCATTTATTGGATTACTTGTAATATTTTTAATAAGTTTTTTTCTACCATCACATAAATCTATAACACTTTTTAATAACCCCATAGTTGATTTATAGAATTCTTCGTTATAATTTACATCCCTTTCTTCTGGTTTTATTTCATCTAAATTATTTAAAAATTTATTAAAATCTTCCAATTTAGAAACTAATTCATCTTTTTTATCAAAGTTTTCAAATGATTTAATTTCATTAATAGTATTATTATTCAAATCTTTGATAATAGATAAATCATCACCATTTTCAATAGCTTTATCCAAAGCATCAATAAATGAATAAGTAAATATTTTGACATATTCTTTTTTATCAGAATCTGGAGATTTCTCTAATGCTGATATAGCAATCATCTCAGTTAGTGTATCTCTTAATTGTTGCTCTACTTTTTTCATTTGATTTAGATTAACCCCAATTTTAGCTTTTCTAATCATTGAATTAATTAAACGACCAATTAATGAATCATTCCAAGGTATATCATTAGCAAAAGGACCACTATTATCAACACTCTCTGTTATAATATTTGACTTTATACTTAAAAATTTATCTCTATTATTTATGTATTTCATATTTCTATACTATTTTTTCATAGTATATATTAAAAAATAAATCTATTTTTTTGGTTTATATGAAAAAATGTAGTATTTTTGCAAAATAAAACAATTAAGATTATGGATGATATTTGTATTTGTATAAACTTCAAAGCACATAATGATATGCAACTTCATGCAATATCAGAAAAATATGATATTGATTTTTATTTATTAAAACAATATAAAAAAACATATTATAAGATTTGGTTTTATAAAATTGGAGTATATAAACCAGCTGCTTATATGTTTCTAAATACACCTGAAAATAAAAAGATCTTTAAGGATGATGCAAATCTGGAGGGATTATTATTTAGAATTAAAGGTGTATGTAATTGTTTAAATAATGTATATTTTGAAAAAATACAACCTATTAAATGTCCTAAAATACCTTCTCATATAAAAGAAATATACAACACTACATCAGAATATACAATAGATTATCTCATAGACAGACTTACTGAATGTGGTTATTCAGAAGAAGGGTTAAGCAAGAAAGAAAAAAAATTTTTACATAAAGTAAAAAATAACAAATAAATTGTGAAACTAAATAGAGAAAATGTAATTTGCATTGATTTAGAATAATCAGAAGATGAATTGAAAGAGTTGTGTAAAAATCTTAATTTATTGTATGATGAGATAATGTCTATAAAAAGAATTATTCATATGCTAAAATTTTTGTTGATTTTAGTAACTCTAATATTACCAACAAAGGAACTTTTATAGCTACTACTCACATCAACAAAATTATAACATATTAATATACAATGATATAAAAGCCAAGATATTTTCTTGGCTTTTTTTATTTTTTTCTAAATCTTTATTTTTTTAATAATTTCAATGATTTTGATATTTCACTATAAAAAATTAAAATATATAATTAAAACAAATGAACTATGAAATATAAAGAATTGAAATATAAAAATAAAATAATAACCAATCCTAAACAAATAGAAGATATATTACACAATGAAAAATTTTATTGGTTAATTGATAGTGAATTTGAAAATGCTAAAATTGAAATCTCCCATAATACTATTATTTGGCATGATGGATCTTATCTATCAGGTAAGTGGTATTATGGCATATTCAAAGATGGTAGTTTTCATGGTATATGGGAAAATGGTATATGGGAAAATGGTAGATTTGATGGGAAATGGTTATCTGGTTTAGACTTATCTAAGTAAAAATAAAAATAATTAAAAATCATGAAGAGAAAAAGAATTGCACTTGAAAAACAAGAAGCTAAGGAAATTTTGAATCAGCAAGATCTAATGGTGCTAAAAAAAGGAAATAGTTTTAAGTTCATCAAAGATGATGTAGAACATTTTTTTGAAATAGGGGTTGACATGATGACTACAGATGTAGCAGAAGCAGTAGCTATTTTAATGAGAACAAATGATAACAATGATCCTATTTGGGAAACATTAATTGATAACAAAATGCTTGAAAATGACATAAATCCACAAAAAGCACTATATTGGTTAAGTGGTGGAGATGAAGAATGGATGAGTTTGAAACACTATAATAAACATTGGTATGAATGTAATAACACCTTCATAGAAGAATTTGGTGATAAAGTAATAAATGCAGTAGATTGCTCAAAAACATTAAAAGATATCAGAGATAATTTTAATCAACAAATAAATCTCCCTCTAATTTATGAATGTGCATTAAATAACAAATTAATTCGCTAAAAATAAAAACCTCAAAGTAATTTGAGGTTTTTATTTTTAATATATAAGAAAAAGAAAAATATAACAATGAATGCTTATTTCATAGATATTGATACTTTATTATCTGTTGATAATAAAGTTTGGATTGTAGATAAATCAAAACCTAGTATACCTATATTAAAAATAAATAAATCAGATTTCAATCTTATAAAAAATGGTATCTATAAATACCTTGATAATAAAATAACTATGAATGATCAAATATATTATCTACCAAATAATATATTCAATACACTTAAAATAAAAGTTAAAAATTATAAAGCAGATATATCAAATTTAGCTTTTTCTTTACAAGAATTTCTAAATACAGAATTAATAGAAAATATTGATTTTACAATAAATAATACTATAATTCAACAACTTAAAAATAAATCTGGTGATATTCATATAATATGCTCTAAAAATAATAAAGCTTATTATGAAAAAATGATTTCAAAAATGGAAAAAACTCTACAAGAAAATGGTTTAATAATATCTAAATACCACTTTGTATCAGAAACTTTTATGAATAGAAATCAGGATAATATTTGTCTTAATGTTATTAAAATAATATTGAATTGTACATTAAATCTTGATAATAATACACAACAACAATATGATAAAATATATCTTTTCAGTGATAATGATAGATTAATTAAACAATCTTCTTTAATAAATGATTATCTTTTGAAATTAATTAAAAATGATAATGAACTGAAAAATAGAATTAAAGAAGAACTTAATATTGATCATTATCTTATTACATATAAAGTAACTACCAATAAAGTAAAACCATTCATTGTTAATAAAATATTAATTACATTAAATAATTTGATTAAAACATTTGAATCTTTTAATGTTTAATCTATTTTTTTGACTTTTTATTATTTTTTTCATCTTCTTTTTTAAGTAAAGCATTAGCAATCATATCATTAAGTTTTCTATTATCTGTAATTACACCAGTGTTTGCTTCTGGTGTAGCTTCAATAGCTTTAGTAACTGCTTCTTTTTGTGCTTTTATCACCTCAGGTGTTTCTATCTCTTGTTGTAAACCTAAATCCTTTCTTAAACCTTTATAAAATTTTTCCAACTCAGTTCTTTGAGTGGATGTAAACTTAACATTATCACGTATTTGAGTGACTGTTTGATTAAGTACTTCATGCATTCTTGCTGAATTTTCACCATTATCAACTTGCTTCATCTGTGTTAAATATGCCTTTCTAGTCATATTTGATAAAAATATAGTTTCTGCATATACTTTAGAATCTTCTTCGATCTTATTTTTTATATATGAATGTTTCTTTAATGCTGGAACATCACCTAGATATAAATCAACTAAAGACTCTATAACAATTCTGGCTTGTTGTAAAGCAACTTCCATCTCACTATCATAATCATACAATTGAATCTCACCCAAATTTGGCAAAAGAATCGGCATACCCAAATGTGCACTCATGTCATAATTTGTAAAATCAGATTGTATTTCATCAAATTCATCTTTAATCTTTTTCTTTTCATTGTCATTTTTTGCCATAGAAGAACTTTTTTTTAATATATATATTAAAATTTTAGTCTTTATGTGTTTTTACAGTAAAAAACAAATTTAGAAGAATGTATTAAAATGAGAATGCATTTGTTAATAGAAAAATAATTTAAGCTAAAATAATTAAAGGATAAAATTAAAAATGAATATAGTAAAATCAATAAAATAGATTTTATCAGATTATCAAACTTAGAAACAATAGAAAAAAATAGAATTTATGGCTTTCGTAAAAAAAGATAAAAGTGGAGTTATTGAAAAACAAATGATTTTTACTACAGAAATAGTAAATGATGCAACTAATAAATTAAATGATGGTGTTATTCTTAAAAGGTTTGAAAATCCTTGGATGAATAGTGAGGTTGGATTAAGACGTGATAACATCACATTTATGATGACTGAAGATGAACAAGTAGAGTATATTAAATGTGCTATGGATATACATTATTTCACTGAGAAGTATTGTAAAGTTAAAACAGAAGATGGTTCTATAAATAATATAAAATTGAGAGATTATCAAAATGAGATATTAGATAATTTTGTAAATAATAGATTCAATATATTAATGTGTAGTAGACAGATGGGTAAAACAATATCAGCATCAATATTTATTATACATACTATTTTATTTAAGAATGATAAAAATGTTATGATAGTTGCTAATAAAGGAGATACAACTATTGAAATTGTAGATAAAATTAAAGGTATATATACACAATTGCCATTTTTTTTGAAACCTGGTATAAAAATATGGAATCAAAAGTCATTAACATTTGAAAATGGATGTCGTGTAAAAACATCAGCTAGGTCAAAGACTGTTTCAGTTGGGTTTAGTATTGACTTATTATATATGGATGAATTTGCACATATTCCATCAACTATTATAGAACCTTATTATACAGCAGCTTACCCAACAGTATCTGGTATAGATAATTCTAAAATTATTATCACATCCACACCAAATGGTATGAATTTGTTTCATAAGTTATTAACTGATGCTGAGCGACCAGATGGTGATCCATTAAAAAATAACTATAAACCACTTAGAGTTTATTGGTATCAAGCAAAAGGTCGTTTTG